>NZ_SZZX01000004.1:0-112136 GCF_009830015.1 Pantoea sp. Mhis | reverse complement strand
GTGGTCCAGTGGTTAGCGTAACCAACTACTGAGCCCAAGTTCGCGGGTTCAAACCCGGCAGGTGGCCCTAGGATTTTTTTAAGGGAGTAAAAAATCCTGAGTTACGCCGTCCTTCGGAAGGGACGTTTAACGGGGGTCCCGAGCCTGTACGATGTCAGGTACTCGTTAAAAATCCCGGTCCTAATTAATCCTGGATAGGGAAAATTTAGAGCTCCCACTGTAGCATGGTCTAATTAGCCATAGCAGCATAAAATGACCATAAATGAACAAACAAACAAACAATAGAAATTAAAATCGTCCATACACCGCTAGTCCCATTTACCCGTATTATTTTTTATTAAATTCAGTTACCAGGTGAGTAATTGATTGGTATCATTAATAATCTCGTCAACTTCACTACTATAATATAAATATATTTATAAATTTATTATTTAATGAAAAGATTTTATTTTATAAAGTTTGAAGTGTCTAATGCTAAATAAATATAAAAAAATTATTTAATAATATACATTCAACTTATGTATTTTTATAACTGTATATTTCTTATTTAGAAAGAGATGGTAATGAATTTAATCATCATATATCAAAATAAAAAATTTTATTTTAGAAAATTTTTACCTTTTAAAAAACATTAAAAATTAATAACACAAACAATAAATTTGTAAATAAATTTAACTAAGTATTTTTTTTGTTAAGACATATAGATTTCTTTGACTTTTAAAATCAATATTTAACCAAATAAATTAATCGATATCCTCAAATATTTTTTGACTACTACCTTTTATCATAAAGATTTCTTAATAAGAAATATAAAATATAAATATTTTTTTAATTTTTATATAAAAATATATTAATGACATAAATAAATATTTTAGAAGAAAACATATATAATCAAACCGCTTATTAAATAACTTTTATTATATTTTAATTATCATATTAATAATAATATTTATCTATTAAAATTAATAATATAACCAACTATTTATCATCAATAGTATTCAATAAAAACTTAATTATATATATTTCAATTTTAGATCTATAATCATAGTATTGAAGTTAACGTGTAACCACATCAAAATAATATGTTTAATTGAATATTAAAAAATCTACATACTAGCATAATTATGATTCAGTGTTCATACATAGTAATCTATTCTTATTAATGCTTCAGTGATTAGAATGTTGCTCAATTAATTATTTTATTATATACGGTTACTAATGTTATTATTTTACTTACTATGAAACAATGGCATTAGATTATTCTAAGAAAACCTATTGCTGCAAGTTTGATGCATTGAGCTTACAAATATTGAGAATAATTTATAAATTTTGTTTATGGATGAAGTTATTGATAATACTAGATATTAATCTAGACGTTAGAACTCACCGTAGCAATTAAATATACTATTTAATGTGGATATTCAAATTTATTTATTTTAAATATCATAATCTTAAATTTAGTATCAATATACTAAATTTAGTTAAAGTAAAATGTTTGGTATAACAGGATTTTATTAATTATTATAAAAGTATTTGCGCTTATAAACAAATAATATTATTTGGTAGTTGATTGTTCTGTACTGATAGATAAGGTACATAAGTTTTAATTAGTAACTTTACGAGCTAAATTGGTTTTTATACATATGGTATCATTAATTGGATTGATAATGATATTTCAATTATTATTATTTTTGGAAGATTAGAATTCATAGCTATAATTACAATAAATTACAATAGAAATTAAATATTAAAAATTAAATAGTAATATGGGGTATAATTATATTATAAATAGTATTATGGATACATTTTACACAAGATACTAGTTAAGTTGCTTTGATTTCTTATCAATTAGATTATAAGTAAATAACTAATAGTATTAGTAATAACTAATCATAATCACTGATTTATCTATCAGATTATAATAGATGTATATTTTATAATAAAAGTACTTTGTACGCTTTACATTACAAATAAGCTACAAAAGAGCACCATTAAAGTTAGATAATCATGATATAGCAATCATTGCGAGTTGTATTTATATTAACTATTAAAATGTATAATCATTAATTTTATATCCCATGAATTTTAATTTCTTAGTTTTATTAGTATTCTTTACATTAGTTATTAACTCGGCAATAATTAGCTACCTATAAAGTTAATAAGAGACAAGGACACAAAGATAGTATAATAATAAAATAGAGCTATATATTATAAAGGCAATTATATGTGCCTCATATTTATGTTTGCTAAACTGATTATTATTGTTATCAACCAATACTCAATAATAATGTATGTATATTTAATCTTAATATAACTAAAAATATTTTAATATTATCTCTTATTTTAATATAATAACACGCTAAAATTTTCTAGCTGTTTAAATATAAAATTACAATATTAAGTATAATTTTGAAATATTCATATTGATCTTATTAGAATTAATGTTTTAACTATAGATTTAATTTACATACATATATATTATGGTTCTTGATAATCCTTTAAGATTTGAACACTTTAGAATAAAAAATATTTCTTAATTCTAAGTTTGTAACTGAATTAAAATACTTACTGAATAATTTTAATTATAAAAAATCAGTTGATAAAAAGTTAACTTAATATATATAAATATATTAAGTTATTAACCACAATAGGATAATGCTTTATACAGCTTTTCTTGGCAAAAGAGTAATTATTATCCCTAATGCTAAAGGAATTAACATTAATTTAGACTTTATTAACATGCTACTACCATAAATATAATTTTCCATACCTACAGCAATTAAAGGAAAAATTAGGAAAACGAGCGAAGCTTGAAAAGCTTTAGCTTTCTTTTGGAGCAAAAAATAACACATTATACCAGATACTCCAGCAAATACACCAAGATAAATAATAGATAATATTGAATATACCGAAAAATTTTCAATTTGTGGCTTTTCAAATATCCAACCTAACATAGAAAGTATTATACCTGCAAAAAAACAAGGTAATGCATTAAAGGTAACTATAGGCACAGTACAACTGTTTTTCTTACATACAGTATATACTACTGCATGCATAATTAATGCAATGACGATTGCAAAAATACCTTGCCAATTACTTTCTGTACTTATTCTTGATTCATTTATTAAAATATTCAATAAAGCAGCTAGGGCTATCGTTAAACCTAAAATTTGAGTTAAACTTATTTTTTCGCATAACAATATAACAGATGTTATTAACATAATTATGGGCATATTAGCAAATATAATTGATGCAACTCCTGAACTAATATACATTTCACCATAAATCATTAATGAAAAAGGAATAGCAAAATAAAATAATGAAACTAAGAGTTGGAAAAAACGATATCCTATAGGAAAGATTAAAGGTTTTTTTGTTATCCATGCAATAAATATTAAAAATGGCGAAGCACATAGAAATCTCATACCAGTTGCAAAAATTGGAGGAACAGTCTCAATAGCAATTTTCATTGCTAACCATGTTGTTCCCCAAGTTAAAGCAACTATTATAAATAGAAATGATATAATAATCTTTTGCATATTTTATCTCAGCTAAAAGATTAATGTAACTTTTTATTAGAAGAAAAATATTGTTTTCTTAGTTAATTTTTTATAAATTAAGAGAGAAATTTTCTCTTAAGGAGAAAAAAATGTGTTAGATAAAAAAGATAAACAATTATTGAGATTATTACAACAAGATTGTAGTCTATGTTTGCAAGATCTTGCAATTGCTGTTAATTTGACTCCTAATCCATGTTGGAAACGTATAAAACGTCTTGAAAAAGAAGGAATTATTAATTCAAGGGTAGCATTATTAAATAAGTATAAATTAGGATTAAATCTTACTGCGTTTGTAATGATTAAAGCTCAAAATCATAATTATAATTGGCATATTAATTTAATATCGCAAGTTCATCATATGACAGAAGTAATTGGTTTTTTTCGTACAACTGGTGAATTTGATTACTTATTGCAGGTAGTGGTAAATGATATAAAAGATTATGATAATTTTTATAAAAAATTAGTAAAATCAATAAATGGTTTAAGTGTAGTTACATCTAGTTTGGCTATGGAAGAAATAAAATATATAACCCAACTTCCTTTAAAAGATTAGTTAAATATAACAATTTTAGTATAAAATAAAAGATATTTAATAATATATAAATGTGTCAAACATTTAATATATAAATATTATTTAATGATAACTTAATACATTCATTACATGATTAAGTATATTCAACTTTATACTCATTTGATTATGCTTATCAAGCATTAGTAAATTAATTAATTAATAAATATTAATAATTATTCTTCTATAATTTTGCATAAAGTATTTAAAAATTATTAATCTATTAGATTAATTACAAATTATAAACTAAATATTTTATATAACTAATTACCAATAAATTCATTAGTGTAATAATTTAAGCTTAATTAATAAAAATATTTTTATTATTAATCGTGTAATATTAAAAAATTCAATATTTTGAATTTGTATACATACATATAGTAAATTAAATACTAAAATTGGTATAATTAAAATATGGTCATAAATAAAATATTTTTATTTAAAAATAATATAGAGTTATAAGAAATGTCATTACGCTGTTATGATCTGAATCTTCGTCATCAAAAACTAATTAAACGCATGGAGCAAGATATTCCTGAAATTGTTTTAAAAGCACTTCAAGAAGATCTAGGTGGTGAAGTAGACGCAACTCGCGATATTACTGCACTATTGTTACCACAGAGACAACAAGCAAAAGCAAGGATTATCACGAATGAAAACGGAATATTTTGCGGTAAACGTTGGGTGGAAGAGGTATTTATACAACTTGGTAATAAGGTAACTATAACTTGGTATATTCAAGATGCGCAAGCAATAAAAACTAATCAGTTACTTTTTACTCTTGATGGTCCAGCACGTTTATTGTTAACTGCAGAAAGAACTATACTTAATTTTATACAGACGTTATCTGGTATAGCAACTGTAGTTAATCGTTATGTTAATTTACTAATTGGTAGCAATACCAAATTACTAGATACTCGCAAAACTTTACCTGGTTTACGTACCGCTATTAAATACGCAGTGCTATGCGGTGGAGGTAATAATCATAGATTAGATCTTTCAGATGCTTTTTTAATAAAAGAAAATCATATTATTAGTAATGGCTCTATACATAATGCCATCAAAAAAGCATCTTGCTTATATCCAGATTTACCAATTCAAATTGAAGTTGAAAATCTAAAAGAATTAAAAAAGGCAATTGACGCTGGTGCTGATATTATTATGTTAGATAATTTTAATATCAAGAGAATTCATGAAGCTATAATTATTACTAATAAACGAGCATTACTAGAAGTTTCTGGTAATATTACTGAAATAATGTTATCAAAGATTGCTCGGCTAGGTATCGATTATATTTCGGTTGGCACATTAACAAAAAATATAAGTGTGTTAGATTTTTCTATGCGTTTTTATGTATGATTGCAAATATTAAAGCAATATATTTTACACTATATACATTATAGATTTCTTATTCTAAGATAATATCAAATTTTTTATTAATATATTGCTATAAAATAAATATAGTAAAAATGAATTTATCAACAGTAATAGGTATATATTAATAGTCGCAGTTTTCATAGTATATATATCAATAATTCCATAATAATTTTTTAGAGTAACTGATCCTTTATATATGAAGATTAATATGATATATATTTTATAGGATACCTTTATGTCTTTTGAAGTTGCACTTACTGGCGGAATTGGTAGTGGTAAAAGTACTATTACTAAAATATTTAAATCACTTGGTGTAAATATTATCGATGCTGATATCATAGCCAAAGAAATAGTAAAACAAGGCTCAAATGCTTTCCATAAAATCGTTAAACATTATAATAAATCAATTTTAACTAAAGAGGGTACATTAAATCGTTCTAAATTACGAGATATTATTTTTTATCAACCAGAAGAAAGATATTGGCTAAATAACTTACTTCATCCATTAATTCAATTATATACACAAAAGATAAAAACATTAACTACCTCACCTTATATACTTTGGATAGTACCATTGCTATTAGAAAATAATTTACAACATTTAGTCGATCGGGTGTTGATAATTGACGTAGATGAAAATACGCAAATACAACGCGCTAAAAAACGAGATAAAGTTCACTTCAAACAAATAGAAAATATTATTGAAATACAATCTAGCCGTGAGTATCGACTTACTTATGCAAATGATATTATTGATAATAACGGTTCTTTAAAAAATATTTTACCACAAGTTATTGCACTGCATCAATATTACTTACGGCTATCAGAAATTGCACAGGATTAACATCATGAATACAATTGTGCTATTTGAACATCCTTTAAACGAAAAGATGCGTACTTGGTTACGTGTTGAATTTCTGATGAAGCAATTATATGAAATAGTGCCAGTAAGAAATGTAGTATCCGTACTAAGTATTTTCCGTATTCTTAGTGATTTATTAGATATTTTTGAACGGGGTGATTTAAGGAGTGATCTTCTTAAAGAACTGGAACGTCAGCAACAAAAATTATATTGTTGGATAAATGTTCCAGGTGTAGATAAAAAACTTGTTCATCAATTACAAGAACGACTAAAACAGCAATCTAATGAATTAATAAATGTAGTACGTATAGGTCAACAATTAAGAGAAGAACGTTTAATTTCGTTAGTGCGACATCGACTTAATATTCCTGGAGGATGTTGCAGTTTTGATCTACCTAATTTACATATATGGCTTCATCAAGAAGAATCATTACGAGATGTACAAATTAAAAGTTGGCTTGCTTCATTAAACCCAGTTTATAATAGTCTTAGTACTATTCTTGAACTTATTAGACAATCAGGAATGTTTCGCCAACAAACAAGTTTAAATGGATTTTATCAAAATAATGCTGAAGGATCTGATTTATTGCGCCTTCAATTAACATTAGAAGATGCGCTTTATCCTCAAGTATCTGGACATAAAAATCGTTATGCTATTCGTTTTTTACCTATTGATACGGAGGTAGGTGAAATACCAACTCATTTAGATTTTGTATTAGCTTGCTGCTAGCAAAGAAGGAAAATTGATGCATAAGAAAAAATTATCTTGCCCACCATATCCAAATTGTGAAAGATGGTTTTTGAAGATGAAAATTTAAAATTTATAAATTTTTATAGTAAGTATTATCAATCAATTAAATTAGAAAAATTACTAATAGCAATAAAAGGAATTTCTAATTATTTTGAAATGTGTGAAAAATAATAGGCAATAAAGTTTATGGATACATTTACGTTGATAGATATACTGAAGCAAAGAGAAAAAATATGTTTGTATTAAAACATATTCAACAGATATATATTTAGTTATCAACTAAATACCTTTAAGTCAAACGACCATGACACTGTTTATATTTTTTTCCTGATCTGCAGGGACATGGATTATTACGGCCAATGTTTATGTAATATTGTTTTTCTTTTTCTTTTAATTTGTCTAAAATACTATTTACTTGTATTTTACTAAGAGTGCTGATAACTTCATATTTTAATGAATCTAGCATAGTAGAAAACATAATAAATGATTCACGTTTATATTCTTGCTGAGGATTTTTTTGTGCATAACCGCGCAAATGAATCCCTTGACGAAGATAATCCATTGCTGCTAAGTGTTCTTTCCATAAAGAATCTAATGTTTGCAACATGATACTTTTTTCAAGATTTTGCATTATTTCTGCGCCGATTTGTTTTACTTTATTTTCATACTTTTCAGTAGCACTAAATACAATACGCTTTAATAAAGTATTTGAGTACAAATCTACCTCTTTATTTAATAATTCTTCTTCAGAAATAGATGGTAATTCTAAATTAAAGTCAGTATGCAAACATTCTTTAAGTCCAGGTAAATCCCAGTTATCTTCTCCATACGATAAAGGCATATAATTATTTATAATAGATTTAAATACATCTTTACGGATATTTTTAATAGTTTCAGAAATATTGGATACATCTAATAATTCATTTCGTTGTCTATAAATAGCATGACGCTGATCATTTGCTACATCATCATATTCCAATAATTGCTTGCGAATTTCAAAATTACGATTTTCAACTTTGCGCTGTGCATTGGCAATTGCTTTAGTTACCCACGGGTGTTCAATTGCTTCTCCTGTATTTATACCCAATTTACGCATCATACTTGCGACACGATCTGAAGCAAAAATACGCATTAAAGCATCTTCCATCGACAAATAAAAACGAGATGAACCAGGATCACCTTGTCTTCCAGCACGACCACGTAATTGATTATCTATACGCCGTGATTCATGACGCTCAGTGCCAATGATATGTAATCCACCTGCAGTTAAAACTTGATCATGACGTTTTTGCCATTCTAGTTTTATTATTTGAATTTGTTCTTTAGTAGAATTATTTAATGCTGCTACTTCACTGTGCCAACTACCACCTAACATAATATCAGTACCACGTCCTGCCATGTTAGTAGCAATGGTCACAGCAGCTGGTCTTCCAGCTTGTGCAATAATATGTGCTTCACGTTCGTGAAATTTAGCATTTAAAACATTATGCTTAATATTAGCACGAGTTAATTCTTTAGAAATAATTTCAGATTTTTCGATTGAAATGGTACCTACTAATACTGGCTGTCCAATAGCAATACATGTACGAATATCTGCTATAATAGCATTAATCTTTTCTATTTCTGTCATATATACTAGATCTGCCTTATCTTTACGTATCATTGGCCGATTAGTAGGTATAACAACAGTATCTAAATTATAAATTGATTTAAATTCAACAGATTCAGTAGCAGCTGTTCCTGTCATACCAGATAATTTTTCATAAATACGAAAATAATTCTGAAACGTAATAGAAGCTAAGGTTTGATTTTCACTATGAATTTTTACACCTTCCTTAGCTTCTATAGCTTGATGTAATCCATCAGACCATCTACGACCTTTCATAGTACGCCCAGTATGTTCATCAACAATAATAACTTCACCATTATTTAATATATAATCAACATCTCTGGCAAATAGAGAATGAGCATTAAGTGCTGCATGTACATGATGCATCAACATGATATTTTTTGATGAATATAAAGATTCTCCTTCTTGCATAATTCCCTGACGAACTAATAATTCTTCTATTTTAACAAGACCACGTTCAGTCATATACGTTTGTCTTATTTTTTCATCTTTCCAAAAATCACCATTACCATGAAATGTATCAGAGTCTTCTTTTTCTTGACAAATTAAATAAGGAATAATTTTATTTACTTTTATATAAAGTTCAGAACTATCTTCTGAAGGTCCAGAAATTATGAGTGGTGTACGTGCTTCATCAATTAAAATAGAGTCAACTTCGTCAACTAATGCATAATGAAGTTTGCGTTGTACACGTTCTTCTGGAAGAAAAGCCATATTATCACGTAAATAATCAAATCCGTATTCATTATTAGTTCCGTAGGTAATATCAGCAAGATAAGCTGCACGTTTAGATGTAGGTAACATACCAGATAAATTAATTCCTACTGTTAATCCGAGAAATTCAAATAAAGGACGATTGTTTTCAGCATCGCGTTGTGCTAAGTAATCATTAACAGTAATAATATGTACACCTTTACCACTAAGTGCATTTAAGTATGCGGGTAGTGTAGCTGTTAAAGTTTTGCCTTCACCTGTGCGCATTTCAGCAATACAACGCTCATTTAAAACCATACCACCAATTAATTGAACGTCAAAATGACGCATACCAAATATGCGCTTACTTGCTTCTCTTACAGTAGCAAAAGCTTCTGGAATAAGATCTTTAAGAGTTTCACCCTTTTCTAATCTTTGTCTAAATTCTGAGCTTTTCATTTTTAATCTCTCATCTGAAAGATTTGCAAAAATCGGCTCAATTTTATTGATACAATCTACCATCTTGCGCATACGGCATAGTACATGATCATTTTTACTACGAAAAAGTTTTGTTAAAACTTTAATTAACATAATAGATCTTCTTAATTTTTATAATTTAATTAACTGTAGAATTTAAAATAGAAACAAATTAAAAATAAATATATAGGTAATAGTAATTCAGTATAAATATTAATTTAATATTAAATTAATAGAATCTACATATTACTATAATGATACATTTTAGTAAAAAACAATTTACTTTATTCAAGTACAAGTTAAATAATATATATTACGGTATGATTATAAAATATAAACCTAATAAAGAGCTCTGTTAACTTTCGATTGAAGATCATATTTTAATACATTACTTATTCATTATGAAAATATCTATTGATAATAATAATGCAGAGTATTTTTGTCAAAAAAAATAACTATCTAATAATATAAGTGATTGTTTTTATACTGTTAAATACTAATGTTTTACAAGTATATAATTTAATATGATCGTATATTTTATATATAAAACAATAAAATTGTTTTGCATTTATTAAAAATAATCTAAAATTTTTTACATAATCATAAATTAAAATTATAGTAATTATATATACAGGTATTAGATTTTAAATCACATAGATTCTTATTTTTTATTAGTATAAAATATATAAAAGTTTACTTTATAACATACCTAAACTAGGTAAATTAATTATATTAAATGCCACGGGTAATTCATTGTGTTCAATAGTAGCAAATTCCCAGTTGTCCTGCTGCGATAATATCAATTGCAATAACTTATTATTTAATGAATGACCAGATTTAAAAGCAGAAAAAGCTCCAATAATATTGGAACCACATATAAATAGATCACCAATAGCATCTAATATTTTATGACGAACAAATTCATCTTTAAAACGTAATCCATCTACGTTTAAGACACTAAAATCATCCAGACCAATAGCACAATCTAAACTGCCCCCTAAACATAATCCCTTAGCTTGTAAATTCTTCATCTCACGTATAAATCCAAAAGTGCGTGCAGGACTAATCTGTTGAATGAAAGCATCTGCTGAAAAATTCAATTGGTAGTACTGTGTACTTGAATTAATAACAGGATGATTAAAATCGATTGCGAAAGAAACCGAGAAACCATGATAAGGTTTAATTTTAGCCCATTTATCACCATCTTTTACCTGTACTACTTGTTTAACAAGTAAAAATTTTTTTGCTACATTAAGTTCTTTAATACCAGCATCCATAAGTAAATAAATAAAAGGAGCAGCACTACCATCCATTATTGGAATCTCTGGTAGATCAACTTCAACAATGATATTATCGATACCTAAACCAGCTAGCGCAGCATTGAGATGCTCTACTGTTGAAATACGTACGCCTTCATCATTAATTAAGCAAGTACTCAACATTGTATCTCGTACATATTTTGCATCAGATAAAAAATCAACTGATGGATATAAATCGGTACGACGATAGATGATTCCTGTATTTGCCGAAGCTGGACGTAAAGTTAATGTTACTTGCTTTCCAGTATGTAAACCTATACCGGTGACCTGAACAATACGTTTTAACGTCCTTTGTTTGATCATCATATTAAGCTGTATTATCTACATTTAATTATTAATATATATCATTAAATTATGAGAACAAGTTAGCATAAAAACAGAGATTCCTAGTTTAAATTTACCTTTAATCTGCTTGCTTACGTAGAAATGCTGGAATATCCAAATAATCAGGATCTTTATTAGACGATGTAATCTTCTCATTCATGACTTTAGTTGTAGTTCGTTTATCCTGAGTTAATGACGATATATTATGTTGTTGATAGCGATGATCTATTAATGATTGAGAATTTAATTTACTAGTTACTAAAGTGATTTCTGGATGTCGATCCATACCTATACCGGTAGCAACAACAGTAACACGTAGTTCTTCATTCATTTCCGGATCTAAAGAAGTACCAATTACTACGGTAGCGTTTTCAGAAGCAAATGCACGAATTGTGTTACCCACAGTTTCAAATTCATCAAGACGTAAATCAAATCCGGCTGTAATATTAACTAATACACCACGTGCACCTGATAAGTCAATATCTTCTAGTAATGGGCTACATATAGCCATTTCAGCTGCTTCTTCAGCACGAGCTTCTCCACACGAAGCACCTGAACCCATCATAGCGTATCCCATTTCTGACATTACAGTACGTACATCTGCAAAATCAACATTCATTAAACCAGGTCGCGTAATTAATTCTGCAATGCCCTGTACAGCACCTTTTAATACGTTATTTGCTGCACTAAAAGCATCTAACAGAGATATGCCCCTACCTAATACTTTTAATAACTTATCATTAGGAATGGTAATTAATGAATCAACATGTTTAGAAAGCTCAGTGATACCTTGTTCAGCAAATGACATTCGCTTTTTACCTTCAAAATTAAAAGGTTTAGTTACTACTGCAACGGTTAATATACCTAAAGTTTTTGCTACTTCAGCTACTACCGGGGCTGCACCAGTACCCGTACCACCTCCCATACCAGCTGCAATAAATATCATATCTGCTCCATCTAAAGCAGAATGTAATATTTCTCGGTCTTCTTCAGCTGAAGTTCTTCCAACTTCTGGATTTGCACCAGCACCTAGTCCTTTAGTAATATTCGTCCCGATTTGGATCGTATGATTAACTGATGTTTTACGTAACGCTTGTGCATCGGTGTTAATAGCAAAAAATTCTACTCCTTCAATACGCTCACGTACCATATGTTCTACAGCATTTCCACCACCACCACCGACACCAATAACTTTAATTACTGCATCATTAGTTAATTCCAAAGGTTCAAACATGACTTCTCTCCATTTTATGCCTATTGCTTTTATATATACTATTTATCGATTATATTTTTTTAAAATAACTAAAATTCTTTTTTTAGCCAATTATTAATATGCTTAAACCAACTGCTTATTGAAGACCGTTTTTCTATAGCCGCATCATTCATGTATAACTCTTTACCGTAATATAGTAATCCAACGACTGTAGAGTAATAAGGTTCTTGAACACAATTAATTAATCCATTAATATCTGATGGTTGTCCAATGCGGACTTGAGTATTGAACACGCGCTGTGCACTAATCGTTAAACCTTCTATCTGTGCTGCCCCTCCAGTTAACACAATACCAGCTGCTAAATGATATTTTATTCCTTGTTGACATAATTTTGTCTGAATTTGTATAATTTCATTATTTACAAAATTAAGCAATTCTGTATAGCGTGGTTCTATAACTCCAGCTAATGTTTGGCGATGAAGATTACGTAAAGGTAAGCCACTAACACTTGGTAACTCTAAATGTTCATCTTTTTTAATAACTGAACTAACAGTACAACCATGTTTAACTTTAATAAGTTCAGCATCAGGGGGTGGTGTACCAAAAGCATAAGCAATATCGCTAGTGACTAAATTACCTGCATAAGGAAATACTTTTATATGACGTAATGCACCGCTAGTATAAACTGTAACATCCATTGTACCACCACCAATATCAACAAGGCATACTCCTAATTCACGATCATCTTCAGTTAAAACAGCATAGCTAGAAGCTAAACCAGAAAAAATTAATTGGTTCACTTTTAAACCACAACGTTCAACTGCTTTAACTAGATTTTTTGCCATATCATTATGACATGTAATTAAATGAACTTTTGCTTGCATACGTACGCCAGACAATCCTATTGGATTTTTAATACCTTCTTGATAATCAATTGTATATTCCTGTGGAATAACATGTAAAATACGATGTTCGTCACATATACGTACAGATTTTGCTATATGTACTACATTCTCTATATCATCTTTAGTTACTTCATCTCCATATATTGGGATCATCCCGATTTCATTTTGACAATTAATATGTTTCCCAGATAATGCAAGATATACTGAAGTAATTTTACAAGCAGCCATTATTTCAGCTTGATCAATAGCATGTTGTACACATTGTATCACCGACTCTAAATCATTTACACCTGCTTTATCCATGCCACGAGAAGGATGACTGCCTACTCCAATAATATTTATTATACCTTCTGGTAAAATTTCACCGATCAAAGCAGCAACTTTAGCAGTGCCAACTTCTAGTCCTACTATTAGTTTTCTATCTGTTACTTTGATCATTTTTAACCTATGCTTGACTTTTAAAAATTTATACTTTATGAAGTAAATCATTATTATCAGACTATTACGCCACATTCATACCATAGAGCAATATAATTAATATGCTAATTGTGAATAAGTACTTTATGTTGTAAATTGCGATAGATTGCAATAAAACGCATTAGACTTTTAATAACGTTATGTTGCCCTAGTTTGATACGTATTCCATTACCAACAAGAAGCTGCCATGAATGCCAATCTGTCATTAATAAACTTTTTACATTAAATTGATTAGTTTGCAGTTTTACATTCATACCATAATATGCAGCTATTATTTCTTTTTCAGTTTGTCTAGGTCAATAGAGCATAGGTATATTTTCTTTACTTATGTGATTAATTGGAATATTGAATTCTACACCATTAGCATATATAAATCATTCCATTGCATCATAGGTATAAATTCAATTAAATTAATATTTAATTCATAAGGCCACCTTTTACGCACACTAACTTATTCAATCAAAATAAATGTTTAATTTATTTTTGAATTTGATCTGTACGTTGTGATATAAAATATTATTAGGTGAATCAATTTCTAGAATAGATTGGTGAATATTATTATAAGTGGTGTAATGCATTTTACCAGTTATCACTAATTTTGATGAAGGTAAACGCTATACATTGTTTAGCATATGTAACTCTGTGCGAATTTAGCAACTAGTATTATTGTACTAATAACAATTGCATAATGATTTAATACCAACTAATTCGATAACATTATTGTGTTTTATTTGTACATATTGTAGAAATTCATCACTTTTATTAGAAATGCTTTTTATTGTTGAAACATATTAATTATTTGAATTTAATGATTAATTATACAATATGATAAAAACATTATGGTCAATATAACTATTGACATAAAGCACTTAAAAATATGATTTTTTATAAAAACAAAATTAATATCCAAGTAAACTCATTTTTTTTAAAACTACCACTAAATATCAATATAATATCAATAATATTATAATTTATTAGATATTCATCTAATATAAAAATTTTTGATAATATATTATATTAAAAAATTATTTTTTAATTGTGTTCATCTCGTTCTTCTGCTAACTGAAGTAAAATTTTTGCTAATTTATGAGTAATTTTTCCTATATTACCTGCACCTTGAACAATGATTAAATCGTTTCCAGATAGCAAAGATATTAATATCTTAGGTAATGAATCATGTTTAGAAACCAAAAGAGGATTGATTATGCCACGATTACGAACCGCACAACATAAAGAATAACTATCTGCTCCGGGAATAATAGTTTCTCCTGCTGAATATACATCTAGTAATAGTAATACATCTACTTGCGATAATACTTTAGCAAAGTCATTTAACATATATCTTGTACGTGTATAACGATGTGGTTGAAATACCATAATAAGTTTTTTTTGTGGCCAACCTGCTCGTGCTGATTTAATTGTAACATTTACTTCAGTTGGATGATGTCCATAATCATCTAATAATATAGCAGTTCCAGGATAACCATGGATCATACTAGTATCAAATTCTCCAAGTACATCAAATCGCCGTCCTGTTCCTTGAAAACTTTCTAAAGCTGATAAAATGACATTATCATGAATACCATCTTCACTAGCTACTGCAACAGCGGCTGCTGCATTAAGAGCATTATGATGTCCTGGTGCATTTAGAGTAACATTTAAAACTTTTTTATTTCTTCTAATTAAAGAAAAATATCCTTGTACTCCACGTTGTTCGTAATTATCAATACGGATATCAGCATTATGGTTAAAACCATAAGTTGTAATGTGACGACCAATCCTTGGCATTAATTCAGAAATCACTGTATCATCACTGCATAATATAGCACGTCCGTAAAATGGTAAATTATGTAAAAAATTAATAAATGTTTGTTTTAAATTCTCAAAATTATCTAAATATGTCTCCATATGATCTTCTTCAATATTTGTAACAATTGCAACAATTGGTTGTAAATGTAAAAAAGATGCATCGCTTTCATCTGCTTCAACAATTAAATATCGACTACTACCAAGACGTGCATGAGTACCTACAGATTTTACTAAACCACCATTTACAAATGTAGGATCCAAACCGGCTTCAGCATAAATGCTAGCTACAAGCGCAGTAGTAGTTGTTTTCCCATGAGTACCAGCAATAGCTATTCCATGACGAAAACGCATTAGTTCAGCCAACATTTCGGCACGACGAATTACTGGAATTCTTTGCTCACGAGCTGCAATTAATTCTGGATTATTCTGGGGTACTGCAGTTGAAACAACAACTACATTTGCATTAATTACATTTTTAGGATCATGATTAAAATGAATAGTAGCGCCTAATGCAATTAAATGTTGCGTTACCAAATTAGGAACTAGTTCAGAACCACTAATATGATATCCTTCATTCATTAATACTTCAGCAATACCACCCATGCCCGCTCCTCCTATACCAACTAGATGGATGTTCTTAATTAACCTCATCTCAGGTACAATAGAACGCAGTTTTGCTAATTGTTGTATATTCATTTTTCTCCGTTACCTATTTTATGTGTACCTAAGATATACAGTACATTAGCTAATTAACTTATTGTGTATTCGGATAATAATTTGAACAATCTTATTAGTTGAATCAAAAATAGCTACCTGACGGGCTTTTTCTGCCATTGCTAATAATGTAACGCGGTCCTGCCATTCACTTAGTATTTCTACTATTGCGCTTGTAGTAAAATGTTGCTGCTGAAGAATTTTAGCAGCACCTACTTTTTGCAGAGGTAAAGCATTCCAATACTGTTGTCGATCTTTATGGGGAAATGGTATAAAAATTGCAGGTATACCAATAATTGCTACTTCACTAACAGTTAATGCTCCAGAACGACAAATTACAACATCTGCCCAAGAATAAGCTTCAGCTATATCATCAATAAATTCAGTGATTTTATATTGCAATTGACCTGCTGTAGAATAAGCTTGTTGTACAATTTCTTTAGAACTTTGACCAGTTTGGTGCCATACTATAATTTTATTAACTAATGCTTTTGCCACTGCTGGTAATTTTTGATTAAGAATTTTTGAACCTTGACTACCACCTAATACCAATACACGTATAGGACCAGTTCTTCCGTTAAAACGCTCTTTAGGTGATTTTATAGTTAGTATATGATCACGTATTGGATTACCTACTATGTCAGCTTGAGGAAATGTGTTAGGAAATGCTTGCATTATATTGGTAGCAATTTTTGCTAGCAATTTATTAGTTAATCCAGCAATTCTGTTTTGCTCATGTAATACTAATGGGATACCACAGCTCCAAGCAGCTAAACCACCTGGTCCAGAAACATAGCCACCCATACCTAATACTATATCAGGTTGCCATTCTTTCATAATACGGTATGCTTGATACCAAGCATTAAAAATTTTTATCGGAGATAAAACAAGAGTTATTATGCCTTTACCACGTAATCCACTAATACGAATGTATTTTATTGGAATACCCTGTTGTGGAATTAAACTAGCTTCCATATGGTCAGAAGTTCCTAACCAACATACTTCCCATCCTTGTTTTATTAAATGTTGAGCAACAGGTAAACCTGAAAATATATGTCCACCAGTTCCACCTGCCATTAACATTAACCGTTTAACCTTCATATATTCCTTATTATAATTTTTTTGTAATCAGATAAATAATTTTGCTTTCGTCATATGTATTTCATAATCTATTCTTAATAAAATAGAAATAACTATAGATATAATAATTAAGATAGAACCTCCATAACTAATTAAGAAAAAGAAAGGTTAAACTTTTGGTAAGCAAAATACCGACAGCAGCCCCTACATTTATTAAAACCTGAAAAGTAAATCATATACCAATTGCACAAATGAAAAATTCAGAGAAAATTTTTTTTGATTTTAAATCATTGATATTCAATTAACATTACACAAAAACTATAAACAATATCATTAATAATATAAAGATTACACCAATATAACCTAATTGATCATTCATGATTGAAATAATATAATCTGTATGAGATTCAGGCAAATTGTTTAATTTATGCCTAGAATCATTAGGAACTTGACCACCAAGTGCGTTACGACTAAATGTCATTAAAGATTCTGTCAACTGACAGTCATTATCAAATGGATCTTTCCAAGTATTTACAAATGAAATAATAAGAATAACTCGATAAGGTGTTATAAAAATTAATATTATAATAATTACTAAAATTCTCGAATCAATAATTACTATTGCCTGGCATACTTTAGTAACTTCAATAAATAAAATAGCCAAAGTAATAGTTAATATCATTATCACAATACCAAAATCAGCTTTTCTTAATGATAATATAGAAAAAGTTATTCTTATGCTATAGATTTACAAAATCCCCACAAGTTATGACGTAATTGTTGTGATTTTAGTATTAAATAACTAGAAAGATAACAAAATAATAATAGTTTTGTTATCTCTGCTGATTGTATTCGAAGAAGTGTTAATTCAATCCAGCATAATTCTCCATTTACTGAATTACCAATAAAGAATACAGTGAAAAATATTGACATTGCACTTATTAGAATTATATGTTTATAATGTTGCCAAAAATTCATTGTAATACTAAAAATGATTAAAAAAGATATATTTAATGTAAGTAAAATATAAAAAATACCACGTTTAGTAAAGAAAAATGGATTTTCCATTAAATATTGATTAAAAAGAAGCATAGAAGCAGAAGTTACCATAATTAATCCAATAGTTGCTACATCTAAAGTTAACCATAACAACGTATAATCATACATTATTAGACATGACTTATTTTTATTGAATTGATCCATAGTTCAATCTTTATGACAATGAGTTAATATAAATGATAAAAATAAAATATCTAAATTAGCTTAATTTTTTTGCCAACTGTGTAAATACTTCTCCACGGTGTTCAAAATTTAAAAATTGATCCAAGCTAGCACAAGCTGGAGATAACAACACAATATCTCCATTTGCTACCTGTTCTGCAATTTTAATCATTGCATCTTGGAGCGTTTTAGTGTAAGTGGTAATTTCTGGACATAATGTAGCTAATAGCTTACCATCCTGACCAAAGCAAAATATTCTAATATCATTGTTTCGTAAATAATTAATTAATGAAGAAAAGTCTGCCGATTTACTATCACCCCCCAATAATAACCATAATCTACCTTGAATATTCAAATCCTTTAAAGCAGCTATAGTACTACTAACATTGGTAGCTTTGGAATTATTTATCCAGCGTACACCTTTTGCCTGATGTGCTAATTGAAAACGATGAGGTAATCCAGAAAAAGTGCTTAATACACTAAGACTATCAACTCGAGGAATATTAATTGTATCAGCTAATGCTAGCGCAGCTAGCGCATTAATATAATTATGATGTCCACTTATTTTCATTTTATTAGTATTAATAATATTTTTACCATGTATCTGTAACCATATATTTTCTTTATGTTTATAAAGCGAGTAATTTCCAATATTCGCACCAAAACTAATATATTGCTGACTTAAATGATATTTAGGTACTGTCATATTATCTTCTGCATTAAAAATACAAATATAGCTATTCTTATAAATACGTAATTTAGAGTCAGCATATTGCTGTACATTTGAGTAACGATCCATATGATCTTCAGTTATATTAAGTACAGTTGATGCAAATGCTTTTAAACTATATGTAGTTTCTAGTTGAAAACTAGAAAGTTCTAATACGTACAGTTGCGTGCTAAACTTTAACAAAGTTAAAGCAGGTGTTCCAAGATTGCCTCCTACACTTACCAGCCAACCTGCTGCCCTAGCCATTTCAGCTACCATCATAGTCACTGTGCTTTTACCGTTAGTACCAGTAATTGCTATAATTGGTGCTTCCGCTTCACGACAAAATAATTCAATATCACCTATAATTTCAATACCATTTTCAAAAATTTTATTTAATATCAGATCATCTAATTTTATACCAGGACTCTTAATAATTAGATCACTTTCTAAAAGCCAATTAATATTAATACCGCCTAGATAGTATTCTATTTGTTTCGGTAGATTCGCTAATCCTGGAGGTGATATACGGTTATCCATTACACGAGGAATAATTCCTTGTGATAAAAAAAAATTAATACAAGATATACCAGTTATACCAAGTCCTATAATAACAATTTTTTTATTGTGATAATTAATCATAACTAACGTAATTTTAATGTAGCTAAACCAATTAAAACTAAGACTAATGAGATAATCCAAAACCTCACAATTACACGTGGTTCTGGCCATCCTTTTAACTCATAATGATGATGAATAGGCGCCATAAGAAAGATTCTATAACCTAAAAATTTAAATGATATCACTTGTAAAATTACAGAAAGTGCTTCAAGTACAAATATACCTCCCATAATCACCAATAAAAATTCCTGACATAACAATACTGCCAAAGTACCTAATGCACCACCTAGTGCTAATGAACCTACGTCTCCCATAAAAACCTGTGCAGGATAAGTATTGAACCATAAAAATCCTAATCCTGCACCTATAATAGCTGTACAAACAATTACTAATTCTCCTGCATATTTTAAATAAGGAATATGAAGATATTGAGCAAAGTTAATGTTACCCGTAACCCAAGCCACTAATGCAAATCCAGCTGCAACAAACACAGTAGACATAATGGCTAACCCATCTAGACCATCAGTTAAGTTAACAGCATTACCAGTACCAACAATTACCAAATAAGCCAATAAAATAAAAAATAATCCTAACTGCGGCATTATATCTTTAAAGAATGGAATAACAATGAGTGTTGCAGCTGTATTTTTACCTGTTATGTATAGGGTACATGCTAGGATAAGTGCAATAATAGACATCCAAAAATATTTCCAACGTGCAATTAATCCTTTAGTATTTCTACGTATTACTTTGTGATAATCATCAATAAAACCAATAATCCCAAAACTTATTAATATGACTAAAATATACCATACATAAGGATTAGATAGATAAGCCCATAGTAATACTGAAATAATAATCGATATGAGTATTATAATACCACCCATCGTTGGTGTTCCACACTTACTAAAGTGAGACTTAGGTCCATCATTACGTATAATCTGAGAGATTTGTAGTTTCTGTAACCAAGAGATTAAATAAGGTCCGATAATTAGAGAAATAAATAAAGCCGTTAGTAAACTAACAATAGCGCGAAAAGTTAAATATGAAAAAACATTTAAGCTAGAATAAAAAACAATTAAATATTTAGCTAGCCATAGTAGCATGTTTTTTCTCCTGTAAACTTTGTACTATTTGACGTAAATTAGCATTATGTGAACCTTTAATTAATATAGTAATATTTTTATATTTAGATAACATTTGTTCTAAATGTTCAATTAAAGAAGATTGATAAATAAAGTGTTTACCTTGTCTACAATATTTACTTATTAAGTAACTAAAGGTACCGATACTTAATATACAATCAATACCTGAAGCCTTTACTACTTTACCTATTTGACGATGATAGGCCTCGGTTTGATCACCTAATTCTGCCATATCACCTACTACTAAAACACGAAAACCTGATATATTTTTTAAAAAATTAATAGCAGCAATCATTGAACCTACGTTAGCATTATAACTATCATCTAGTATTAATTGATTAGTTGATAAATAAATTGGACAAAGACGACCAGGAATTGATCTTAAAGATTGCAAACCAGTAGAAATAGCATTTAATGGCGCATCTACTGACATAGATAGAGCAGCTGCAGCTAATGCGTTTGCAATATTATGTCTTCCTAGCAGAAATAGTTTAATTTTTACATCACCACGAGGTGTATGTAATGTAAATAATGTGAATTTAGTATTTATACAAATATTGCTAGCATAAAATTCTGCATTATTTGTGTATTCAAGTGAAAAACGCCATAATCTTTTGTTTAAAAAATATTTAGACCAATTACTTAGATCATTGCTTTCATTATTGATAATTGCAGTACCTTCTATTGATAGCGCATTAAAAATTTCACCTTTAGCTTTTGCTAGACCGTTTAATGAACCAAAACCTTTTAAATGTGCTGGAGCTAAATTATTTATCAATGCTGTTTCGGGCTGAATTAATTCTGTTCCATAAGCAATTTCTCCATGATGATTAGCTCCAAGTTCAATTACAGCATAATCATGCTGTGTAGTAAGACACAGCAATGTCATGCACACTCCTAGTGAATTATTTAGGTTCTTAATGGTATGTAACGTATTACCACATTGACTTAGAATTGCTGCAGTCATTTCTTTTACAGAAGTTTTCCCTGAAGAACCGGTTAAAGCTATCATACGAACTTTTGTTTGTTGACGCACCCAACTACTGAGTTGACCAAGAGCAATACGAGTATCATTTACTATTACTTGTGAAATTTTAATTGGTAATAAATGTTGAACTAGTAGCGCATGTGCTCCTTGGAGAACTGCCTCTTTTGCAAACATATGTGCATCAAAACGTTGACCAATTAATGCAATAAATAAACTACCATTCGGAATATTATTAGTGTTGGTGCTGACATCTGTGATAATTAAATTTTCACCATATAAATAACCATTAGTAATTTTAGATAGAATATCAAGAGATATTGGAATCATGTTTTTATTTCTAGCAACTTAGTAACAATATCACGATCCGAATAATGAATGTATTCATTTCCAATAATCTGGTAGTTTTCATGTCCTTTACCAAAAATTAATACAAGGTCATTAACTCGAGCTTCAATAATAGCACTAGTAACCGCCTGTTTACGATTAAGAATTATCCGGGCACGTTTTGGTTGAATCATGCCAGAAAGAATATCATTAATAATAAACATTGATTTTTCATTACGTGGATTATCGTTAGTAATTATTACTATATCAGTTAATTTTTCTACAATAGCACCCATTAATGGGCGTTTATCTCTATCACGTTCTCCACCACATCCAAACACGCACCAAATATATCCTCCTTTTTTACAATAGTGTATACGTGCTGTCTTTAATGCTTTTTCCAATGCATCTGGTGTATGAGCATAATCTACAATTACAAGAGGTTTATCAGGAGCAGTAAATCTTTCCATACGACCACATATTGGTTGCAATTTTATTGCAGTATCAATGAGTAATTCTAATGGATAATTAAGAGTTAACATTGTTGCTAACGCTAATAGTATATTTGTAGAATTAAATTCTCCTATTAATTGACTTTTAAAGTTTCCATTTCCCCAACTAGAATTAAAAGAAATAAATGTACCATTATCATGGTAATATATATTGTTAGCGTGTAACCAATATTGATAAAATTTGAATTGAAATATTTTTTGTGATGTAACAACAACAGCATTTGGAATTTTATTAATCCATTGACGACCTATTTTATCATCTGCATTAATAATGGCTTTATTTATTTTATGTTGAGAGAATAATAACCATTTAGCCGATTCATATTCAGCCATATTATGATGATAATCAAGATGATCCTGACTTAAATTTGTAAATACTGCAGCTACAAATGGTAATGCATGAACACGATGTTGTACTAAACTATGAGAAGAAATTTCCATTGCCACTAAGTTAGTATTTTTTTTTACTAAATCATATAAAACTTGTTGTATAACTACTGCAGAATCAGTAGTATTTTTGCTTGCTATTAAATTACCATATATACCATTCCCGATAGTACCCATTATAGCGCTATTTTCACCTAATAAATTAGCCCATTGAGCAATAAGATGTGTAGTTGTAGTTTTTCCATTAGTACCTGTTACACCAATTAGTTTTAATTTATAAGCTGGTTGTTGATAAAAGCGACCTGATAATGCAGACAGTCTCTGTGATAATTGTGATATATAAATAATAGGAATTTTATTGATTTGCTCTATGTGTCCATCTTTAGCTTGACACTCAGCTTCTGCAAGCACTGCTATAGCACCTCTATCAATTGCTTGAGTAATAAAAAGACGTCCATCAGTTTTATGACCAATAATAGCAATGAATAAATCACCAGAGGTTACAGAAGAGCTAGTTAATGTCATATTACGACAATCTAGCATTGGCACGTTTGGTATCCCCCAAGGCGCTAATAATTTACGTAAATTACGTTCTATCACCTGTGACCTCATAATTTTGATGATAATTTATTAAATTAAATTGTTAATTTATATTTATATCAGATTTAATATGTAACAAACTTAGTAAATTTTTCATTATTTTAACAAATAAAAGTGAATAAATTGTGCCATCACAATATTTGCCTACTTCCGGATTATTTATTAAAACTACTAGTAAGAAACGAGGTTTGCTAGTAGGTGCAATGCTTATAGCATAATTAATGTATTTATTATGTCTGTTCGAACTTGATTTTTTAGTAGTATCAATTTTAATAGCAATTAAGTATTCTTTGATAGAATCTCTAACAGCAGCACCATTTCTTGGTCATGCTATACTTTCCCTCATATGGAATACTATTTCCACTAAATTTTCTGAAAGAACACAATGTTCTATAATAGGATGATTAATTTTAGTAATGGATACTGCATGATTAATACCATAACTATCAATAATTGCATAGACATTTGCTAATCGTAAAGATGATAACATTTAACATTAACCAATATCCACACGAAAAAGTTGTTTTTCAGTTCTACACCATTTTTTAGGATTTATTTCATTATTTTACTAATAAGACCTAAATTAGTTGATTTTCCTATTCCAAAATAAGAATAAGTATATATTCATGCTGAATAAGCCATTGATAATACTAAACGTGAAACATCCCATTATTTCATTTTTGTAAAACACCAGTTAAAGTTAATTTATGATAATCTATTAGATCTTTAATTTTATAACCATTTATTTATACCAATCTGAACTTAAAATATTATTCTTCTTAACTATTCCAATTTTTAAAACTGTAATAATTATCATATATTTTATTGTAAAACCACGTTCAAACACATCGGTAATTGCTCTGTTCTTCGTAACATATTTTAAAATATTGTTAACATTATTTATATTAAAAGACATCCTACTAACAATAGCTAATATTTTCCCAGGATTAGCATCTAGCAAAACTACTATAGTTGACTCAGCTTAATTCACTATTACAGCATTATTCAATAAACTACGAACTAAAACTGGCAAATGTTTATCAATACTTAATATTAAATTATGTGCAATGTAAAAATTTACGGAAGACATGTTTTCAATAATTTATCAATAACAATCCTTACGTACAGTATACTAATCTGATTCGCTTATAAGCGATGTATCAAAACTTTTTAATAACTTCGAATAACAATCACCATATTTGTCGATATTTGTAAAACCAATTAAACTCACATTAATTCGTTGGCCAATAGGACAATATTGATCAGTAGATCATTCGCGTAAATATGAGGCTTCTAAAATGACTTTACATGTTCGCTAATGGTTGAATTAACTTGACGTGCTAGATAAACAAATCCTCTTTTTGGATTAGCATTAATACGTGATTTTATCTAATTAATCGGCGTTAATAGAGCTTTAGATAGTATTTACCATCTTTTATACATTGTGATAGAAGTGCATTAGTAAATTTCTTTAAGGTCTACTCAAATTAAATTAAATTAAATTAAATTGAACATTCAGATCTAGAGGAAGGCCATTATAATTATCTCAAGCATAATAGGTTTTATATAATTAAAGCATAAATTTATTTCTTTTATTAAAATCTATCGATTAATTAATTGAATTCACGTTACACGTGATAATAAATAATTTAATACTAGAAAAATAGAGCAGTATAATACTATAAAATGTGAATTATTAAAATTCATGTTATATTTATATTTTTAAAACATAATTTTATCTATGCAACTTATTAAAATTAATTAATCCTTATTCTTCTATTATTATATTTTCTTGATAAGACTTAACATGTTGCATTTGCAATTTATTAATGGTTATATCTTCATTTCTGCTATATTATTTCAGTGTTCTTGTTTGTAAAAGAAGATTACATAATTTAATATTAAGCATATTATTATCTAATATTAGTTGAACATATTTTACTATTATTAAGAGTATTTGATGTATTATAGATATAACAAATAATGATGATAAAATACAATAACTAAAAGAATTAAAGCAATCTTTCTAATATTACAAATATCTTGAAGAATATAGTTGTTAAATAATAATTGTTATTTTTATCCATTATCTTACTCTTTTAGCTATACGTAAAATTGAACTACGTGCTCGAGGATTATTTTTAATTTCCGACATACTTGGAAAAATTCTATCTAAGATTTTTAATTGACGAAAATTTAATTTTTTTAATTGATCTTCAGTTATTGGAATACCATTTGTTATTTGTGGTAAACGACTATTATCTTGCATGAAATGTTTTACTATTCGATCTTCAAGAGAGTGAAAAGTAATAACTGAGAGTCTACCATCTAAGGCTAATACAGCAAGTGTTCCTTTTAATGCATTATTAATTTCTTCTAATTCATTATTAATCAAAATACGAATAGCTTGAAAACTACGAGTTGCTGGATGTTTATGTGTAAATTTAATGGGTACTACTTGACTTATTAAAATTGCCAATTCTCTTGTTGTAGTTATTGGTTTTTTGCGTTTACGTAATTCAATAGCATGAGCAATGCGTTTAGCGAAACGCTCTTCTCCATATTTTTTAAGTACAAATATAATTTCTTTTTCTTTAGCATTTAATAGCCATTTTGCTGCAGATTGGCCACATGTAGGATCCATGCGCATATCTAATAATCCATTATACATAAATGAAAATCCTCGTTTTGGATCTTCTAGTTGTGTTGAAGAAACACCAAGATCTAATAATATACCATCAATCTTATTAATTAGACCACGTTGTGAAACGTAATTTATTAAAGCTGAAAATGGGCCATGTATAATAGAAAAACGTGAATCATTTATGTTAGCATTAGCTACAGCTTGTGGATCTCGATCAATAGCAATTAAGTGTCCATTTATACCTAATTTTGATAAAATCAATCTGGAATGTCCTCCATTGCCAAAAGTTGCATCAATATAAATACCGCTTTTTTTTATGTTAAGACCGTTAACAGCTTCGTGTAATAATACGGTTATATGTTTATATATTTTTTCCATAGAATTAATTATCAAAATAAGTAAATATGTTAATAAATTAAATTATTTTATTAATTTAATTATATAATTTATATTTTAGTTAAAAACTACCAAATTTAATATATATAAAGTTTAAAATATTTATTTATATACATTATCAAATAGATATTTATATTATAAAATAAATAAAAATGATTTTAATCAATAATTAATTGTGGCATTATATTATATATATAAAGTAACTTGTTCTGTTAGTTAACTTCATTGATTAACTAAGATTTGTGAAATATTTAAATGTTTTATTTAATTATAAAAATAATTTTAATTATAACTTTATATATTATATAAGTAAGTATAAATACACAAAAATTAACAATTCAAAACTTTACAAAGTAAATATATTATTAAATAACGCAAATTATTTATTTAGATTGACAATATAATAATATTTAAATAGTTCTAATATTACTTAACTTATTTTAAAGTTTTTAATACTAATTATATTAACTTTATATAAAATTAATATAATCATACATATAAATATAAAATAGATTGTTAAAAATCTATTCAATAATTTATAATTAATTATATTACTATAACATTAATACTGACTAATTATACTAATGTAATATACGTAAACCACGTGATAAAGTAACAATTCCCGAGCGTACAACTTCCAGAATTTCTGCTATATCGCGTACTAACTGAAGAAAAGCATTTATTTTCTTGCTAGTTCCAACTAATTGAACTATATATAGCATACTAGTTACGTCAATAATTTGACCCCGAAAGATTTCTGTATTGCGTTTTACTTCTTCACGAACAAGACCATTGGTCTTGATTTTTACTAAAACAATTTCACGTTCAATATATGCGTTTTTTCTTAATTCACTAACATGTAGTACATCTATTAATTTATGTAATTGTTTTTCAATTTGCTCTAATACCTTCTCGTCCCCAACAGTTTGAATTGTTATACGTGATAACGTACGATCTTCAGTAGGGGCAACTGTTAAACTATCAATATTATAACCGCGTTGAGAAAATAAACCTATTACACGAGATAATGCACCAGATTCATTTTCCAGTAAAACTGATAAAATACGCCGCATAATTAAGTTCTCTTTGTTTTACTTAACCACATATCATTCATAGCACCATTTTGAATTTGCATTGGATATACGTGTTCATTATCGTCGATAATTACATCAACAAAAACTAAATGTCCTTGCGATAACTGCTGTAATGCTTGAGTTAAATTTTCTTCTAGTTCAGTCGGTTTTTTGATAGACATACCTATATGACCATAAGCTTTTGCTAAACTTACAAAATTTGGTAACGATTTCATATATGAGTGTGAGTGCCTACCATAATAGATCATATCTTGCCACTGCTTAACCATGCCAAGAAAACGATTATTTAGATTTAGGATAAGTATAGGTAAATTATATTGTAATGCAGTTGATAATTCTTGAATATTCATTTGAATACTACCATCTCCTGTAATACAAATAACAATTTCTTCTGGTAGTGCTACTTTCACACCAAGAGCTGCAGGTAAGCCAAAGCCCATTGTACCAAGACCTCCAGAATTAATCCAATGTCTTGGTTTATTAAACCTATAATAAAGTGCAGTAAACATTTGATGTTGACCAACATCAGAAGTGATGTAAGCATTACCTTTAGTTAAATTCCAGATAGTCTCAATAACAGCTTGTGGTTTAATTTTATTACTAGTACGGTCGAACTTTAAGCATTTATACTCACGCCAGATTGCAATGCATTGCCACCAATCATATATTTTTTTTTGATTTTGTTTATATGTGCTATTTTTAAGTAATTCTAAAATTTTTATAAGTATATATTTTGCATCACCGACAATTGGAATATCTGCTTTAATAGTTTTAGAAATTGAAGTTGGATCAATATCAATATGTATTATAATGGCATTTGGGCAATATTTTGTTAGATTGTTTGTAGTTCGATCATCAAATCGTACGCCTATACCAAGAATCAAATCTGCATTATGCATTGTCATATTAGCTTCATAGGTACCATGCATTCCTAGCATTCCAAGACATTGCTCATGAGTACCAGGAAATGCACCAAGTCCCATAAGAGACATAGTAACGGGTAAATTTAAGTTCTCAGCTAATTGAAGTAATTCTTCTGAGCAAGTTGAATTAATAGCACCTCCACCAACATAAATTACTGGTTTTTGAGCTAGTAATAAAGAATCTAATGCTCGTTTAATTTGCCCTTTATGTCCTTGAATAGTTGGATTATATGAACGTATATTTATAGTTTTAGGCCATAAGTATGGTACTTTATTAGTTTGATTAAGAATATCTTTAGGTAAATCAACTACTACAGGGCCTGGACGACCAGTTATCGCAAGCCAAAAGGCTTTTTTTAATATTATTGGAATTTCTTTAGTAGATTTTACTAAAAAACTGTGTTTTACTATCGGTCTTGAAATTCCCACCATATCGCATTCTTGAAATGCATCATAACCAATTAATGAAGAATCAACTTGTCCTGATAGGATCACGATTGGTATAGAATCCATATATGCTGTTGCAATACCAGTAATAGTATTAGTTGCTCCTGGCCCAGAAGTTACTAACACTACACCAATTTCACCTGTAGCACGAGCTAAACCATCAGCCATATGAACTGCACTTTGTTCATGCCGCACTAATATGTGATTAATACCATTGATCGTTTGTAACGCATCATAAATATCCAGTATCGATCCACCTGGATAACCGAATATTTGCTTTATGCCTTGATCAATTAACGAACGAATAATTATTTCGGCTCCAGACAATATTTCCATTTTTGTCTCCAGGTTTGAAAAACTTTTAAGTCAATTAAGTTATTTAACTTGCTCTTAACATGATTTAAATAAAATAAATTGATAAATAATCAAATTTATCAAAAATATAAAGTTAAATCATAATTTTTTAAAGATTTTTATTACCAATGCTATTTATGTTAATTAATAATCAAAATTTAAATTGTAATTTTTAATTAAAATAGATATATTTATTACAATAATTAATTTTTATTAATATTTTATATAACAATTTAATAATCTTTGTTAGTAAAGTGAATAATTAATTAAATATTAATTTAAGTAATTAACACTACTATAATTATAAAATTATTTATATTAAATAATTTTAATTATAGTTATTTAATACAACATATATATGATGGCTATATATTAATAAAGAAGTAAAAATTAATATATAGCCATCATATAATGTATAGATTTTAATAAATTATTTATCTAAGTTGCTAAAATTAATTATATTGATTAAAGTTGATATTTATCAAATAAAAATATTAAAATATATAAATTATTAGTTTTATCTTAATATTTTATATTAATTATTTCCTGTCGTTATAAGCAACATAGATTTGTAATGAAAATTCTTATAGTACAGAAAAATAATTAATACACGGCCAATCCGATAAACCAATAAGTTATCATATTTGATACAACTATCTGTGATGCAGAACAATGATTACAAGCTAGTTTGAGTATTAAGAAAAATGATAAATTATCTATGAGTTAGAAGAAAGGAAATAGATGTAATGGTAGTATGATTATACTATGTCATCGTCAAATGATTTTAAATCAGTGCAAAATATTGACATAATATTAATAATAATTGTATTTGAGGATTAGCTCATTGTATAGAAAAAGATATTGACGCTACTTATCAAGATCTATGCATTGCTGAGGTGTTTCGTATCCATATATTTATCTTTACTTTACATATACAAGTTATTACCAAATTACTGTATAATTTGGTTGATGTTATTAAGCAAGCGATTCAGATGGTGAAATAATCACGTGATTATACTCATGATATACAATTTTCATGTGAAGATAGCGGAAGTACTTCAATGATATATGTCACATAGTCGAATCAGCTATTAATGCTGGTACAAAAACTATTAATATTCCACATACCGTCGATTATACTATATCTCCTAATGAATATAGTAATATTATTAATAATTTAATTAATAAAGTATCAAATATTGATAAAGCTATTGTATGAATACATACTCATCATTACCTAGTAGATATGGCTACTGATAATGCTGTTACTGCTATTTCAGTTGAAGCTAAATAAATTGAAGGAACACATTAAATGCTTTGAATGAACTAACTAACGTGCGGGTGAATGTGTACTTAAAAAGTAATTATGGCAATTAAAATCCTAAAATAACTTATAAATCTATATAATAATATTAATCATCAAGAAGTATATCATACTAGCCAAACTATTAATCAAATTTGTAATATACTTATTTCTGCTTACAAAGCTATAATAGGTTCAATACCTTTGTATATTCTTAACGCATTCATCAAGATGATATTTTAAAAAATTACGAAATTTTAATCCTCCAGAATCTATAGACTTACATAAAATTAAATTACATTTAACATCTCGTTCTGGGGCGTGCAATAATAAAATATCATATGGAAAAAATAGACTACAAATAATCTGATTATGATTTAGAAAGCTTAGCGTTTACTAACAAACAAAATTAAGAATTTGAATATTTTCAATTAAATAAATTTAATGTACAGATTAGATCTGACATATTGACAATTGACTCTGTGTAGTTAAATTATGATGCTACAAATTCAGCTAATACAGCTACTGGTAATGGTCCTATAGATGCTATATTAAGCTATTAATCTTATCAATAAATTTGAAACTAAATTAGTGAATTATGATTCAACTACAAAAGGATAAAGGTAAAATATATGAAATCAAGCTAATAGAATAATTAAATATAAAAATCTTAAATTTTAAGGTATTAGACTCGCAATTGATATTGCAAAGCCTTTTGCTAAGACCATGGAAAATGCTTTAAATAAGATATGGTAGACTAAATAAGTAGAAAATATAACATAAATCTTAAAATTAATAGAATTAAATTCTGAATAAATCTTTTAATTTAGCAATTATGCCAGGTAATGATATAGGTTCAGAAGTAATGAAACAGACCATAAAGGTGCAAGATTTAATTTATGTATGTTTCAATATAAATATCAATGGTAATAAATATGATATTGTTTGCATTGCTATCAATAATTATGAAAAAGCATTACCAACAGCTCCTATCACAGAAGCTGAACATACCGATGTTATCTTATTAGGATCTATAGCTGCTCATCAAGAGGAAAATCAATCATTAGATAAACAATCAGAACGAGCAGATCTTTTAAAACTTAGAAAACACTTTAATTTATTTACTAATTTACCTTCAGCTAAAATTTATAAATAATTATAAAATTTTTGTTCCTTATCTGCTGATATTAGTGTACGTGGTTTTGACATAATACAATTTGTATACGTGAACTAATCAGAGATATCTATCTTAGTCCATTAAAAAGAGGTCGAAAAGGTATAGTTCACGTATGAAATTACTTTGATACAGAGATTTATCATCATCGATTTGAAATTGAATGTATTGCAAGTATTGCGTTTAATTTATTCCGTAAAAGAAAAAAGAAAGTGACATTGATCAACAAAGCTAATGTATTACAAAGTTCACGTATGTAGCGTGAAATTATTAATAACCTATTTAAAGAATATATAGACGTACAAATGAATCACCTGTGCATTGACTATTTTATCATGTAGCTTATTTAAAGACAATCACAATTTGATATAATTTTATGTTCCAATTTATTTGGTTACATTGTTTCTAATGTATGTGCTGTGCTGCTTATAGGTTCTATAGGTAGATTAGTTACGGCTAGTCTGAATGAAAAGTATTTTGGTATTTATGAAACAATCAGCAGCTGATTTTGTGACCAATATTGCTAATCAGCATATTACTTACTGATACTATGGCTCAAATACTTTCTTTATCTCTTCTATTACGTCATAGTCTAAATCGATTGAAAGCTGCTGACATTATTGAAAGGGATATTCAATATTTATTAGAAGCAGGATAGACTAGTCATAGTCTTACTCAATGAAATAATAATAAGATTTTGAATATACATGGAATGGATAATATTATTGTTAAATTTATTGTTGAGGAAAACAAAACTGACAACTCTATATCAAAAATTATTTCATTCACATGTAGTTTATGAAGAATATAATATCATTCCATGATTATATATCGATCTTCATTTAGTTCATGAAGTTACATCGCGGCAAGCTTTTTGATGGATTACGTCTCTATGATCGCAAAATATGATAACCATCTAAAAATTGTGCAACAATGGATCATAATAGTCCTACTTATGCTAAAATATTAAAGCATTAAGTAAAATGGTTTATTTTTAAATACAATCTCTTATAAAAGATTGTGATAATTTTAATATTAAACTTTACAATATACATGATTCTTTGCAAGGTATAGTAGTGCACGTTATTGCCTTTGTTAAGCACAGGATAATATTAACAAGTATAACTGTTCTATTTGATGATTTATATACCTTTACTCAAGAAGCATTGAGTGCATTAACATTTAGTATTGGCACTTCAGGAATAGAGCATATATTTGCTACTCAAACTTTGAAACAAATTAATACAAAAACAATGAAAACTCAATTAATAGGTGATATACCTTTATTATGATATCACTGCTCAAGATATAGCATTAGCAATTATTAATAAAATAGGTAGTTTCGGTGGAAAGGGACATATTATCGAATTCTGTGGTAAAGCAATTAAAGAATTCAGTATGGAAGAATGCATAACTTTATGAAACATAACAATTTAAATGATTCCTACAGCAGGTTTAATTAGTGTAGATAGTAAAATGTTTATTATTTAAAAGTAAAAAATACTGTCCAAAAGAAAAACTATAGAATTTAGCAATTAATTACTGGAATTAATTAAAATCTAATGTATCTACAAAATTTGATATTATATTAACATTAAATATTACAAGTATTTCACCCTAAATTAATTAGGAAACCGAGCCCGATAAAGTAATAGATACTGATCAAATCATAGCAAACTTGGTATCATTTATAGATATCCTTAAACGCTCATGTGTAGAAAAGGCATTTATATATATTGGTTTAAAACCTGATATTTAATTAACAAATGTTATTATTAATAAAGTTTTTATTGATTCTTGTACCAATAGACGTATTGAAGATTTGCGTTTAGCAACAGCTATTATTAAAAATCGTAAAATTTCTTCTTATGTTAAAGCTCTAGTTATTATTGGATTTAATCCAGTGAAAAAAAGTAGAAATAGAATTATTGTATAAAATCTTTTTGGATACTGGTTTTGAATTGCATTGTTCTGAATATTCTATGTGTTTAGCGATGAACAATGATTGTCTTGCTTCAATAGCACGTTGTACTTAAACAAGTAATCGTAATTTTTAAAATCACCATGCTCATTGCTGGATGTGCTTATTTAGTAAGTACAGCAATGGCAGGTGCTGCTGCAGTATCTGGTCATTTTGTTGATATTAGAAAATTAAGTTAATAAGTGAAAATATGAAAAATAAATTTTATATATATATATATATCAGAATGATAGCTACAATATATGTAGCTAATATTGATGCTAATTCAATTATTCTCAAGGAATTTTTACAAAAATTTATGCGTACAGATTTAGGTGAATACTTGTTTCATAAGTGGCGTTTTAAAGACGATGCAGGTATTATACCATAACGTAACTTCATATTAAATAAACTTGAATATATAAATATCAGTATTTTACTTACACGTGAATATTTTAGATGTGGTTCTTCAAGAAAATATGCATTATTGGTATTAAAAATGTTGGTTTTTATGTGTTCATTGCACCTAGTTTTGCTGATTTTTTTATCAAAAAGTTTTAATAATCAGTTAATTCAAGTAAAATTAATGCATAAAGAAATAGAAGAAATGTTCCAATTAGTACATAAACATCCAGTTAGTAGCTTTAATGTAAATTAAGCAAAACGGTTCATTATATCTAATAATAAAATTTACAATTTTGATATGGATCATCAAATTTATAAAAATTGTATTATCAATGGTTTTGATAGTATCGAGCTCACACTTCAGCATGAACAATCTATATTAGATTATGAAATTGATCAGTTAACTTTTCATATACTTATAAAACGTTATCTTCTTTTTATCAGGTAATATACTACTTCGATTATTTAATAAATATTAGTGTTAAACACTACAATATTTTAATCAAATCCAATTATTATTCAAATATAAACCTAATTATTCATAAAAGAGATGTATCATAAATAACAAAATGATATCAATATATATTTATATAGAACTTATCTAAATTATAATTAGATGTTCTAATTTAAAAAAATAATTTTTTAAAATTGTTTAAAATATGTTTGTTGCTATAAACAATGTTTTAGATATTATTAATTTAAACATGATGATAGCAGATCTATATAATATAGAAACTTTATAAATTCTAATACTAATCAAATAATCTTAACTAGATTTATAATTAATCATGCTTAAGATTCAAGATTATATTATGATACTTAGTTATTTATAATTATCTTAGTAATTAAGAGTAATTCGCACAAAAGACGAATCTTAATGTTCAATTACTAAATAAATTCGTTAATTCAAATTTTATTATAATGCAAGTATTTATAAGATGATTAAAATTAAGATATGAAAAAATATATATGGATACTAAGTATTATTATACTTAGGATATCTTTTTGTAGTATGTCTTTATTTGCTGAAGATTTAATGTCTGAATGTATGATAAATATTCCTCATTATCATCAATTATTTATAATGGATAATAATAATTCTACGTCTTTACCAATAATCATTCATTCTAATTTAGCTAAAGGTAATTATCCAAATAATATCGTATTTAATGGTAATGTTAATGTACAACAAGGAAATAGTTTATTGTATGCTCATGAAGTACGACTTCATCAATATTTAAAGAAAAAACAAGCTATATTGATACGTACCATGGATGCATTAGGCAATGTTCATTATCATGATGAAAAAATTATTTTAAAAGGAAACCAAGCATGGTTAAATCTAAATAATAAAGATACTAATATATGGAACGCTGATTATCAAATAGTTGGGAAACAAGGTCATGGAAGTGCTGAACAAATAAAATTACGAGATAACAATCGATATATCATTTTAACTAATGGTAGTTTTAGTTCTTGCATATCTGGTATCAACAGTTGGAGTATAACTGGTTCAAAATTAATACAAGATCGACAAAAGAAAATAACTAAGATATGGAATGCTCGTTTTAAAATTGGTAAAGTACCTATTTTTTATAGTCCTTATTTGAGTTTTCCAATTGATGACAATCGCACTTCAGGTTTTTTATTACCTCATGCTAAATTTAGCAATACTAATGGATTTGAACTTATATTTCCTTATTATTGGAATATATTACCGCAATCTGATGCTACTACCAGTATACATTATATGAGTAAACATGGTGTATTATTACAGAACGAATTCCGTTATTTGATTCCATCAAGTTCAGGTTTTATTAATTTTAATTACTTATTATTAAGTTATGATCACTATAACAACAGATTATTAAATAGAAATATCCTCAAAAATAATTCTAATGGTTGGTTATTTTACTGGCGTCATATTGACGATTACAATCATCATTGGTACTTTGACATTGATTATTTCAAAATAAATGAATTTTTTTATTTCAAAGATCTTCATTTAAATAATTTGAATAAAGATTATTTTACACAAAATATTAGTGCTGGTTATCTAAATAATAACTGGAATATTATGCTATATACTAAAAACTTTTATTCTCTTAATGAAAAATATAGCGTATCTTATAGAGCAGTACCAGAATTAGATTTAAATTTCTATTTAACTAATATTAAACCCTTTGAAGGACATATTTATGCACAAATAGTAAGATTCAATAATATAAATAAATTAATGCCTAAAGCAATTCGCTTTCATATTGAACCATCATTAAATTTATCATTAAACAATGATTGGTTTAATTTAAATACTGAAGTTAAATTTTTAGCGACTCATTATAAGCAGAGTAATATTCATTATTTAAGACAATCACATTATTTATTAAGTTATGTTGTTAATCGCACATTACCACAATTTAAGATTGATGGTAGTTTAAGATTTTATAAGAATATAAATAGGGTAAAGGGTTATAATCAAATATTAGAACCACATATAAAATATATTTATATTCCTTATCGTGATCAAAGTAATATTTATTTATATGACACTACAGAACTACAAATTGATTATAATAGTTTATTTAGTGAAAATAGTTATAGTGGGTTAGATCGCATTGCTTCATCCAATAAAGTAATTACTGGCATAACCACACGAATTAATGATAAAAATTTTATCGAACGCTTCAATGTTTCTGTAGGGCAAATTTACTGCTTTTCTCCATCTAATGCTAGCGATATCCATATACAAAAAAAAGAAAAAGATAGGGGAACTATAGTATGGTCAGGTGAAACTTTTTGGAAAATAAGTAATCATTTACATGTAAAAAGTGAATTGCAATATTCTCCCTTTATCCATAGGATATCTCATAGTAATTCAATATTAGAATATCGTATAAATGATAAAGATATGGTACAATTGAATTTTGATTATTGTAATCCAATTTATATTTCACACATTTTAAATAATAAACATTATCCAATTTATACAAATGGATTTTCGCAAATAGGTATCGTAGCAAACTGGATGATTACTAGTCATTGGTCACTAGTAGCAAGTTATCATTATGATGTTGTTAACAACAGATCTACTGAAAATCTAATTGGATTATCATATAATTCTTGTTGTTATTCAATTCGATTAGGATATAAACGAAATATTAATAATTCACAAAATAATAACATTATCTACAATAATCAAATTTCATTTAACATTGAAATACGTGGATTAAAATAGAATTTTAATTCAGAATCTAATTCTGATTATGATCATGATATCATAAATCAGAAAGTAACTAGCTAAAATAATTTCTTGTAAGTTTATCGTTTATAACGTAAACGTTAAAGTGGAAAAACGGACAAAATATGAAAAACTGGAGAATATTGATCTTTAGCACAATAATTATTGCTAATATTGCTTTTGGATCTCCACTACCGATTGATAAAATAGCTGCAATTGTTAATCAAGATATAATACTAGAAAGTAGCATTACTCAGATTATACATAATTTGAACTTACATCTATATAAATCTAGCCATCAATTTATTGATAAGAAGAAATTATATGATCAGATTCTTGAACAACAAATTATGAACAATATTATTTTACAAATAAATAAAAATACTGATTTAAATGTAAGCGAAGAAGAATTAGATGAGACAATTCAACATATTGCCGCTACTAATCATATAACTCTAAATCAATTACATACTATTATTGTGAATAGAGGAATAAATTATCAAGATTATCGTGATCAAATCCGTAAAGAAATTATGATTGAAGTAATTTGCAATAATGAAGTACGACGACGTATTACTATATTACCACAGGAAGTAGAAACTTTAGTTACGCAGTTACGTATACAAAATAATCAAGATATACAGTTAAATATTAGTAGTATTCTAATACCTCTTCCCATATCTGCAACAAAACAACAATTTAATGTTCAGAAAAAATTAGCAGATCATTTGATTTTTAAATTAAAAGATGGTAGTGATTTTAACAAAATTACTGCACAGTATTCAGCTAATGCGGATAAATTTCGAAGCTATAACATCGGTTGGAATAAGATTAAGGATCTGCCTGACATATTAGCTCAGAATTTATATTCTGTGAAAAAAAATGATATTATTGGTCCAATAGTTTCTGACTCTGGATTTTATATTTTAAAAATTAACGATGTAAGAAAAAAAAATGAAAAAAAAATTATAACGGAAGTGCATGTCAGACATATTTTATTAAAAACTTCTCCTATTTTTACAAATGAAGAAGCTCGTTCTAAATTAAAGCAAATTATTAAAAATATTAAAAATAATAAAATTACTTTTGCTAAAGCAGCAAAAGATTTTTCTGATGATATCAGTTCATCTGAACAAGGTGGTGATCTCGGTTGGACAGCATTAGATATTTATGATTCTATGTTTCGTAATGTATTACTTAAATTACATAAAGGACAGATAAGTCAACCAATATACTCTTCATTAGGTTGGCATCTGATTCAGTTAATAGATAACCGTCAAGTTGATAAAACTGATGAAATGGAAAAAGAGCTTGCTTATAACCTTATTTTTAATAAAAAATACTCAGAAGAAATGCAAAGTTGGATGCAAGAACAACGAAATAATTCGTATATAAAAATTTTATCATAATGAATAGTAATCGTTTAATAATAACTCCTGGGGAACCGTCTGGTATAGGTCCTGATCTGACGATTCAATTAGCGCAGTTTAATTGGCCTATTGAATTAGTAGTATGTGCAGATGGCGATTTATTACACCAGCGTTCAAAGCAACTAGGATTAACTTTAAATTTACATGATTATAAATCTAATACAATACCACAACCACAATTGGCTGGTTCATTAACATTACTACATATTAATATCGATAAGCCAGTAACTCCTGGCTTATTAGATATAGCTAATAGCCAATATGTAATTAATACATTAGAGCGTGCATGTGACGGTTGCTTGAATAACGAATTTTTTGCGTTGGTTACTGGTCCAGTACATAAAGGCATCATTAATGATGCCGGTATAATATTTACAGGACATACTGAATTTTTAGCTAAACGTACTGGTATTCAGTACACTGTAATGATGTTGGTAAGTCAAGATATCCGTGTAGCATTAGTAACCACTCATCTACCACTAAAAGATGTTTCACAAACAATTACGTATGATAGATTATACGAAATTATTATTATTTTACATAATGATATAAAACAAAGATTAAGATTATCTAATCCACATATTTTTGTCTGTGGACTTAATCCTCATGCAGGTGAAAGTGGTCATTTAGGGACAGAAGAAATTGAGATTATCATTCCGGTACTTAATGCGTTACGTCAAAAAGGAATACATTTAACAGGGCCATTGCCAGCTGATACAATATTTCAATCAAAATATTTAGAACATGCTGATGTAATACTGGCTATGTATCATGATCAAGGTCTTATAGCTTCTAAATTAAAAGGATTTGGACGTTCAACTAATATCACACTTGGTCTTCCATTTATTCGTACTTCTGTGGATCATGGTACGGGGTTAGAATTAGCTGGTTTAGGAACTGCAGATCCAAGTAGTTTTACTATAGCAATTAAATATGCTATTTATATGTTTGGAAATACTCATGAATCATCAATATGTACATCATCATCCACATTATTCTCGTAAACGTTTTGGACAACATTTTTTAAAAAATAATGATATTATTGACAATATTATATCATTTATACAGCCCCAGAAAAAAGAAATAATGGTTGAAATAGGTCCAGGATTGGGAGCATTAACAAAACCGATAAGTAAATTTTTAGATATTTTAACAGTAATTGAGATAGATCGTAATTTAGTTAAAATATTAAAAAATCATAATTTTTTAGAAAAAAACATTATTATTTATCAAGAAGATGCAATGAATTTTGATTTTTTTAAAATTATTAAGGACAAAAATCAGAAATTACGTATCTTTGGTAATTTACCATATAATATTTCTACTGCATTAATATTTTATCTTTTTCAATATGTTAAAGTAATTGAAGATATGCATTTTATGCTTCAAAAAGAAGTAGTGGATCGTTTAATTGCTATACCAGGAACTAAAAATTATGGTTGTCTTAGCGTGATGTCTCAATATTTTTGTAAAACTATTCCATTATTAGATGTCCCGCCATCCGCTTTTATTCCCAGACCTAAAGTAAATTCCGTTTTAGTACGTCAAGTACCATTCACTGAATCACGCTATCCATTAACTGATGTATCTTTACTAAAGTATATTACTACTATAGCTTTTAGCCAAAGACGAAAAACATTAAATAACAGTCTTAAACATTTATTTACAACTAATATATTAGATTTATTAAATATAAATCCTTCATTAAGAGCTGAAAACATAACATTATCACAGTATTGTCAATTAGCAAATTGGCTAGGTACCTATTGTAAGTTATAAATATAAAGTTGAATCAACTATTTAATTTATTTATTTAAATAATAATTAATATTGATTAGATCAATAATGAGATCTTTTTTAAAAACAATGCATATCAAATACTTTTTTAAAATAAAATCATAATGAGTACATATTTAATTGGTGATATTCATGGTTGTTATGACGAACTTTGTATATTACTAGACAAAGTAAAATTTAATCCATCAAATGACCAACTTTGGCTAACTGGCGACTTAGTAGGACGCGGTCCTAAACCATTGGAAGTACTTCGCTATGTAAAATATCTTGGAGAATGTGTTCATTTAGTACTAGGTAATCATGATTTAAACCTCTTATCTTTATATAAAGGTATTGTAACCAATCAGACACAAGAATCTCTCAATGTTTTATTAAAAAACGAAGATATAGATGAGTTTATTAATTGGTTAAGGTGTCAACCATTATATCAGATAGATGAAGAGAAAAAATTATTAATGACGCATGCAGGTATTACCCCTCAATGGGATTTAGATACTACAAAAATGTGCGCGAATGAAATAACAAAAGTACTTTCTAGCGATGACTATCCATTATTTTTACATGACATGTACGGTAATATGCCAAATAGTTGGACGCCAAAATTAGAAGGAATAAATCGTTTACGTTTTAGTATTAATGCTCTTACTCGAATGCGTTTCTGTTCTTCAAAAGGTCAATTAAATATGCTATATAAAAAAGCACCTAATAAAAATTGTTATATTCCTAATAATTTAAAACCATGGTTTTTAATACCTAGAAAACTTGATGATATGTATACCATAGTATTTGGACACTGGGCTGCTTTAGAAGGAAAAGGTACTCCAAATAAAATCATTGGATTAGATACTGGTTGTTGTTGGGGAGGAAGTCTCACATTACTACATTGGGAGACAAAAAAATATTATGTGCAAAGTTCTTTAAGTTCTGCAAATAACTTTTCTTATTAACTTATTATTAACCTATCTATTTATTAGGTATTATTTTGCGTTCTAAAATTTCAAATCGATATCTATAAGGATTATTTATATCATGATCATATGATTCATTAAATACTACTTTCCATTCTTTCAGTTTATATTTTGGAAAAAATACATCTCCCTCTATATTAACCTCAATGTGGGTAAGATAAAGACGATCTGCATATATGATCATTTTTTCATAAATAGAGCCGCCACCAATCACCATAATTTCTTTAAAATTTCCTACAGAAAATGCAGCTTTTATAGCATGATACAATGAACTAACCCAAATAACACCACTAACTGCATTAATATAATGTTGTACATGATTAGTAACTACTATATTTATACGTTCCGGTAGTGGACGACGACCTATTGATTCAAACGTCATTCTTCCCATGATAACAGGTTTATTAATAGTATTATGCTTAAACCATGCTAAATCAGCAGGTAATCTCCAAGGAATAGTATTTCTTATGCCTATAACACTCTGCATTGATAATGCAGCAATTAAGCTAATCAAACTTAATATATCCTTAATAGTAGAAGTATTACAATATAAATGAATTCAATTATTAACTAATTAATTGAGCATGCATTTCTTGTATAGAAATTATTTTCTCTTTAGGATTACAATTTAATGCCATCATTGTAGCAAAACTACCATTCAAAGTAGTATCATAGTGTACGTTGTATTGCAGTGCGCTATGACGAATCAATTTTGAATCTTCAATTGCTTGACGTCCTTCAGTCGTATTTACTATATAAGTATATTCACCGTTTTTTAAACGATCCTGAATATGTGGACGTCCTTCATGAACTTTATTTACTAAACGTAGATTAATACCAGCTGCACTTAATACAATAGCTGTACCACGAGTAGCATCTAATTCAAATCCAAATTTTTTTAATATTATAGCAAGATCAACAATACGTTTTTTATCTTTATCACGTACCGATAATAATGCACGACCAGTTTTTTTCATATTAGTTTGTGCACCTAACATGGCTTTAGCAAATGCTTCTTCAAAAGTTCGGCCTATACCCATAACTTCACCTGTAGAGCGCATTTCAGGCCCAAGAATAGGATCAACTCCATAAAATTTATTAAATGGGAGCACTACTTCTTTAACGAAATAATAAGGTTGTTCTACCAATTCTTTATTAAAACCTTGTTCAATTAATGTTTTACCTACCATTACTCGTGCTGCAATTTTTGCTAATGGAATACCAGTAGCTTTTGATATAAATGGAATCGTTCTAGAAGCACGTGGATTTACTTCCAGTAGATACACTTCATTATCCTTTATAGCTAATTGTACATTCATTAAACCACATACGTTTAGCTCAAAAGCTAGTTTTTCTACTTGCTTTCGTATTATATTTTGAATATTTTTATTTAAAGTATAGGGAGGTAATGAACATGCTGAATCACCGGAATGAATGCCTGCTTGTTCAATATGCTCCATAATACCAGCAATTAATATATTTTCACCATCGCATATAACATCAACATCTACTTCTACTGCATCATCAAGAAAACGATCTAGTAGTACTGGAGCATTGTTAGAAACAGAAATAGCGGTTTGAAAATATCTATTTAAATCAATTTTATCATAAATAATTTCCATAGCTCTTCCTCCTAAAACATACGAAGGTCTTACTAACAATGGGTAACCTATACTAACCGCTTCGTTTAACGCTTCTTCTAAAGAATTAACAGTAATATTTGCTGGTTGTTTAAAACCTAAAGATTCTACGGTTTGTTGAAAACGTTTACGATCTTCTGCTCTATCAATGGCATCTGGATTAGTTCCAATAATTGGTATGCCATACTTTTCTAGATCTCTTGCTAACTTTAGTGGAGTTTGACCTCCATAATGTACAATTACACCTTTTGGTTGCTCTATATAAGCAATTTCTAATACATCTTCTAAAGTAACTGGTTCAAAATATAAACGATTAGAAATATCATAATCAGTCGATACAGTTTCAGGATTACAATTTATCATAATTGTTTCATAACCATCTTCACGCAAAGCTAAAGCAGCATGAACACAACAGTAATCGAACTCAATACCTTGGCCAATACGATTTGGACCTCCTCCTAAAATTATTATCTTAGAAGAATTACAACTTGGATTAGATTCACATTCTTCTTCATATGTAGAATATAAATAATTGATATCTGTGTTAAATTCTGCTGCACAAGCATCAATTCGTTTATATACTGGATGTAAATTATATTGTTGACGGATTTTATAGATTACTTCTTCGTTTACGCCAACTAAGGAAGCTAAACGAGCATCTGCAAATCCTTTACGCTTTAGAGCGTATAAAAAATCTTTTGTTAATCCATTTATTCCTCTGTGTAAAACTGTTTTTTCTAGTTTTACTAATTCTTCAATTTGATATAAAAACCAAGGATCAATATTAGTTAAATCAGCTATATTGTCTATAGACATACCAACACGAAAAGCATCTGCAATATACCATATTCGATCAAAACCAGCATTTTTTAATTCACGACGAATACAAATTAATGCTTCATTATGATTAATATCCACTTTTGGATCAAATCCATTAACACCGATATCTAAACTCCGTAATGCTTTATGTATTGATTCTTGAAAGGTACGACCGATGGCCATTACTTCACCTATTGATTTCATTTGAGTAGTCAAACGATCATTAACTCCAATAAATTTTTCAAAATTAAAGCGAGGAATTTTAGTAACTACATAATCAATACATGGCTCAAATGATGCTGGAATATAATCAGCTGTAATATCATTCATTAATTCATCTAATGTAAAACCAACAGCTAACTTTGCTGTTATTCTGGCAATTGGAAAACCGGTAGCCTTTGATACTAACGCAGATGACCGAGAAACACGTGGATTCATTTCTATAACAATGAGACGACCAGTAGTTGGATGAACTGAAAATTGAACATTAGAACCCCCGGTTTCAACACCAATTTCACGTAAAATGGCTAAAGAGGCATTGCGCATTCTTTGGTATTCTTTGTCAGTTAAAGTTTGCGCTGGAGCCACTGTGATTGAATCACCAGTATGAATACCCATAGGATCAAAATTTTCAATAGAACAAACGATTATACAATTATTATTTTTATCACGGACAACTTCCATTTCATATTCTTTCCATCCAATCAATGATTCATCAATTAATAATTCAACTGTAGGAGACATATCTAAACCACGTTGACAAATCTCTTTAAATTCTTCATGATTATAAGCAATACCTCCACCTGTACCTCCCATAGTAAAAGAAGGACGAATAATACATGGAAATCCTACTTCTTTAACTACCTTTAATGCATCTTGCATATTATGAGCAATACCAGAACGTGGAGTATCAAGACCAATATTCTTCATTGCCATATTAAAAAGGCAACGATTTTCAGCTTTATTAATAGTATTTGAAGTCGCACCTATCATTATTACGTTAAATTCTTCTAATACACCTTGACGTTCTAATTCTAGTGCGCAAGTTAGTGCAGTTTGACCACCTATGGTAGGAAGTATTGCGTCTGGTCGTTCTTTTTCAATGATTTTACGTACTATTTCCCAATGAATTGGTTCGATATAGGTAACATTAGCTATTTCTGGATCAGTCATAATTGAAGCTGGATTAGAATTGATTAAAATAACACGGTAATCTTCTTCACGTAAAGCTTTACAAGCTTGTACACCAGCATAATCAAATTCACAAGCTTGACCAATAATAATTGGGCCTGAACCAAGAATTAGAATGGACTTTATATCAGTACGTTTTGGCATAATATTCTCCTAATTATTTAACCCGAGAACGGTAAATGTTAATCAGTGCAATAAAATGATCGAATAGCATAGATGCATCATGAGGACCTGGACTGGATTCTGGATGTCCTTGAAAGCTAAAAGCAGGTTTATTAATGCAGTGAATGCCCTGAATTGTCTGGTCAAATAAAGAGATATGTGTAATACGTAAATGGTTAGTAGTTAAATTACTTTTATCAACGGTAAAATTATGGTTTTGTGCAGTAATTATAACAATATTATTGTCAAGATCTTTTACTGGATGATTAGCACCATGATGACCATGTTTCATTTTGATAATTTTTGCTCCATTTGCTAGAGCTAATAATTGATGTCCAAGACAAATACCAAAAATCGGAATATTAGTGTTTAGCAATATTTTAATGGCTTTAATAGCATAGTCACATGACTTTGGGTCACCAGGACCGTTAGAAAGAAAAATACCATCAGGATTAAGTTTTAATACATCCTCAGCAGTAGTTTGTGCTGGTACAACTATTAAACGACAGCCACGATCCACAAGCATACGTAGTATATTACGTTTAATGCCATAGTCGTAGACTACAACATTAAATAATAGTTTAATAATTTGTTTTTCTTCTCCTTTAAATGCAGAACTACCTGTTTGCCATATATAATATTTTGTAGTAGTTACTTCTTTTACTAAATCTACTCCTTGTAAACCAGAAAACTCTTGTAAATTTTTCAAGGCTAATGAAATATTTGAATCGTTACCAGAAATAATACATCCATTCTGTGTTCCTTTTGTACGTAATAAACGAGTTAATTTACGTGTATCAACATTAGAAATACCGATAATATTATTACGCTGCAAATAAGACGAGAAACTTTCTTCGCTACGAAAGTTGCTAGTAGCAAGAGATAAATCACGTACTATAAGACCACGTACATGAATTTGACTAGATTCTGCATCTGTAGCATTGATACCAACATTACCAATATGGGGATAAGTAAGAGTAACAATTTGGTGAGAATATGATGGATCAGTGACTATTTCCTGATATCCAGTCATTGATGTATTAAAAACTACCTCACCTACTGTAAATCCGGTGACACCAATAGCTTGTCCATGAAATCTGGTACCATCTTCCATAACCAATAGGGCTGATTTACTCAAAATATTCTCCACTGAATAAGCATAATTTTGTATTTTATGCTAATTTACATCGATTATTTCAATTAAGGAAATCAATATGCATCGTTGATATTTACTCTATCAGTATCATAATAAATAACTTTAATACTTCAAGTAAGTAGTACATTATTAATAGTTTGAATTATATTAAAATGAGTTTTGAATGGATAAAATTCTTTTTTTATCTACTATTAATCATAGTAATATATGCATATCTAATTATATAGTCTATAAATCTAGCACATCAAACATGTTATAAAGACCTACATTCTTTTTATTAAGCCATTGTGCGGCTTTAATTGCACCATTAGCAAAAATAAAACGACTAGAAGTCTTATGAGATATTTCTATCCTTTCTCCTATATCAGTAAACATTACTGTATGTTCTCCTATAATATCACCTGCTCGAATACTAGAAAAAGATATAGAATGTGGTTTACGTTCTTTAGTAGTTCTTGCATCATTATGAATTATATGGTCTTCTAATTTCCAATTCATACAATTTGCAATAACATTTCCTATTGTTAATGCTGTACCAGATGGAGCATCAATTTTATGACGATGATGTGCTTCAATAATATCAATATCAGTATAACTACCTAGACTTTTAGTAGTCTGCTTAATTAGATTAAGCATTAAAGTGATACCAACACTAAAATTACTAGAAAATACAATAGCAATTTCTTTTGATGCAGCATAAATTATTTCACATGCTTTATCATTTAAACCAGTAGTACCAATTACCATTGCTTTATTATGTTTACAACAAAAATCCAAATACTTTAATGTTCCTTCTGGACGAGTAAAATCTATTAATACATCAAATTTATCAATTACTTCTTCAAGATTATTATTAACTATTACACCAATTTTGCCAATGCCCACTAAATCTCCAGCATCTAAATCCAATTTAGATAATTTCCTATGAGTTAACACTGTTCCAAGTAATACTCCTTTTGTTTGTTGAACTGCTTGAATTAAATATTTTCCCATTCGTCCAAAAGCATCAACTATAGCTATACGAATATAAGTCATTTTAGATTTATTCCTAATGTAAACTCATACATATAAAGGAATTTAACCACTCCACTCAAAAAATGCTAATTATATTTTATGTACTTTAATACATAATTGTTTTGGTAATTTAAACACAAAATTTTCTTTATTACCCATTAATTCTCTTATTACTTTTACACCTCCTATAGAACAAAAATATTCAATTACTTGTTGTACTAAAATATCTGGTACTGAAGCTCCTGCAGTTAAACCAATATATTTTATATTTTTTATCCACTTTATTTGAATATCATCCACTGACTCTATTAACTCAGCAAATTTACAAATATTCTTAGCTAATTCCATTAAACGATTAGAATTAGAAGAATGTTTCGATCCTAACACAAGTATTAAATCACATTGTTGTGATAATAATTGTACAGCTCTTTGTCGATTGGTAGTAGCATAACAAATATCACTGTGACGAGGTCCAGTAATGGTAGGAAAACGCTGTTTCAATAATCTAATTATATTTAAGGTATCGTCAACTGACAATGTAGTTTGTGTTACAAAACAAAGTTTGTTTTCATTTTTAACCTTCAAACTAAAAATATTCTTTGAAGATTCTAGTAAATATATTCCGCCATTAGGATTGTTATATTGTCCCATGCTTCCTTTTACCTCTGGATGGCCCGCATGTCCAATAAAAATAACTTCCATATCTTGACGACTAGCCTGAGTCACTTCTATATGAACTTTAGCAACTAAAGGACAAGTAGCATCAAATAACATAGTTAAATTACGTGATTTAGCTTCTTTACGTACTATTTCTGAAACGCCATGAGCTGAAAAGATCAAAATAGCTTTATCAGGAACTTCTCTAAGTTCTTGAACAAAAATTGCACCATATGAACATAAAGTGTTCACTACATAATAATTATGTACTATGTCATTAAGGACATAAACGGGTTTTCCATATATATTTAATGCGCGTATTACGATATTAATAGCTCGATTCACACCCGCACAAAATCCTCGAGGATTAGCTAATATAATTTCCATTATTTTCTTTAAAAAATTAATGTCTGAAAATTTTAACTGTTTATAATTTATATAATATTTAAGATATAAATACTTTTTTCTCTATTCATTTAATTAAAACAAAATTTGTTGTTTTATATAAAAATAGTGCGTATACAACATCTTTTAATTCTTATGAATATTCATGATTAACTACTTTCATCCCTAAAATTAAATTTTTTTATTATTAATAATATAGTACCTATACAAATAGTACAATCAGCAAAATTAAAAATAGCAAAATGCCATCTACAAATATAAAAATCAATAAAGTCAATAACAAATCCATAACGAATACGATCTAATAAATTACCTATTGCACCTCCAATAAGCAGGGCATAAGCGATATTTGCTATTTTATTACTAGCATGATTGCAATACATCATCATTAATAATTCTATTACGATGATCAAAGTTATACTAATAAAAAACCAACGCTGCCAACCATTTTGGTCAGATAAAAAACTAAATATAGCTCCATAATTATGAAGATAAAGTAAATTAAAAAACGGAATAAAATGATACGTTTCATGTAAAAACATATGATGCATAATCCAATACTTGCTATACATATCACAAATACTTATGATAACTACTAACCATAGCCAGCGTAAACCAGTTAACCATAAAGTTTTAAACATTAGGCAAATTTCCTAAATTCACCATTATCAAATACATTAGTATAGCAACGTTTACATATTGGTATATTTTTAGGATTATCAGCAATATCTAATTTATAGTGCCAACAGCGTGGACATTTATCACCTTTTGCTTTATGTAATTCAATTTTTAAACCTTGTAATATCTTACTTTTTTGTGCTTTATTGGTTGCTAATGAATAATCAGTAATATGTACATTTGAAGTTAATAATATAAAACATAATTCATTATCTATTGATTGTAATTTAGTTAATAATTCTTGTTTTACATAAAGTGTCACGCTTGCTTCAAGCGAACTACGTATATAATTATTATTACGTGCTTGTTCAATTATTTTATTAACTTCGCTACGCAACTTTAATAAATCATCCCAAAAATAATCATTTAATAATTCATTATCAGATAAACTAAATAAATTCTGATACCACTCTTCAGTGAAAATATATTTAGAACGTTCACCGGGCAGATAACTCCATATTTCATCAGCTGTAAAAGACATAATAGGTAGAATCCAACGAACTAACGCTTCAAGAATATGCCACATTGCTGTTTGGCAACTACGATGTGCTAAGCTGTCATATTTAGTGGTATATTGGCGATCTTTTACTATATCAAGATAAAATGAACCCATTTCAACTGAACAAAATTGCATTAGACGTTGTATTACCTCGTGGATATTATATACATCATAAGATTGTATAATAGATTGTTGTGTCGCCAATGCACGCCCCACTGCCCATCGATCAATTAACACCATATTATCTTGATTAATAGCATCAATTTTAGGATTAAATCCTGAAAGATTAGCTAAAAGAAAACGTGCAGTATTGCGAATACGACGATAAATATCAGTAACTCGATGAATCACTTCATTAGAAATAACTATTTCACTTGAATAATCAGTAGAAGCTACCCATAAACGTAGAATATCTGCACCATAATTATCTATTATCTCTTGCGGAGATATAACATTACCAAGCGATTTAGACATTTTCCTACCCTGATTATCTACTGTAAATCCATGGGTTAGTACTTGACGATACGGTGCTTTACCTTTAATAGCAGTGCTAATCATTAAAGATGATAAAAACCATCCTCTATGTTGATCTGAACCTTCTAAGTATAAATCGGAAATATATTCTTTAAATTCTGGATATGTATTTACTACAGTCTGACTAGTAGAACCTGAATCGAACCAAACATCTAATGTATCTAAAACTTTAATATAATTCTTTGCATCATCACCTATTAAATCATATGGTTCAATATTCCACCATGCTTCAACGCCAAAATGCTCAACACGCTGAGCTATTTCTTCTATCAGTGCTATTGTATTAGGATGCAACTGTTCTGTTTCTTTATGTATAAATAATGTGATGGGTACACCCCAAGTTCGTTGACGAGAAATACACCAATCAGGACGATTTAGAATCATCTTAGTGATACGTGTTTGACCCCAATGTGGAATCCAATCTACGTTTTTTATTGCTTCAATAGATTGTTCACGTAATCTTTTTTTTTCCATGCTAATAAACCATTGTGGAGTAGCACGAAAAATGATAGGAGTCTTATGGCGCCAACAATGAGGATAGCTATGTTCTATTTTCTCAGAATGTAAAAGTACATTTTTTTCTTTTAAAAATTTAATTATTACATTATCTGCCTTAAAAATATTCATGTAATCTACACTAGGATGAGTACCTGGTAAATAAGTTCCATCAGGCCCTACTAAATTCATAATTTCTAATCCATACTTTAACCCAATTAAATAATCATCAGTACCGTAACTTGGTGCAATATGTACTATACCAGTGCCAAGTTCCAATGTAATATGCTTACTTAAAACTGCTGTAGAATTAATCTCTTCAAAAAAAGGATGTTGAAATAGTTGAAACTCTAATTCTGAACCTTTACATTCTCCTAAAATTATCCAGTCAGTAATTCCAACTCTTGCCATGATATTTTCTACTAAATTTTTGGCGATAATTAAGTTACGGTTATTTATTTGTACTAATTGGTATGTAAAATTAGGATGTAATGAAATTGCACGATTTGCTAAAATAGTCCAAGGTGTTGTTGTCCATGCAACTAATGAAATTAAATTTTTTGAAATCATTACTTTAAATTTTGCATAAATTTCATTAACATCTAATGCATTAAACATTATATAAATGGATGGAGAAACTTTATTATAATATTCCACTTCCGCTTCAGCTAGTGCTGATTGGCATTCAAGGCACCAGTATACTGGTTTAATACCTTTGTATAAATGATCATTAGCTATTATTTTGCCTAAAGCACGAATAATATTTGCTTCAGTCTGAAAATTCATAGTTAAGTAACAATTAGACCAATCACCTAATACCCCTAAACGTATAAATTCTTTTTTCTGTTTTTCCACTTGTTCAGCTGCATAATGACGACAAGCTTTACGAAAAGCTTGCATACTAATTTTTTCCCCCGGCCTACCAATCATTTGTTCAACTTTGTGCTCTATTGGTAAACCATGACAATCCCAACCTGGTATATAATGTGAATCGAAACCAGCCATATTTTTTGATTTTACAATAATATCTTTAAGTATCTTATTAACTGCATGTCCAATATGGATATCGCCATTTGCATAAGGAGGGCCATCATGTAAAAAAAATTTTTTTTTTCCTTGTTTTGATAAACGAATAAGTTTGTATAAATCATCGTTATACCAACGTTGTAAAGTATATGGCTCACGCTTTGCTAAATTTGCTTTCATTGGAAACTGTGTTTGTGGTAAGTTTAAAGTTGTTTTATAATCACTCATTACATTATTTATTCCATGTATATATTAATTACGTTTTAGATAAGTTTTTAAGAAAAACTTGTGTGCTATAGCTACATCTTTAACTATTTGCATTTTTAATGCGCCTAACGAATCGAATTTTTGTTCTTCGCGTATTTTCTTTTTGAGTATTACTTCAATATAACATCCGTAAAAATCCATATGTGTATTAAACAAGTGAACTTCAAGCTGCTGATTTATACCTTTTACTGTGGGACGTAAACCAATATTTGCTACACCATAAACTAATTGTTCACCTAATCCTTTTACTTCAACTATAAATACGCCTCTGACAGGCATTACAATACGTCGTAAAAGGATATTAGCAGTGGGAAAACCAATAGTTCTTCCTAAAGCATTACCGTGTACTACACGTCCCGAAATACTAAATGGATGACCTAAGAGTTTTTGTGCAAGCGCAAAATTATTTGTTGATAATGCTTCACGTACCGAAGTACTACTGATACGTTTTCCATGATCATCATATATGGTACGTGTACACATAATTTCAAATCCATATCTAACACCAGCATCTTGTAATAATAAAAAATCTCCTTGACGATCAATGCCAAATCTAAAATCTTTACCAACAGCTAAAAAACGTACATCTAGCTTATTTACTAATAATTCAACAATAAATTTTTGAGCTGAATATCTAGCAAATTGGCGATTAAAACGAATACAGAGCACCGCATCTACGTTCATTTGTTCTAAATAGTGTAATTTTTCACGTAAGCATGTTAAACGCGCTGGAGCTTTATTCCCTAAAAAGATTTCAAGTGGATGTGGTTCAAATAGCATTACTACTACTGGTAAGTTATCTTGGTGTCCTTTATCAACTAGTAACTTTACTAAGGATTGATGACCACAATGTACGCCGTCAAAATTACCTATAGTTAAAACGCAGCCGCGATGCTGCTTTTTAAAATTATAAATACCGCGGATAAAATTCATTGTTAACTCAAAACCGGTAAAAATAATTAAATTATATCTTTGAATAGTATTCAAGTTTACTTATTTATATATTTTGAGTATATCTAATATAAGATAGTTTAATAATATTTATTAGATTTACATAATGTTTATATTTTAAATATATATTTAAAAAGTTATCAACTTTAACATGATAAGAGTTGTAACCAAAATAATAGTTAATTACTACAAGTTTATTGACAATAAAAAATACAAAATGCACAATAATATACTATAAAATATTTATATAATGAGATAGGTTTAGGAGATTAAATTTGGCTAATATAAAATCATCTAAAAAACGAGTCTTAATATCAGAGAAACGTCGCAAGCATAATGCAAGTAATCGTTCTATGATGAGAACCTTTATTAAAAAGGTTTATGCAGCTATTATGATAGGAGATAAGCTTAAAGCTCAAGAAGCATTTAATACGATGCAAGCAATTGTAGACCGTCAAGCTACCAAAGGATTAATTCATAAAAATAAGGCTGCACGTCATAAAACTAATTTAATAGCACAAATTAATAACTTGACTTAAAGAAATCTTTAAACAAAATAATATTAATCATATTAATATTATTTTGTTTAAAAAGTAATATTTAGATATTTTAAACTAACTTTTTTAAAGTTGATATATAAAATATAAATAACAAAAAGTGGCAAATTTATATTATTTTTCCACTTTTTGTATTTTCTACAACACTAAAAGAAAAATAATTTAACGTGTTAAATCATCAAAAAATTTTTTTACACCTTCAAAGAAATTTTTAGAACGTGGACTATTCTTTTCACCAGTTGGTCCATTAAAGCTTTCAGCTAACTCACGTAGTATAGTTTTTTGTTTTTCATTTAAATTAACAGGAGTTTCTACTACAACACGACACAATAAATCACCAATTCCACTTCCACGAATTGATTTTACACCTTTTCCACGCATACGAAATAATTTTCCAGTTTGAGTTTCGCTAGGTATCCTTAATTTTACTCTTCCACCTAATGTAGGAACTTCAATTTCTCCACCTAAAGCGGCCATCGAAAAATTAATTGGCACTTCACAATATAGATTGTTAGCTTCACGATTAAAAATCGGATGTTTTTTTATTGAAACTTGAACATATAAATCTCCTGCTGCTGAACCGTGTTCACCAATTTCACCTTTACCACTAAGACGTACACGATCTCCACTATCAATTCCAGCCGGAATTTTTATTGATAAAGTCTTAGTACTTTCGATACGACCACGTCCATGACAGCTAGCACATGAATCTTTAATTACTGAGCCTCGTCCATGACAAGTTGGACAAGTTTGCTGTACGGTAAAAAATCCCTGGCGCATTTGTATTTGACCATTACCTTGACAAGTTTTACAAGTTTGTGGTTGAGTGCCAATTTTTGCTCCACTGCCGTGACAAACCTTACATTCTTCTAAAGAAGGTATTCGAATTTCCTTTGTTACACCACATACTGCCTCTTCCAAAGATAATTCTATATCATAACGTAAATCAGTTCCCCTAGAGGCACGTTGACGACGTCCACTACCAAAAATATCACCAAATACATCACCAAAAATATCACTGAAATCGGTATTAGTATTAGTAAAATTACCATTACTAAATCCACTACTTCCTTGTTCAAAGGCTCTATGACCATACTGATCATAAGCTGCTCGTTTTTGTGCATCAGTTAAAATTTCATAAGCTTCTTTGATTTCTTTAAATTTAGCTTCAGCATTTTTATCGCCAGGATTCCGATCTGGATGATATTTCATCGCTAAGCGCTTATAGGCCTTTTTAATTTCACGTTCATCTGCAGATTTTGAGATGCCTAAAATCTCATAAAAATCACTTTTTGCCATATTTTCTGCCCTTAACATACAATTGACGGGCGTGGAGAAAACTCCAACGCCCGTGCTGGTTTCAAAGGCTGTCAGGCCAGCCATAGTGTCCGATCAGAGCAATTATTTTTTTACTTCTTCAAAATCCGCGTCTACGACATCGTCATCTTTTTTTCCTGAAGAAGTAGAAGAGTTATTTGAAGTTGAATGAGATTGACTATTCTGTTGTTTTGTCAACTCCATCAGTTTACTCGAAACTCCTATTAATACTTGTATTTTAGCTTCAATATCTGTTTTATTTTCACTTTTTAATACAGTATTAAGATCTGTTAATGCAGATTCAATAGATGCTCTATCTTCAGATGAAATCTTATCACCAGCTTCATCTAGTTGTTTACGTGTACTATGAACAATCTGATCACCTTGATTACGCGTTGCGACCAACTCCGCAAATTTACGATCAGCTTCTGCATTAGCTTCAGCATCACGAACCATTTTTGCAATTTCTTCTTCATTTAAACCAGAAGATGCTTTAATAGTAATTTTTTGCTCTTTACCACTATTTTTATCTTTAGCAGAAACATGTAAAATGCCATCGGCATCAATATCAAAAGTAACTTCAATTTGAGGTATACCACGAGGTGCTGGTTGAATACCATCAAGATTAAATTGACCTAAAGATTTATTATCACCTGCCCTCTTACGTTCACCTTGAATTACATGAATAGTTACAGCAGATTGATTATCTTCAGCTGTTGAAAATATTTGACTATGCTTAGTAGGAATTGTGGTATTTTTAGTTATTAACGAAGTCATGACGCCACCCATAGTCTCAATACCTAGAGACAAAGGAGTAACATCTAATAATAAAACATCTTTTACTTCACCTGATAAAACTCCACCTTGTACGGCAGCACCTATAGCAACAGCTTCATCTGGATTTACGTCTTTACGTGGTTCTTTTCCAAAGAACTCAGCTACTTTAGCTTGTACCATAGGCATCCGTGTTTGACCACCTACTAAAATAACATCATTAATATTAGAAACTGATAGACTAGCATCTTGTAAAGCAATTTTTAATGGTTCAATTGAACTCATAACTAGATCTTCAACTAATGATTCTAATTTAGTGCGAGTTACTTTAATATTTAAATGTTTTGGACCTGTACTATCTGCTGTGATATATGGAAGATTTACATCAGTTTGTAAAGCAGAAGATAATTCAATCTTTGCTTTTTCAGCAGCTTCTTTTAGACGCTGCATAGCTAATGGATCATTATGTAAATCAATACCTTGATCTTTTTTGAATTCTGTAACTAAATAGTTAATTAAACGACTATCAAAATCTTCACCACCTAAATGTGTATCCCCATTAGTTGCTAATACTTCAAAAGTTTTTTCTCCATCAACATCATCAATTTCAATAATAGAAATATCAAAAGTCCCACCACCTAAATCATATACTGCAATTGTGCGATTTCCATGGTCTTTATCTAGCCCATAAGCTAATGCTGCTGCAGTTGGTTCATTAATAATACGTTTTACATCTAAACCAGCAATACGTCCAGCATCTTTAGTTGCTTGACGCTGAGCATCATTGAAATACGCTGGAACTGTAATTACTGCATCATTTATTGCTTCACCGAGATAGTCTTCTGCAGTTTTTTTCATTTTTTTTAGCACTTCTGCAGAAATTTGCGGTGGAGCCATTTTTTGACCTTTTACATTTAACCATGCATCACCATTATCAGCCTCAATGATTTTATAAGGCATAATTTTAATGTCACGCTGAACTTCTTCATCTTGAAAACGACGACCAATTAGTCGTTTTATCGCAAATAAAGTGTTCTGTGGGTTGGTCACTGCTTGACGTTTAGCAGGTTGACCGACCAGAGTTTCTCCATCCTGCGTATAAGCAATAATTGACGGTGTGGTACGATCGCCTTCAGCGTTTTCAAGCACGCGCACTTTAGCCCCGTCCATAATGGCTACACATGAGTTAGTTGTACCCAAGTCAATACCAATAATTTTACCCATCTAAACGTCCCCCACTTAAATTCTTTATTGAATTGGGTTGTAGAAATAAAGGTGCCGGCTAAAATAACCGCTCTTAAAACAACGCTCGATGACAACTAAATGGGGCCGCTTTGAAAGGCATCAAGGGCTAAAATAAAAAAATTATTTATTCTGATATTTATTTTCTGTGTATACCATATTATTTTTGATAAATATATATATTAATAATTCTATTCCTGAATAGAATTGCTAACATATTTGAATTAAGCATGAAAATATACTTTCATGTGATTAAAATCACATATCAATAACACACATATCTTAAATATTTTGCATATAAATATTTAAGTAATAAGTTAATAACATATTTTACAACAAACATAAACAACGTAAGTATGTTACGTTTAACAAATAATTTTATGTAATATTATTTCAATCCAAACATTAGAAATAATACTTAATAAGTAAACTATTGATAAATAATCTGTATAAGATAATTATATAAATTAATTGAATTATATTGCTTTAGCAAGTATGGTTTCCAACATTTCTTGATCACGAGCAAAATTACAAATTCCTTCAGATAATTTAGTAACAGCCATAGGATTTTGATTATGTTCCCACAAAAAGTCAGACTCAGTCATTTTTTCTTGTCGTTTTTTTATTTCACCATTATAATGTAGTTTGCGTTTGATTATTCCTTTACTTTCTGATAATTGTTTTAACAAAGGTAGAGAAATAGTTAAACAATCACAGCCAGCTAATGCAATAATTTGATCAATATTACGAAAGCTTGCTCCCATAACGATAGTATTATACCCATATTGCTTATAATAATTATATATTTTATACAGTGATAATACACCTGGATCTTCATCTACATTATATTTTTTGTCATCATTATTAGCTTTATACCAATCGTAGATTCTTCCTACAAATGGAGAAATTAAATAAACACCAGCTTCAGCACATGCTCGTGCCTGTGCAAACGAAAATAACAATGTTAAATTACAATTAATACCTTCTTTTTCTAATTGTTCAGCAGCACGAATACCTTGCCAAGTTGCAGCCAATTTAATTAAGACACGATTATTATCAATACCAGCATCATTGTAGAGTTTCATAAGATTACGAGCTTTAAAAATACTTGCTTGTGTATTATAAGAAAGACGTGAATCAATTTCCGTTGAAATACGACCAGGAATTAATTTAAGAATTTGTATTCCAATATTAACAGCGATCTTATCTGAAAGTAATTCTAAATTTATTTTTTTATTACCAATATATTGACGTGTCCAAATTATAGCTTCATCAATTAATTTATGATATTCAGATAGTTGAGCTATTTTAAGAATTAAAGAAGGATTCGTAGTTGCATGCTGTGGATGATATGATCCAATCATTTTAATATCTGCAGTATCAGCAACTACAGTAGTAAATTGACGTAGTGAAGTAAGTTTATTATCTATCATATTTTGCTATTCTCTTTGACTTAAGTTGCACTATATAAATAAAGCGATAATATCACGTAATAAAATTATTGTGGATTATAATGCTGACTTTTTAACTGTAAAATCAATGAATTTACAAATTACTATATAATTTTGACTAAAAAATTATATTATTAATTAATAGGATAAATAAAAAACTACATAATTCATTAAAACTAAACTTAAAAAGTTTATATTTAACAGTTTTATATTATAACGAAAAATTTGTATTACTACATATAAATGTATGGTTCTATCAAAATAAAATTGCAATGAGCAAATAATATGTTTTTATGTTATAATTAGTCTTAACAAAAAATTAGGTAATGCTACATAATTAGTTTGTAACTAATAAGATAAAATCTATACTTCAATTTTATTAAATAATGTTTTAGATAAAATTAATATTTTTCAATAATTTTTTCTAAATTATTTTTTAAATTTAGCAAGATGCAGAGTATCTAAAAATAAACTATATTAAGTTTTCTTTAATTGATCATGTAATGAACTATATGCAATTGTTGCATATAGTTCAGAACTACAGCCTATTTGCGGTAATTCTTTTATAGTTAATTTAATGATTTTATCTGATACTGTAACATATGCTAATTTAGTTAAACTCCAATTTTTTCTATAAAATAATTCTTCAATACGAGGTAAATTATTTGATTCACTAACATACATAGCGTTCAATAACGTAGATTCAGTTATTTTGGTAGGCATTTTCCATTGTTTAAAAAACGAGGTATTGTACTATTAATACTAGTAGTAACAATAAAACGTTTTATCGGTAAACCTAATGATTTTACTAATAATTCAGCAGTTAAATTATCAAAATTTTCACTTGGTACTGATATTGCTAATTGTTGATATTTATCCTCAATTAATTCAATTAATTGTGCTATAGATTCAAAATAATAGCATATTCGTGATATTAGAAGTCTAATATTAATAAAATTAGCACAATTTTAAATTAATTTATTTTAAATTTTTTGTCAGCAAATGATTTGTTTTATCATCATTTGATATATATCTCAAAACTTCTATCAACAGCAACCGTTTTAATATTTTCAAACAATGTACAAAGGAATTTTTCTTGTAATATGCTAATTTAGCTTTTGGATATAAAATTCTACTCATACATTTTTCATTTTATAAAATGCATGAACAATATCTGCTCTAGTATTACCTGATGTTGCAATTAAAATAATGAGTTGCTCATTGATGCAAATAAGATTGGGAATTATTTATGCTATAAATCTGCCACCAAAATCTTTAAACGCTAATGTTCGCCCATGAAAAATTTCAACACCACATGCAATATTTTTAGTGCTGCAACAATTGATACTGAAAAAAACGTTTTTTACATATCCTTTAAGTTGCTTGAAATCAATTTCATTATCAATATAGAACGATAGGATCTTGCTAATATGTTGAATAAAATTCATATCTAACATCATATTTATATAATATAATTGAAATTTTGGTAATTTACATGAAAAAACCTTGATTATTATGTAATCCTTGTCCTTCTTATTAAAAAAAGAACTGTTCGTTATGCTTATTAACATTGTAAAATTTCATATATTTATTATACTATTTGACGTACACCAAATGTATCGATACAGCATATATAAACAAAAAAATTTTCATTCTTTATGTAAAAATGTCTTAACCATTCAGCCATTAATTATACTGTGTTAATTGTATTGCAAATAGTAAAAATTATTGGAGTTAAACCAGCAATCATGCATATCATTGCACTAATTTTTTCGATAGCTTTATGAGATTCAGTAAATCCAGATAATAGTTTAGCAAGATATGGTTCATTAACAATAGCTTGCATTAGCTTTAATGCTAATATGAACTGACGGATATGACAAGAATGAATAAACTTGCTAATAGACTTCCATATTTAATTGTGTTATCTTTGCAGTATTGTGCGGGTAAAACAGCTCGAGCCGAATATTTACAGTAGATAGTTGTTTAATGCCCAGATAATCATCTATAACTTAAAATCAATTGTTAAATAACGCAGAATAACATTCTGCTTTTGAATTGTTAACTGCATACCACCTACAACACATAGAGCAACATTATCATAATGTATACTGCCAGAAATAAGACCTTTCATTTCACACATTAACAAAAATTAATCATGATAATTTAATGGATTATCACAAAATTCATTGATAGCCATTAAACTAGCTATCATCGAGCAAGCACTAAAGTCTACACCAGAACCAATTGGTATATTTTTTTAAACAGAATTATTATTAATACTTTTTGCCAATTAATTGGCAAAAAGATTGCTAGCACTGATATATAATATTATTCTGTAAATTTTAAGAAACTTATTTATAAAATATCCTTGGTTTTTAGACTAAAATTATTAGTAGCCTCTACTGAGGCGCAATCACCTGATAATATTTTATCGATTAGTAATATAGCTGAACCTAATAAATCGAAAACATCTCTAACGTTACCTGTCGATGCTAGTGCATAAATTTTATCATGATTAAACTCATAAATTGCATGATAAAGTACGAAGAAGATCTGCAAATATACCAGCTGCTGTTACATTATTTCCTGCTCCATAACCTCTAATTACTAAAGGAATCGGCTGATAATATTTACTATAAAATGCTAAAGCATTTTCACCATTTTTTATTTTATATAAAGGATCATTACTGTCTACTTCATGAATTTGTACTTTACAAGTACCATTATTTTCAATAATACCAACCAAACGTAATACTTTATCTTGATTATGTGCGTTGGTAGCACGTTTCGCAAAAACATTATCTATTTTAGATAAATTTTGTATAAAATGTTCAATATTAGTTATTTCCATAATATTTGTAGGTAATATTGGTTCAATTATTACGTCACTGAGTTCTAGCTTATAACCACTTTCACGTGCTAAAATCAAAAGTTTACGCGCGACATCAATTCCAGAAAGATCATCGCGGGGATTAGGTTCAGTAAAACCTAATTTACGTGCCATTATTGTAGCTTTTGAAAAAGAAATACCTTCATCTAATTTACCGAATATAAATGATAATGAACCTGAAAGAATTCCCGAAAATTTTATTAATTTATCCCCAGCATTGAATAAGTTTTGTAAGTTTTCTATTATTGGCAAACCAGCACCAATATTAGTATCATATAAGAATTTACGACCCCATTTCGCTGCGGTTATACGTATTTGATTATAGTACTTCCATGATGATGTATTCGATTTTTTATTTGAAGTAACAATATGAAACCCTTTCTTAAGAAAGTTTACATATTGATTAGCTATTTCTTGACTAGAGGTACAATCTACTATTACGGGATTTATTAAATTATATTTTTTAACTAAATACATCCAATTATTTATTGTAAATTTCTCTTGTTTTATGCTTAATTGAGATTGCCAATTGCTTAGATCAATACCATATACATTAGTTATTAATGCTCGTGAATTAGCAATGCCACATACTCTTAAATCTATATATTTCTTTTTCAACCAAATTTGTTGATGATATAATTGAGATAAAAGTGCACTACCTACACCTCCAATACCAATTACGAATACTTCAATAATTTTATTAATATTTATAAATAATATTTTATGTAACACACGTATTCCTGTTATTACATCGTTATTATTAATCACTATGGAGAGAGAGGATTTATATGCTTCTTTAGAAAAAGCGATAATATTGATGTTAGCTCTTGCTAAAGCTAAAACAATTTTAGCATAGATAATGGATATATTCAGTATCCCATCGCCGATTATGGAAATAATTGCTAAATTTTTAATTATTTGTATTTGATTTAAAAGATTATTTTTTATTTCATAACTTAACTTATTGTTTAATAAAGTATAAGCTCGTATCTGTTGTTCTTGCGAAACACACAAACTAATCCTATTTTCAGCATAGGATTGAGTCATAAGGATTACTGAAATACCGGTAAAGGACATTATTTTCAATATACGTGAAGTTACAGTGATAATACCTTCTCTTTTCAAAGCATCACCAGACACATCAAACATAACCATATTTTTTAAAGTAGTAATACCTTTTACCAAAGGTTTAATTCTATCTTTCTGACTACTAATTAAGGTACCTGAAATTCTTGGATTAATAATATTTTTAATTAAGCAAGGAATTTTAAATTGAGCAATTAATGCTATAGTACGAGGATGAAGAAATTTAGAACCAAAATAGGAAAATTCCATTGCTTCTTGATAAGATATTGATCTTAATAGACGTGTATGTGGTACTAAATTAGGTTCAGAAGAACTGCAAATACCTCCAGTATAATTCCAAATTTCACAACAATTAGCCTGTAAGCAAACTGCTAATATTGCTGCCGAATAATCAGAACCATTACGTCCTAAAAGCATTAATTCTCCTTTTTCATTACCAGCTATAAAAGCTGCCATTAAAATTATATGATTTTTTGGAATCTGATTTTTAATAATACGACGTCTAGATTCAGCAATATCTACACTAGATTCAAGAGAATGACCGAAAGCAAGCAGTTTTTGCATAGGATTAATAATAGTAATTTTATGGCCACGTGCTTGTAAAAGTGCTGCCATAATAATAATTGATAATTTTTCACTACTGCATATAATGGTAGCATTAACTACATTTGTGCACTGACCTGATAATTTAATAGTATCAAATAATTTTTTTAGTTTATTAAATTCATTTTTTATAATATTTTTTTGTTTCTTATAGTTGAGTCCAGATTGGATCTTAGATATATTTTGCAATATTTTGATAAAATCATATTCGATATTAATAATATCCAATAATATGTCTTTACCGTTAATTGTTTTTTTTATTAGTTTTATCAAACTGCTGGTAATTTTCTTTGATGCAGATAGTACAATAGCAATTTGCTCTTGTTGTCTAGTATGTTTTACAACATCTGCTATACGCAGAAAATAATCTTCATTATTTATGAATGTTCTGCTAAATTTTAGCACTCGCATGGTTAATATTCCCCCTGAATTATTATAAAAAACCATACTTTTATAAGTATGGTTTTACTTTAATACACATCAGTTAATACCATTGCAAATGCTAATCTTTCTATTAATATCTGTATTAATATTCATTTAATGAATACAAAATTTTTAATTTACTATATATTTTACTTTTACTTAATTAAAAAACATCATTTTTTTACTATTTTAGTATATTGATGACTATTTATTATGTTGTATTTAATTTACATTACTTAATTAATTAATTAAGTAAGTGATGATATATTTTAAATTTTAATATCTTATCTTTTAATAAAATTTCATCTGTTTGTTAAACATAGTATATTGAATCAATTTATATTGAATGAATACTTTTAAAGTATATTAGTACTATTAAATATATATATATAATTAATATACTTAAAATATCACAAATAATTATATTAATAATGTCTAATTGCGACTGCACTTAAAGCATTTTTTGGAGATCCATTAACTATTTTATCTGAATAGCTTAAATAAATAAAAGTATTATGTTTATGATCAAAAAAACGTACCACTTGAAGTTTTTTAAAAACTAATGATGTTCTTTTACGAAATACAATTTTTGTATGTGTAATATTTTGAATATTTTTTGCATTAATTTCTACAGGACCAATTTGTTGACAAGCAAGCGCAGCATCTGATGTATCTTCTGCTAATCCTAGACCACCTGTAAATCCACCGGTTTTAGCACGACTAATATAACAAGTTATATTTTTAAAATCAGGATCTTCAAATACTTCAACAACAATTTTATGGTTAGGACCAAATATTTTGAAAGCAGTATTAACTGAACCAATTTCTTCAGCATATAAACTTATACTAAACAAATATGTTATTATGATAGTTATAATTGCAATATTTATTTTCATAGATTTTTTATAAAATACCTAAATTTATAAAATATGGATTTCAATAATACTAAATCTAATTAAGTATCTTTCGTTTTTATATATTTGATATATATTAAAAATTTTATTAATTAATTTATATTTTTTATTACTTTATATATTAATGATATTCCATAAGGTAGATCCTTATTAACTATAAATTAAGAGTAATATAATTCTATTTTAAAGATATTAGACTATATTTAATGTTAGTATATTAAAAACGATACTAATTTATTTTTTTATTATGCTGACTTATATTTTCTTCAATTAACTTTCCTATAATAAGCAGAAATTTACATTAACTTTATGTTTAACTAATACTATTAGTACTTACAATAAAGGTGATACTACTACATTAGTAAAAGTACATGTATAAGATCTAATAAAACATAACTCATTATCTTTAAAAAAGATGATTAATTTCCATGATAGAAAAGAGAATGAGAGGGATTCATACAATGTTTTATTGTAGTTTTTTACAAAAACATATTATATAGTATATGTATAATTAGACCAATGTATATTTATGAATATATATTATATCTATAATGTCAAATAATATAAGTACTAATGTGTAGTATAATTGCAATGAATATCAATTATTATATATAGATAATTTAGTGAGATTATGTTTTAGTTTTAATTAAATAAATTATTTAATTAATTTTTTAAATATAATTAATATGGTTTAATAATGAATAATCTATAGCAATAACAATCAATTAGGTTTTTCCTTTAAAAGTATTTACATTTAAATTACTTTAATACAAAATCTACCTAAAAGGTAGAACCTCTAATATTAGAACAATAATAATATTATTGTTCTATGCTTAATCAAAAATATTTTCATAAAAATAATATGTTAAAATTACTCGAATTTAATTAATTTTAACTATTAATAATCATCAAAATTTTAATATATAAACTAAGTTGTCATAATTTAATTTTTATTAACTACTATATAATTTAAAGTTTTATTTTATATTAAATATTTTAAATATAAAATTAATTTTCTACATGCATTATATATTTTATTGTATGAGTTATTTTACATATAATTATGTTATTAGTATATAAAAGCTTAATCTAAATAATTTCTAGTTCTTAACTATTTGTGGTTCTTGTCAAGAACCACAAATAGTTAAGAACTAGACAATACTATTTTGTAAAAAAATAATTGCATTTTTAATATTAAAGAATCATAATAACTTATCTATTCTTGCTAAATAAAGATAAATTACATTTATTTTAGTTAATTTGATTATTTTTTTAATATTTAGTAATATTTTTTAAGATTTATTACATTGTTAGTGAAATTATTAAGTAATTACAATCTAGTTAATATCTGTAGATAAAATTAATTAATTAAATGTAATTAATTAATTTTATCTTAAATTATATAGTTTTATAAAAATAATTATATTCTTTTCTTATCTTTTATTAAAAATATATCCTTACTATAAGTAAGATATTATTATGAATATAATTAAAAATAATATTTATTTTTAATTTATGGAATCATGATTTATATCAAAATTTTTTAAAACTAAAAAATTATCTCAATTAAACTAATATAAGTTATTATATTCTAACCATCTAATTATTACTCAATTAAATATTTTAAAATTAATTAAAATATGGTTATTTTATAACTTTATATTATATATAAAGATGATTTTTTCAGTATGTACAATATATTAATTTAGATAAAATCTATTATTGCATATATTGAATATTTCAATATTTACATATACCTGAATAAGGATATATTAGTTTTCAAACTTAATTAAATGATTAAGATACTAATATATACATTAAAAAATATGAATAATTTTATTTCATAATGTATAATCTACATATTGGTATAAAATTCTACATAAGATATAATATCAAAAAATAAAATAATAGAAACATAACTAATCAATAATTTTATCTACATCATAGATGTAGAATTAATCTATAATAAATCAATATTACATGATGTTAGGTTATTAAAATATAATTATCATATAATAAATATTTGATATTAAAAATATGCTTTTCTTGGTTTTTAGTAATGTAGTTATTAAAATAGACATGATAATTTTATATCATTAGAAAATACGTACTTTACAAATTTAGATTCAATCTAAACTATTATTTTACATAGAAATATGTTCTATCAAACAGAGTCTAAAAATTAGAATACAATAGATTTCTTTTTAATTTTTAAAATATATATATTTTAAAAATTAGTTACGGTAATTTATATTTTATATATTATATAATGTATAATGGAATTTCATGCTAATAAATATTTATTAAAATGTCATTGGATTAGATAATACATTAATTTTAATTTAAACTAAAAATGTATAACATATTAATTAATCATAAATCATTAAAAATAACTTTATTACACGTCATGAACTGGTTTCTATTTATATTATTAATAACTATAAATTTATTACATTAAACAATTTAATTGAATATACATTTAATTAGTAATATCATATTTATATAGTATATATTAATGTAATTAAAAGATTATATTATCTAATAATTTAAAATTATATATAAATTTAAATATTATTTATTTCCTAGTATGCGAAGATGGCGAAATTGGTAGACGCACTAACTTCAGATGTTAGTGTCTTTAATGACGTGAGGGTTCAAGTCCCTCTCTTCGCAAAATAAAACTTTAAAAACATATAGAAAATATGTTTATATGAATATAAGAACTATATAACTATATTTAATAGATATAAATTATAACTTAATCGTAAATTTTATTATGTAATAAAATTTATGCATTAATCAAAAAATTTTAAATAAAAGAAAAATTGAAAAAAATCAACTGTAATTATATCAAATTAAATCATTATATTTTAAATAATGAAAAATAGTAATTTAAATGTTTATGTTGAATAATGCCGAAGACCGGATTCGAACCGGTACGTATTTCTACGGTTAATTTTGAATCAACTGCGTCTACCGATTTCGCCACTTCGGCATTAGAATTAAACAATTTATACCAGTAATATACATTATTACAGAATAATGTACATCTATATATAAAATTTTTATTTTTTTATTAAACATAATAGGCTAATTAATAAAAATATTAAACTAGGCATTATTGCACTTAATACTGGTGGAATTCCATAAATCAAACTTAATTCTCCTAATATTCTGTCTATAACATAAGACAAAAAACCAAAACTCATACCACTGATTATACGTGCGCTTACTGAAAGATTATATAAAGGACCAAAAGCAAATGATAGAGCCAGTAACATCATTACTAGTATAAATAATGGTTGAAAAATTTTATACCACATCTTTAAAAGATAACGTTTTGATTCTTGACCACTTTGTTTTAAATACTTGTTATAAATATAAAGATTTCTAATGGATAAAGAATCTGGATTCACAGCTATAGATAAAGTATTTACTTTTTCTGGCGTTAAGTTGGTTTGCCATTTAATTTTTATTTTATGTGATATATTAATTTGTCTAAGATTTTTAAAATTATATTCCTTTACTTCTAATAGTTCCCATATCTTTTTATTTTTATTCCAAATTCCTGTTTTTGCATAGCATATACTTAATAAACGACGATGATTACTAAATAAATAAATATTGATTTCGCTAATTTCATTTATATTTTTAATATTTTTGATATAAACAATGGAATTAAGGTCTTTAAACCATAATTTTTTATGATTTGCAACAAACGTACTCTTATATAATTTTTTATCACGATAATTACGGGCACTTTGTTCTCCTTTAGGAGCAATAAATTCATTGATAATAATGCTTATTAAGATCAAAGGAACAGCAGTTTTTATTACTGACTGTATAATATTTATACGAGTATAACCTGAAGCGTGCATTACCATAATTTCGTTATTATGAGTTAAAATTCCTAATCCTAATAAAACACCTAACAATGTTGCCATAGGAAAAAAAATTTCAATATCTTTTGGTATACTAAGTAATGTATAATAGCCAGCATCTAAAATAGTATAAGAACTATTTAAAGTTTTATGCAATTGCTCAACGAATTTAATAATACTAGATAATGTGACCAATATTAACAACGTTATAATAATATTGTTAATGACGGTTTTGCCTATATAACGATCAAGGATATTCAACATTAAAAAACTTTTTTAAAAGAAAAATATGCACGTAAACGACGTATGATACCTATTTGCCATAAATTTAAAATTATTGCTAATATAAAATAAAACAAATTAATTGCTAACATCCAATTCAATGAGTTTGCGTCTCCTTTTTCTGCATTAGATTTAAATGAAGTTTCTAATAAAAAAAATATTAAGTATAAAAACATAGAGGGCAACATGGAAAATGTACGATCATAAAAAAAATCATTTAGGCTAAGAGGTATAACCATAATACCCATTATTAATACCGATAAGACTAACGTTAAACGCCAATATAATTCTGCTTTAAATTGCATTTTTTTATTTTTAAATAATACACCTAAACTTAGTTGTTCAGGATTATCAAAATTAAGATTGATTTTTTTATAATTAATTCTTGCTTGATAATTAATAAAATGTGTTATATTAAAATTACCTAATGTTGCTATTCCTTCAAAACGAGTTCCTTTATCTAATATAATTATTTGTGAACCGTTTAGATTTTGTTGTATATATCCATTATCTGCTAAAATTACTGAAGGATGCACATTTTTTTTGAACTCTAACTGTGCTAAAAATATTTTACCAAATTTATTACCTTTTACCTTTTCAATAAATAACACCGTATTACCGTCACTAAATGTTTGAAAATTTCCATTAATTACTGATAAACTAATAGGATTAATTATAGCATTTTTTATTATTTTTTCTTGATAACATGCAGACCATGGCGCCAACCAAATAACATTAACTATTGCTATCATTGAAGTCAATATAACTAAAATCATGGTAGATTTAACTAATACAATATTACTAAACCCGCAAGAGTTCATAGCTATAATTTCATTGGAGTTATAAAATTTTCCAAATGTCAATAAAATAGCTAAAAAAAGACTTAAAGGTAAAATTAATTTAATTATTTCAGGCAAACCTAGTTCTAACAATGCAAAAATTAAATTTATTGGAATATTACCATCTATTATACCACCTAAAATACGTATTAATTTTTGACATAAAAAAATTAGTAATAAAATAAATAAAATAGCTAATTGACTTTTGAATAATTCTCCAAATAAATATTTAATAATTATCACTTTTAATTAACCTATATAAACTTTTTATAAAAAATTTTATATAATTTAGAATTATTGTAAATATTATTTTTAATATAACAATGTTAAAATATTAAAAATAATGTATTGTAAATACATCTTAATTATTTCAAACAATATTTACTTATTATAATATTTTACTACAGTAATGATTTTCATTTACGATGCTGTATTTATTTTAATAACAGATAAATTTGTCGTTTTTAAAGATTCAGGAGATTACATGGAGTTTAGTGTAAAAAGTGGTAGTCCAGAAAAACAGCGCAGTGCATGCATTGTAGTAGGCATTTTTGAACCTCGTCGTACATCACTAATTGCAGAGCAACTAGATAAAATCAGTGATGGATATATTAGTGCTCTTTTACGACGTGGTGAATTAGAAGGAAAAGTTGGCCAAACATTACTACTACATCATGTTCCTAATATTTTATCTGAAAGAATTTTATTAATTGGTTGTGGAAAGGAACGTGAATTGGATGAACGTCAGTATAAACAAGTTATACAAAAAGCTATCAACACTATAAATGACACGGGTTCAATGGAAGCTGTATGTTTTTTAACTGAAATGCATGTTAAAGGCCGTAACACTTACTGGAAAGTTCGTCAAGCAGTCGAAACTACACAAGAAGTTTTATATAGTTTTGATCAATTAAAAAGCAATAAAATTGAACCACGTCGTTCATTACGTAAACTGGTATTTAATGTACCAACACGCCGTGAATTAATAATTGGTGAACGTGCAATTCAACATGGTCTAGCTATATCAGCAGGTGTAAAAGCGGCAAAAGATCTTAGTAATATGCCACCTAATCTATGTAACGCTATGTATCTAGCATCACAATCTCGTCAATTAGCTGATATTTTCAATAAAAATATGATTACTCATATAATTGGTGAGCAACAAATGAAACAATTAGGTATGAACGCTTATTTAGCGGTAGGTGCTGGTTCAAATAATGAATCCTTAATGTCAGTAATAGAATATAAGGGTAGTAGTAATCTAGAAGCTCATCCAATTGTGCTTATTGGCAAAGGATTAACTTTTGATTCTGGAGGTATTTCACTTAAACCAGATGACGCAATGGATGAAATGAAGTTTGATATGTGTGGTGCAGCATCGGTTTATGGGGTAATGCATATAGTAGCAGAATTAAATTTACCCCTCAATATTATAGGTATATTAGCTGGTTGTGAAAATATGCCTGATGGTCGTTCATTACGTCCTGGAGATATATTAACTACTATGTCAGGACAAACTGTGGAAGTATTAAATACTGACGCTGAAGGTCGTTTAATTTTATGTGATGTACTCACTTATGCTGAAAAATTTAATCCAGAAATAGTAATTGATATTGCGACACTAACCGGTGCATGTGTAGTTGCATTAGGTCATCATGTTAGTGGCCTACTATCGAACCATAATCCATTAGCACATGAATTAATTATTGCCTCTGAACAATCTAGTGATCGTGCATGGCGTTTACCGATTATAGATGAATGTTATGAACAATTGGAATCTAATTTTGCTGATATAGCGAATGTTGGAGGTAGATCAGCTGGTGTAATAACAGCAGCTTGTTTTCTTGCGCGTTTTGCTCGTAAATTTAATTGGGCACATATAGATATTGCTGGTACTGCATGGCGTTCTAGCAAGCCACTTAAAGGGGCTACTGGAAGACCAGTACCTATGATTGCACAATTTTTATTAAATCGCGTAGATTTTAATAATGATTGTTAGTATGTGTTAAATAGTTATTTATCACTTATATTTATTTTAAGAAATATAAGTAATCATAAAAATGAAAGTATACTTTCATGAAATAATTAATTTTAAATTAATAGAATTTAATAATGATACTAAAAATTACGTATTTGTTATTAACATAAAAATATGCAATTTAATGTTAATTCAATGTATTGGATTAAATGACTAGCATAGTTTAATAACTTGTAAAAATAAATTTTAAGAAAATTATCTGAACATAGTGTAATAATACTATTCTACCAATAATTTTTTATCTTTTTACAATTTAAATTATGAAGATTTATATCTTCAGTGCATAAATAGAATAATAATAAAATTATTACGATTAACTTCTTAAATGATTAATTAATTTAATAATTAAATTTACTACTATAGTATTTCGTGTTCCTAATTATAAAGTTTTTATTTATAAAAATTTTATAAAAATAGCAATTGATCAAGTAAAATACATCTTATCTTTGTATTTTATTGAAATATAATTAAATTATTTTAGCAATTATGATATAAGTAAAATGGAAAAAATATATAATCCACAAAATATAGAACAATCTCTTTATGATAATTGGGAAATAAACGGTTACTTTAAACCCAATGGTGATAAGAACAAAAAGAGTTTTTGTATTATGCTTCCACCACCAAATATTACTGGTGATTTGCATATGGGTCATGCATTTCAGCAAACTATTATAGATATAATAATTCGATATCAGCGAATGCAAGGGAAAAATACTTTATGGCAAACAGGTATTGATCATGCTGGTATTGCCACACAATTAGTGATAGAAAATAAAATTTTTGATGAAGAAAATAAAACAAGGCATGACTTTAATAGAGAAGATTTTATTGACAAAGTTTGGTATTGGAAAACAATATCGGGTAATAATATTGCGCGTCAAATGCGACGTCTTGGCAGTTCAGTGGATTGGGAACGTGAACGATTTACTATGGATCAAAGATTTTCTAAAGCTGTAAAAAAAGTATTTATTAGTCTTTATAAAGATAATTTAATCTATCGAGGTAAAGGTTTAGTAAATTGGGATCCTAAATTATGTACAGCTATTTCAGATCTAGAAGTAGAACATCGTGAAGTTCAAGGATTCACATGGTATATTCGTTATCCATTAGCCAATGGAGTAAAGACCCTTGAAGGAAAGGATTATCTAATAATAGCAACTACACGACCAGAAACTTTATTAGCTGACACTGGCATAGCAGTAAATCCAAAAGATGATAGATATAAAAATCTAATAGGTAAAAAAGTAATTTTACCTTTAGTAAATCGTTATTTATTAATTGTAGGTGATGAATACGCTGATATTAATAAAGGAACTGGTTGTGTAAAACTTACCCCTGCGCATGATTTTAATGATTACAAGGTAGGAATGCGTCATAAATTACCATTAATCAATATTTTAACTGCTGATGGACATATTTGTAAAACAACTAAAATATTTGATAGTAATGGTAAAATTATAGAAGAAATGACAGCTAATATTCCAATAAGCTTTCAGAAAATGGAACGTTTTATTGCACGTAAAGCTATTATAGCTGAAATAGAAAAAATTGGTTTACTTGATAATATCAAATCTCATATTTTAACAGTACCGTATAGTGATCGTAGTAATGTTATAATTGAACCAATGCTAACCGATCAGTGGTATGTACGTACTGAACCATTAGCTAAAATAGCAATTGAAGCAGTAAAAAATGGAGATATTCTGTTTATTCCTAAAAAATATGAAAATATTTATTTTTCTTGGATGAATAACATTAAGGATTGGTGTATATCACGTCAACTTTGGTGGGGACATCGTATTCCTGCTTGGTACGATCAAAATGGAATAATATACGTTGGTGATAATGAAAAAGAAATTCGCCAAGCAAATAATTTATCAATGGAAGTCAATCTACATCAAGATAATGATGTGCTTGACACTTGGTTTTCATCAAGTTTATGGACTTTTGCTAGTCTGGGTTGGCCAGAAAATACTAAAGAATTACACACTTTTCACCCAACTGATGTTTTAGTAAGTGGATTTGATATTATTTTTTTTTGGATTGCTAGAATGATTATGTTAACTATGCATTTCATAAAAGAACCAAATGCAAAACCACAAATTCCATTTAGAAAAATATATATTACAGGTTTGATTAGAGATGAAAAAGGGCAGAAAATGTCCAAATCAAAAGGGAATGTTATAGATCCTATAGATTTGATTGAAGGTATTTCGTTACCAGATTTACTTAAAAAACGTACTAATAATATGATGCAACCTCAATTAACCAAAAAAATTCAGATTAGTACTAAAAAACAATTTCCAAATGGCATTATATCTTTTGGTACCGATGCATTGCGTCTAACACTTGCTGCATTGGCTTCAACTAGTCGTAACATTAACTGGGATATGGAACGTTTAAAAGGTTATCGTAATTTTTGTAATAAATTATGGAATGCAAGCCGTTTTGTATTGATGCATACAGAAAATTACGACTATGGTCAATATGGAGGTGAAAAACAAATAACTTTACCAGATAAATGGATTATAAATCTTCTTAATAATACAGTAAAAATATATCGTGAAGCATTAGATAATTATCGATTCGATGTAGCAGTTAATATTTTATATGATTTTATATGGAATCAATTTTGTGATTGGTACTTGGAATTTAGTAAATTTACCATACAAGAAGGTTCAGTAATTGAACAAAGAAGTGTACGAGATACTTTATTAAAAGTATTAGAAATAACATTAAGGTTAGCACATCCAATTATTCCATTTATTACTGAAACCATTTGGAAATGTGTTAAAGTTTTAAGAAATATCAATGGTCCTACAATTATGACACAACCATTTCCAATCTACAATAAACAACAAGAAGATATTAAAGCTAAAATTGATATAGAATGGATAAAACAAACTACTATTATTATACGTAATATCCGTGCGGAATTATGTATTCCATTAAATGATAAACTTAATATTCTACTCAGCAATTGCTCATTAACAGTATTAAATCGATTAAGTGAGCATTGTAAATTTCTATTACATATAGCAAATTTAGAAAATATAAGCATTATATCTAGAGATACAAAAATACCTATTTCAGTAATTAAAGTGATTGAAGGAGCTGAATTATTGATTCCGCTTAGTAAGGTAGTAAATAAAAAAACTGCATTAGAACGTTTAGCAAAAGAAATAATTAAGTTAAATATTGAGATAAAACAAACTCAAAATAAATTAGAAAATACGGAGTTTATATTACATGCTCCATCCGCAATAGTTTTAAAGGAACGTAATAAAATTATAGAGTTAGAAAAAAATAAAGAAAAATTAATTGAATATCAATGCAAAATCTCTTTATTATAAGATATTAAGTTGTATTGTTGTACAGATAAATTTAATTGTTTCTTAATTTCCTTGAGAAAAAATTTTATAATTTATATAAAATAAAATTAAAGATTTAATTATAAAATTAAACATTATTTAAATCTATGATCTCAATGTCGTTTACTGATACTTTTATAGTATTATCTATTATTCCAAATAAATAATTATATTAATTTACATAATACTTATAATTATTTTTTCTTTAGAAAATTAAAAGGTTTGATAAAATTTTAAGCAAATTTTGATGTTATCATGTTAATTGTTTTTAATATGTATAAATGGAACTATTATATGAATAGTTTATATAAACGATATTTTTTGAGATGATTAAATTTTAATTTTTTGGAAATAGCATATTTATTAAAATTAGCAAAGAGATTTAAATCTGCAAAAAACACTCTTAGAAGAGCAACATCTCAAAAGTAGTATATTTTACTTATTTTTAGAAAATTCAACTTGTAAACGATGTTACTTTGAAGGTAGCTGCTACTGCATATGATCAAGGTGCAAATATTGCTTATTTAAGACCAAGCTATAGCTAAATAGGCTATAAATAACAATTAATACACGGAGGAGGGAGTGGGGGAGGATGTTCTTCGTCTATTAGAACGTATATATGACGTTATTTTCAATATCGTGGTTATAGTCAAGAATTACTTGAAAATTTAGCACAACTTGCAAAAGTTGCTGTTTGAAATGCGTTAACTGCCTAATTGTATCCTACTTAAATTTTAGCTGCTCTATGAACTATGCAGAAATCTTTACCTAGTAACATATTAAATAATATGATATTAGTGAATATAGGTAATGTTCTTAATACTATTAGCAATAGTATGCTAGAAATCTTATCGATTATAGGATTAGATCTACATTTAGTAGCACCAAAAAGTTATTGGCCTCAAGATAAATTAATAGAGATATATGCTACTGCAAGTAAAAACATGGAGTGTAAAAACACTTTAAGTTTAAATATTTATAAAGTTGTGAAAAATATTAATTTTATTTGTACTAATATATGATGGATATCAATGAGTAAATTAAATTCTATATGGAAAAAATGTATTGATTTATTAAATGCATATTAAGTCAATAATGTAATGTTATCTCTTAGTGGTAACTAACAGATAAAATTTTTACATTATCTTTTATCTTTTCATGATAATTAAAGTATATTAAGACAAAAAATAGCAAAAGAATATGAACTTTATCATGTTCTGGAAGTTACTAATGAAATATTTGAATCAACTTATAGTATTGTATTTGATCAAACAGAAAATCGCATGCATGCTATTAAAGCATTAATAGCAGCAACACTTAGTAATAATAATCTCTTGAGTAAAATAAAAAATTTAAAATCATTGACTAAGATCAATATAAAAATATTTGCTTAATATTATTTAAATATAGTTAATGATACGATTTGTTATAATTGTTTGTTAACCCTATATCTAAAATGGAGTTAACTGTGAATAATCCTTTATATCGTAAACACATTATTTCTATTAATGATCTTAATCGTGATGAAATTAATTTAATATTGTATACTGCAACTAAACTAAAAGATAATCCACAGCCTAAATTATTAAGCTATAATGTCATAGCTAGTTGTTTTTTCGAATCTTCTACACGTACTCGTCTCTCATTTGAGACAGCTATACATCGTCTTAATGCTTCTGTTATAGGATTTACTAACGAAAGTAGTACCTCATTAGGTAAAAAAGGTGAAACACTTGCTGATACTATTTCAGTAATCAGTACTTATGTAGATGCAATCATCATACGCCATCCCCAAGATGGCGCAGCTAGATTAGCATCAGAATTCTCTAGAGATATACCAATTATCAATGCAGGTGATGGAGCTAACCAGCATCCTACACAAACATTATTAGATTTATTTACAATTTTCGAAACTCAAAAATGTCTTGAAAATCTAAATATAGCTATGGTGGGAGATCTCAAATATGGTCGAACCGTGCATTCATTAACACAAGCTATGCAGAAATTTAAAGGTAATCGTTTTTTCTTTATAGCTCCAAATGCATTATCTATGCCTATTTCCATCACTAATATGTTAGATGAGCAAAATATCATTTGGTCACAACACGATAATTTAAAAGACATAATGCCTAAACTAGATATTGTCTATATGACACGTATACAAAAAGAACGACTTAATTCATCTGAATATGCTAATGTTAAATCAAAATTTATTTTGCGTCTAACAGATCTGGTTGGTGCACGTAATAATATGAAAATATTACATCCATTACCGCGTATCGATGAAATAGCTATTGAAGTAGATCATACTCCATATGCTTTTTATTTTCAGCAAGCTGAAAATGGTATATTTACTCGTCAAGCTTTATTAGCTTTAGTACTGAAGAAACATTTATCATTATGAAGAGAAGAGTAATAATTAAGTGAAATATCACAATAATAATAAAATGCAAGTTGAAGCTATTAAACTAGGAACAGTAATTGATCATATTCCAGCTCAAATGGGATTTAAATTATTGTCACTTTTCCGCCTAACAGAAACAGAGCAACGTATAACAATTGGATTAAATCTACCATCTATTAAAATAATTAGTAAGGATTTAATAAAAATAGAAAATATTCTTCTTAATGATGATCAAATAAATCAACTCGTAATATACGCACCACATGTTACAGTAAATCGCATTGAAGATTATATGGTAGTAGCAAAAATTATTCCAATATTACCAAAATATATTGAACGCATTCTAATCTGTCCAAATACTAATTGCATAAGTCGTAATGAACCGGTTTTGTCAAATTTTGCTGTAAAAAAGCACAATAATAATATTATATTAAAATGCAAATATTGTGAAAATGAATTTATGCATCGGGCGGTTGTTATTTAAGAAGAATCATAAAAGTTGAAGGATTAGTAGTGATGTTTTAGATAATTAATACTAAAAAAAAGCGCCTGTAGCAATTAGCTCCTTACGTTCAAGGAATAAATTTTGGTAATAATGTGATAATCAGATCTGGTCAAATTCCAATAAATACACAAACTTGAACTTATGCTAAAAATATATTTACACAAATTCGTCAAGCATTGTAAAATATAAAACTAATTATCGAATCATCTAACTTTAACTTAGTTAACATCGTTAAAATACCTTTTTTTAAAAAGATCTTGATGATCTTAAAGTAGTTAATTTTCTTTATGAAAAAATTTTCATCGAAAATAATGCTTGTTTTCCAGCATACTCTTATGTAGAAATATCTCGTTTATTTACCAAAGGATTCAAAGATCGAAATAGAAGCAATTGCAGTTCAGGCTTTATATTATAATAATTAAAATTTACCACCAAATAATACACATAAATGCATATATATATTTATAATAGTTTTTAGGTATAAAAGTATTCAATTCAATTAAAATATGAAAATTAATTTTTTATATTTACTTATCTAAAAACTAAATTTCATTTATCCAGTTTAATTTTGAATTTAAAATATTTTAAATATTGATACACTTTAATTATATTAATTATTTTATACTTAGTATCTTACAATTAATTTAAAATAATTAATTAATATATTGATTCTCGTAGCTATTAAAAAATATAAGTTCATAATTTATGATTGTGGTAGTATAACTATCGAGAATCATGATTTATAAATTTACATTCACACTTTTTTCCAACTTATAATTTTTTTATCTGCTCGATGATTCCGATCTTGCTTATAACGATTAATTTTATCTCCTGAATTAACATCTCCTAATAATCTCATATTCATTCTTTTGTTTAAAATACGTGTATGGGTAAATTGTTGCAACATCTTACCAGGAATACCTTTAGGTAACTCAATAGTGGAATGTGTGCTAAATAATTTAATATTACCGATACAACGACTATTAATATCACCTTCATTTGCAATAACACCTACAATATGACGTACTTCAACACCGTCATTACGACCTACTTCGAGACGATATAATTGCATTTCTCCAATATAACGACGTTCGTGATATAATCGTTTAGTATTATTGCGATTATCATTTGAACCATATGAATCAGAGAATTGTCGATAATTATTACGATTATACGTTCCACGATGCTGTGGATGAGGAATAGGAGCATCTTCTTTAGGTAAAATTAGTGGACGATCACATTGTGCCATTTTCATTAATATAGCAGCTAAAGTTTCCATATCTAGTGGTTGTTTAGGTTGTATTTTACTCAATAATGAACGATATAGGTCTAAATCTTTGCTTTCTAATTGTTGTTGTACTTTACTTGCAAATTGAATTAAACGACGTTGACCCAATAATTCTGCGTTTGGTAATAAAACTTCAGGAATGTTTAATTGCATATTACGTTCAATATTACGTAATAAGCGCCTTTCATGATTTTCAACAAATAATAACGCACGTCCTGGACGTCCAGCACGACCTGTACGTCCAATTCGATGAACATAAGATCCTGCATCCATTGGAATATCATAATTTATAACAAAACTAACACGTTCTACATCCAAACCACGAGCAGCAATATCAGTAGCAATTAAAATATCTAAATTACCATTTTTCAAACGTTTTAAGGTCTGTTCACGTAAAGTTTGATTCATATCACCATTTAATGCAGCGCTATTGTAACCACTACGTTCTAATATTTTAGAGACTTCTAGAGTTGCATTTTGAGTACGTACAAATACAATAGCAGCATCAAAATCATCTGCTTCTAAAAAACGTACTAAAGCATCAGTTTTACGGCCGTAAGCAGCCCAATAAGATTGATTAATATTCGGAAGTGTAGTTACATTAGTAGGAATACGAATTTCCTGTGGATTTTTCATGAAATTTTTAGTAAGACGTCGAATTACTGCCGGCATAGTAGCAGAAAATAATGCAGTTTGATGTCCTTTTGGAATTTGAGCCATAATAGTTTCAACATCTTCAATAAATCCCATACGTAGCATTTCATCAGCTTCGTCTAATACTAAACCACGTAGATTAGATAAATTTAAGGTATCACGTTTTAAATGATCTAATAAACGTCCAGGAGTGCCAACAACAATTTGTGGACCTTGACATAATGCACGTAACTGCACATCATAGCGTTGACCACCATACAATGCTAATATATTAACATCGCACATATGTTTAGCAAAATTATTACAGGATTCTGCTATTTGTAGAGCTAATTCGCGAGTTGGTGTTAGTACCAAAATTTGTGGAGCTTTAAGCGATGGTTCAATATTATTTAATAATGGAAGTGAAAATGCAGCAGTTTTGCCACTGCCAGTTTGTGCCATACCCAATACATCGCGTCCAGCTAGTAAATGTGGAATACATTCGATCTGGATCGGCGATGGATTTACATATCCCATATCGTTTACAGCAGATAGGATGAACTTATTAAGCCCCAGATCAGAAAAAGTAGTTTGAATATCAGTCATGTAATACATAAACCTCTTGAATTGCAGCAATTAATCAATACAACTTTTAATATCAAATTACATTTAGATAACATAATATTGTATATTCATAAATATAATTATTTACTAATTAAATAAAAATACAAAAACTAACAACTAATATAATTTAGTAAATGTACTAAATATTAGTTGTATGCATTAAAGCATAATATTTATAGTGATAGAAAAAATAATCTAAATCATGATAAACTCCTAATTATTTGAATGTATTCAACCTAAACAAAGTAGATTTTTAAAAATCTAAATTAAATTAGATTAAGAAAGATTATATCTATTATATATATATAACTATCTATTAATATTGTGTACTTATTTTTGATCTTTCCAAGTATTATACTAATAATATTTGGAAAATTTTGAAATTTAAAATAAAATATCTTAAAAATTATAAAGAGGAATATTAGAATCATTTGGATAAAATATTTGTGAAGTATATATTAACATCAACATAATTTTATTTAAGAAAATCATTTTGTTAATAGTTTGACTTACTTTTTATAAGTTTAAGCATGTTGAAGGTGTTTTTCTATCTCTCATGAGGTAGTATTTAAATACTAAATTTAGTCTGTATTTATGTTGTCTATAGTTAATTTTTAGCTAAATCTACATTTACTTTTTAAGTTAAATGTAGATTACATTTAATATAGCTTTAATCATAGGAATCAACTATAGATATTCCTTCTAATTTTTGCTGTACTGCTTCTTTAATGCTTAAACGTATACGACCATTACGGTCTACTTCTATTACTTTAACTAAAACTTCTTGCCCTATTTGCAAATGATCTATTACTTTTTCAATTCTTTTATTTGCAATTTGCGAAATATGTACTAATCCTTCTTTATTAACACCAATAGTTATAAAAGCACCAAAATCAACAATACGAGTAACTTTACCAGTATAAATACGTCCTACTTCAATTTCTGCAGTAATTTCTTTGATGCGTCGAATAGCTTTTTTAGCTTTTAAGTCATCCGTAGCTATAATTTTTATAGTTCCATCATCTTCAATTTCAATAATAGTGCTAGTCTCTTCAGTAAGTGCTCGAATAACAGATCCACCTTTACCAATAACATCTTTAATTTTTTGAGTATTAATTTTTATAGCATAAATACGAGGGGCAAATTCAGAGATATTCTGACGTGGAGTACTAATAGCTTGATTCATAACATTTAAAATATGTAAACGAGCAGCTTTAGCTTGATGTAAAGCTACTTCCATAATTTCTTGAGTAATACCTTCAATCTTAATATCCATTTGTAAGGCAGTTACCCCTTCTTGACTCCCCGCTACTTTAAAATCCATATCTCCAAGATGATCTTCATCGCCGATGATATCAGATAATACTACAAACTTTTCATTTTCCTTCATTAAACCCATAGCAATACCAGCTACAGCTGCTTTAATTGGAACACCAGCATCCATCAAGGCTAAAGATGCTCCACATACTGAAGCCATAGAAGATGAACCATTGGACTCTGTAATCTCAGATACGACTCGTACGGTATAAGGAAAATCTTCTTGTTTTGGCATTACTGCTTGTACACTACGTTTTACTAAACGACCATGACCAATTTCACGTCTTTTGGGTGAACCTACCATACCAGTTTCTCCCACAGAATATGGAGGGAAATTATAATGCAGTAAAAAATTATCAGTACGTTCACCTAATAATTCATCTAAACTTTGTGCATCACGTGCCGTTCCTAACGTAGCAGTTACTAATGCTTGTGTTTCACCACGAGTAAATAACGAAGAACCATGTGTACGTGGTAGAACTCCTGTACGTATATCAAGACTACGAACCATATCGTTCTCGCGACCATCAATACGTAGTTCACCATTAAGTATACGAGAACGCACAATTTTTTTTTCTAGATTATGTAATATATTAATTATATTAACTTCATGTAATGTTTTATCTTCTTCTAATAGCGATAAAATAATTTCATTTTTTATAATGTCCAATTTTGCATAACGTTCTTGCTTATCTTTGATAAGATAAGCATCGCTGATACGCTTTTCAGCTAATACTGAAACACGTTCAATTAAATCTTCATTAATATTTTCACGTTGCCAATCCCATCTTGGTTTACCAACTGCAGCTACTAATGCATTAATATTTTCGATAACAACTTGTTGTTCTTTATGCCCAAATACTACAGCATTCAACATCTCATGTTCTGTTAAAAAATCAGCTTCAGATTCTACCATTAAGACTGCTTTTTGTGTACCGGCAACCACTAAATCTAAACGAGATATTTTGCTTTCATTAGCAACTGGATTTAATATATATTGATTATTGATATAACCTACTCTGGCAGCGCCAATTGGACCATTAAATGGTATTCCTGATAATGATAACGCAGCAGATGAACCGATCATTGCAACGATATCTGGATTAACCTGTGGATTAACAGATACCACAGTAGCTATTAATTGCACTTCATTCATAAAACCTTCAGGAAATAAAGGACGAACTGGTCTATCAATTAAACGTGCTATAAGAATTTCACTTTCACTAGGTCTTCCTTCTCGTCTAAAAAAACTACCAGGAATCCGCCCTGCGGCATAAGTACGTTCCTGATAATTTACAGTTAATGGAAAAAATTCTTGTTCTGTTTTTACTTTTTTTTGACCTACAACAGTTACAAAAACTGCTGTATCATCCATGCTAACCATTACAGCAGCAGTAGCTTGACGTGCCATTATGCCAGTTTCTAACGTAACAGTATGTTGACCATATTGGAATTTACGTACAATCGGATTTAACAAAATTTAAGTCCTTAAATTCAGAAGTAGAGCTTCTTTAGCTCACCAAAATTACTTATTTTCAGTTATATTTGATTACTTTATTATTACTTTGAATATCCAATATTTATGCATATGCGTTAAATTTCAATAAACAATAATATATAATTGTTTTACTTTATCAAAAATTTGATAGGTAAAACTAAATTTTTGCATATGTTAAATATATAAAACTATATACTTAAGTATATAATTCAGCGGCGTAAATTTAATTTTTCAATTAACTTATTGTAACGAATAAAATTTTTACCTTTGAGATAAGTAAGTAATTTACGACGTTGAGAAACCATACGCAATAAACCTCGTCGACTGTGGTGATCTTTTTTATGCTTAGAAAAGTGACTTTGCAATTGATTAACTCTAAAGGTTAACAATGCTACCTGTACCTCAGTTAATCCATAGTCGTTATGATTGCGACCATATTGAGCTACTATTTTTGCTTTATCTTTTATATTTAGAGACATAATAAATTACTCCTATAATACAATGAAAATTTAATTGCCGATCTCTAATTCAGCAACTTACATATAAATATACATATATATATTATATGGTTAATTATAATATATTTTTATATTTAAAATATACTATAAAAAAAGAAGTATATTACGCTTGCTCTATTTTATTATTCAATAAAGTCTTCTCAAACGTCGGGGCATAATAAATCCTTTGTGATCTACTTCACCCATACCAATGAATTTACGATCTTTACCTTCTGTAATACGTACTAAACCTTGAACAGTTATTCCTTGCATTTTAACCCGTTGTCCTTGTTTAAAATAATTTATTATTGGACTATATAAATTAACTTCTGGAAAACAAGAAACTTGGCTATCTATGGGTAATAATAATGAATTAATTAATTTTAATAAGACAAAATTATTCCCATTAAACTTTTGCATTAATTTTTGTACTGTTTCTAAAGTAACCATTTTATCTACTGAATAAGTGGCTACTTGTAAACGACGTAGCATGATAACATGAGCTCCACAGCATAATTTTTCACCTAAATCATCAATAATAGTACGAATATAAGTTCCTTTTGAACAATGAATTTCTAATTCAAGTTCATTGTATTCCCAGCGTATCAACAGTAATTTGTATATAACAATAGGACGTGCCTTACGTTCAATGTTTATACCTTGACGTGCGTATTTATAAAGAGGACGACCATGGTATTTAAGTGCTGAAAACATAGAAGGTATCTGTAATGTATTACCACGAAAGCTATCTAATACTTCATTAAGTTTATTTTGATTAAAATTAATTGGTCGAGTCCTTATTAATCTACCAGTAGCGTCAGAAGTATCTGTATTTTCTCCAAGGCGGGCAATTACTCGATAATGTTTATCTGAATTAATTAAATACTGTGTTAGCTTTGTAGCTTCTCCTAAACAAACTGGCAGCATGCCAGTTGCTAAAGGATCTAGAGTTCCAGCATGTCCAACTTTATTAACATTAAATAAATGCTTTATTTTTTGTACAACATGATTAGATGATACTCCTTTATGCTTATCAAGCAATAGCACGCCATGTAAATCTAAATCTCCTTGAGGAAAACTACTCATGACTACTCATTCCTTGTCATCTGTTACACATAAGTTTTTAGCTTGCAATTTAATATCATTCTTTAAAGTATTAAAAATTAAATCTGATATACGTATTCCTTCATCTAAAGAACTGTCATAAAAAAAAGTTAATTTTGGTACAATATATAAATACATTAATCCGCTAAGTAAATTACGTATATAGCCTGAAGCATTTTGTAAAATTTTTAGTATATTTTTTATTAGTTCCTTATCTTTATTATTTAAAAATGTAACAAATACTTTAGCATAAGCTAAATCACTTGACACTTCTACAGCAGAAACAGTGATCATTATTTCTAATCGTGGATCTTGAATGTTACGTTGTAAAATAATAGAAATATTTTTTTTTAATTGCTGTGCAATACGTTTTGAACGACTAAACTCCTTGATCATGAAATTTCTCCTAAATTTCATTGAGTAATTTAAGAATTAGTTAATAGTACGTTTAATTTCAGTCAATTCAAAAAATTCAATTATATCACCACTACAAACATCATTGTAGTTTTTAACACCAATCCCGCACTCCATACCATTACGTACCTCATTAACATCATCTTTAAAGCGACGTAGTGATTCCAATTCACCATTATAAATAACTACATTATTACGTAATATACGCATGGGATTATGACGTTTAATAGTACCCTTAATAACCATACATCCAGCAATGGAACCAAGTTTAGGTAATCTAAAAACATTACGGACTTCTGCTAATCCAATGATTTGTTGTATATATTCAGGAGCTAACATACCGCTCATTGCTGATTTTACTTCGTTGATTAAATCATATATTACTGAATAATAACGTATATCCAAATTTTCAACATCAATGATACGACGTGCAGTTGTATCAGCACGAACATTAAATCCAAGAATAATAGCATTAGATGCAGCGGCTAAAGTCGCATCAGTTTCAGTCACACCACCTACCCCTGAACCTATAATTTTTAGTCTTACTTCGTCATTTGATAGTCTTAGAAGAGAATCAGTAATAGCTTCAACAGAACCTTGAACATCAGCTTTTAGTACAATATTTAATTCGGAAACTTCATTACTATTTACATTAGGGAATATATTTTCTAATGTAGATTTTTGCTGACGTAGTAACTTTACTTCACGAAATTTACCTTGACGATATAGCGCTACTTCACGAGCTTTTTTTTCATCACGAACCACAGTAATTTGATCACCAGCTACAACTACACCAGATAAGCCAAGTATTTCTACCGGAATGGAAGGACCTGCTGCTATAACATCATGACCTAATTCATTACGCATTGCACGAATTCTACCATATTCAAAACCACATAAAACAATATCACCTTTATTTAAAGTACCTTCACGTACTAATACGGTAGCAATAGGTCCACGCCCTTTATCAAGAAAAGATTCAATAACTACACCTGTTGCCATAGCTTTACGTATTGCAGTCAATTCTAACATTTCTGCTTGTAATAAAATTGCATTTAATATATGGTCAATACCAGTGCCATTTTTAGCAGATATATTGACAAATATATTCTCACCACCCCATTCTTCCGATATCACTCCCTGTTGAGATAATTCATTTTTTACACGATTAGGATCTGCTTCGGCTTTATCTATTTTATTTACAGCTACTACAATTGGTACAGATGCTGCTTTTGCATGTTGGATAGCTTCAACTGTTTGTGGCATTACTCCATCATCGGCAGCTACAACTAAAACAACGATATCAGTTACTTGAGCACCACGTGCACGCATTGCTGTGAATGCTGCATGGCCCGGAGTATCAAGAAAAGTAATCATGCCATTTTCAGTTTCAACATGATATGCACCAATGTGTTGGGTAATACCACCAGCTTCGCAAGCGGCTACTTTAGTTGAACGAATATAATCTAATAAAGAAGTTTTTCCATGATCAACATGTCCCATAATAGTTACAACTGGTGCACGAAATTCCTGCATAGCATTAGTATCACGGTCTACCATTACTTCTTTCTCTAATTCATTTTCACCACGTAAAATTACTTTATGTCCCATTTCCTGCGCAATCATCTGCGCTGTTTTCTGATCAATGACTTGATTTATGGTAGCCATAACTCCCATTTTCATCATTGCTTTTATAACCAAAGATCCTTTTACTGCCATCTTATTTGATAATTCAGATACAGTAATAGTTTCACCAATTATCACATCCCGATTGATTACTTGCATAGGCTTATTAAAGCCTTGATGTAATGATGTTAGTTTGCGATTTTTACCTACTTTACCACTACGTATTGCCGCCCGAGCTTCTTCACGATCAGTTTTAGCTTCCGAATGTTTATTACTTTTCTTTGCTGAACGTAACATTTTGTTATTACGAACACGACCACGAACATTTTGTTCTACTTCGCGCTCATTTTCATCTTCTACTTCACGAATATGGGTAGAAGTTGTGTTCAAATAATTATTTTGTTCATAGTTGTCAACTTTATTCTTCCATCCAACTAACTTTTCTTTACCTAAACGGCGAGTTCCTGCGGCGACTTTTCTTACATTTTCTTCTAATTTAAGTCGCATTTCTTTTTTTACTTTATAATTTATTTCAGCAAGTTTAGTTTCTGGATTGACTTTATGAACTGGTGAAATTTTAGTTATTTTATTAATAAATAAATGATTTGATTTCCTATTTTCTACAGACCTAAATTTAGATTTTTCAGCAACTTCATGTTTTGTTTTTTCTTCTATTTTATATGGTGTTTTATACGAATGTTCCTGATATATGTGTTTTTTTATAACACCATGTACTTTTTCTTTTTCTATATGCGATGATTGAGATTCAATTAATATCTGGGGTTTCTCAGATGATGTACTAGTATTATTCGTTACATACGTTCTTTTTCTACGCACTTCTATCCTTACTGACTTACTTTTACCTCCACTTCCTAGAATATTTAAGGTACTTTTAATTTTGCGTTGTAATGTCAGCGTTTCTGAATTGATCTGACCATGCTCGTGGTTTAGGTGAGAAAGTAAGATTTCTTTTTCTTGCTGTGATACTATATCGTGTACAGACTTGCAAATCCCTGCATTTAGAAATTGCTGTATCAAACGTTCTACAGGAATTCGAATCTCATCGGCCAGCGATTTTATAGTTATGTCTGTCATCCTATTATTTCCTGTTATTACAAATCATCACCAAACCAACAAATATTACGTGCAGCCATAATTAACATACCTGCCTTTTCATCATTTAATTCTTCAATATCTATCAAATCATCAATGCTTTGTTCAGCAAGATCCTCTAATGAATAGATACCTTTTGACGTTAAACGATACGCCAGTACATGATCTAAACCTTTAAGATTTAAAAGATCTTCATTGGGTTTTTGATTTCTAACATTTTCTTTATTAGCTATTGCTAAAGTAGTTAAAGCATTTTTTGCTCTTTTACGCAAGGTTTCAATGGTAATTTTATCGATGCTACGAATTTCCAACAGTTCATTAATTGGAACATATGCCAATTCTTCTAAAGAGGAGAAACCTTCTTCCACGATTAATTTAGCAAGTTCTTCATCAATATCAAGATGTTTAGTAAAGACGTTAATTGCGGTATGAACTTCAGCTTGATGCTTCCTTTGTAAATCATCAACACTCATGACATTGAGCTCCCAACCACTTAATTGAGAAGCTAAACGAACATTTTGTCCGCTACGTCCAATAGCTTGAGCTAAGCTGCTAGCTTCAACTGCAATATCCATTGTATGTTTATCTTCATCTACTACGATAGATACTACATCTGCAGGAGCCATAGCATTAATAACGAACTGTGCTGGATTATCATCCCATAAAATAATATCAATACGTTCTCCGCCCAATTCACTAGATACTGCCTGCACACGTGCCCCTCGCATCCCAACACATGCTCCAATGGGATCTATACGCTTATCATTAGTTTTCACTGCAATTTTTGATCGTAATCCTGGATCGCGAGCTGCTGCTTTAATCTCAATTACTTCTTCACCAATTTCTGGAACTTCAATACGAAATAATTCAATTAACATTTCGGGTTTAGATCGAGTCATAAATAATTGGGCACCACGAGCTTCAGGACGTACAGCATAAAGTACACCACGAACTCGATCTCCTAGACGAAAATTTTCACGTGGTAACATATCGTCACGAATCATTATAGCTTCTGCATTACTACCAAGATCTAAAGTGATATTATCACGATTAACTTTTTTAACTATACCGGTGATAATATCACCTTCATGTTCACGAAACTGTTCGACAATCATTGCTCTTTCAGCTTCTCTTACTTTATGAACAATAACTTGCTTAGCTGTTTGAGTAGTAATACGATCGAAAGTAACAGATTCAATTCGATCTTCAATATAATCACCTGGATTAAGCGCTTCATTTTCAAAACGCGCTGCACTCAAAGTAATTTCTCGAGTTGGTTGTGTAACTTCTTCAACAATCTGCCAACGACGAAAAGTGTTAAAATCTCCATTCCGGCGATTAATACTAACTCGTATCTCTATATCTTGTTCATATTTTTTTTTAGTTGCAGTTGCTAAGGCACTTTCCAATGCTTCGAAAATTTTTTCACGCGGTAGAGCTTTCTCATTAGAAACAGCCTCTACTACAGCTAAGATTTCTTTATTCATCTTGGTAACCTAAAATTCAAATTTTTAACAGTAAGGGACCAAGTGTGCTGTCTGAATACTGTTCAGCGCGAATACTGCGTTATTATCTTTAATCATTAAGGTGATTATTTCTCCTTTAACAGACTTAATTCGGCCCTTCCAGTTATAGTAATCTTAAATAGGCATTCATAGTACCAAATGTACTTCTTTGCCAATAAAATTCATATAATATTTAGCAATGAAAATATATAACTTTAAAAAAACTTTAATTATGTAATCACTATACTCTTCATATAATAGAATTATTTGTATTATAATAGCAACAATCTACTACTTTAGATTCTCATATTATCACCATTATTAATAATATATTTTAATTATCAATATAAATAACTAAAATTGATATATAATGATAAAACCAATCGGTAACTATTAACTTATGATATAGATAATTATACTATACCAAGAGTAAATCTTTTGATTTAGTTGATAATATAAACCTCCTCTAAGACATAAAAAAAGGGCGCATAGCCCAAAATATTAAAATTTGCTAAAAAACATAAAAAGCAAAATTATATAATTAAATATATTATTATTTTATCATAGAACGGAATAGAACCTATTTTCTATATAACTTATCTAGTATGAATACCTATCTATCATAATGAAAAAATAAATTAATATATGCAGGGAACTCTAAAATAGGTTGCGGGGGTCGGATTTGAACCGACGACCTTCGGGTTATGAGCCCGACGAGCTACCAAGCTGCTCCACCCCGCTACTAGAAGTCATAATACGCTATTCTGATAAAAAATACAACTTAAAAGATATTTGATACCGAGGACGGGACTTGAACCCGTAAGCCTAATGGAGCACTACCACCTCAAGGTAGCGTGTCTACCTATTCCACCACCTCGGTTTTTTAATTAAGACTAGAGAAAATTTCATTTTGGTATATCATTATTAGTTATATCTATTTTAGATGGATAACTCTTAGGCGCAGAATAAATCACATTATTCTTATCCTTTACATTATTTGCTTTAATAGATTTATTACTATGTAAATTTGCTAAAATTAAACTTATAATAAAAAAAAATACCGCTAATATCGATGTCATACGTGTAATGAAACTTGCAGAACCAACTGAATTAAAGAGGATACTAGAAGATCCTGCACCAGATGAAACACTTATATCTGTTTTATTTTTTTGTAAAATAATTAAACTAACAAGACTGATTGCTACAATTAAAAAAATAACTAATAGAACTGAATACATAATCAATCACTTTATTTAATATTTTATTTATGCAGCTATAATGATCGTTGCACAGTATGCATAAACCTTAATCATTATTGACTTCAACAATTATAATAAATATTACCTAAAGGAATATAATTCTGCAAGAATATTTTAAAAAAATTCTGATGTTTAATTAAATTCTTATTTAATATAACTAAATAACAATCAATTACAATGCTTTTATATGTACTAAAGTTTTAAACAGATTTAACCACATCAGCGATTTTATATGCTAATTTAGTAATCTGTTTGTCGTCTTCACCTTCCACCATAATACGAATTACTGGTTCTGTGCCAGATTTACGTAATAGTAATCGGCCATGTCCTCCTAATGTTTTTACTACTTCCGCGCTAATAGATTTTACCATATTATTTTTTAATGGATCATCATTATCATTACGCAAATTTACATTAATTAATACCTGTGGTAACATCTTAACATCTTTACATAGATCATATAAAGTTGTAGAATTACGTACAATAGCAGTAAGTACTTGCAAGCTAGCTACGATACCATCTCCTGTAGTATTCTTATCTAATAAAATAATATGTCCAGAATTTTCTGCTCCCAAACGCCAACCATTTTCTTGCATTTTTTTTAAAACGTAGCGATCACCAACTTTAGAACGGATAAAAGGAACACCCAATCGTTTTAACGCTAATTCTAAACCCATGTTACTCATTAAAGTACCAACAACTCCTCCTTGTAACTGACCATAACGTAACCATTCATGAGCAATAATATAAAGGATTTGATCACCATCTACTTTGTTACCAAAATGATCAACCATCATGACACGGTCACCGTCACCATCATATGCTAAACCTAAGTCTACTTTTTGAGTAAGTACATTTTGTTGTAAGTTATGCAAATTAGTGGCACCACAGGATTCATTAATATTCATACCATTAGGTTTATCAGCAATAGTAATTACTTGCGCACCTAATTCACGTAATACATTTGGAACAATATGATAGGTTGCACCATTAGCACAATCAACCATAATTTTAAGGCCATTAAGACTGACTTCGTTAGGAAATGTACTTTTGCAAAATTCAATGTAACGTCCTGCTGCATCAACAATACGGCTAGCTCGTCCTAACCTAGCTGATTCTACACAAGTAAAAGGTTTTTCCATCTGCAATTCAATTGCTTCTTCTATCTCGTCTGATAATTTAGTTCCTTCAGCAGAAAAAAATTTAATACCATTACTGTCAAAAGCATTATGTGAAGCTGAAATTACAATACCTGCTTCAGCTCGAAATGTACGTGTTAAATAAGCAATAGCTGGCGTCGGCATAGGTCCTGTAAATGCTGCAGATAAACCAGCTGCTGCTAAACCAGCTTCGAGAGCTGACTCCAACATATAACCAGAAATACGTGTATCTTTACCAATTAATACTTTACGTGATCTATGTTGTGCTAGCGTTTTACCTGCGGCCCAACCTAATTTTAATACAAAATCTGGAGTAATCGGAATTTCTCCTACTTTACCACGAATACCATCTGTGCCGAAATACTTACGATTATTCATATCGTTATCCCTTTGCTATTTGTGTAGCTTTCACAATGCACAATGCTTCAATGGTTTCTTTTACATCATGAACGCGAATAATATGCACTTTCTGCATAGCAGCAATAACTGCACAACTAAGGCTGCCTGTTAGGCTCTGTGAAGTCTTAATTTCTAGAAGACGACTAACCATAGATTTACGAGATATTCCTATTAAAATAGGTATTTTAAAACGATGAAAATATTTAAGATTAGCTAATAATTCATAATTATGATGAAGATCTTTACCAAAACCAAAACCAGGATCTAAAAGTAGATTATTTTCTTTAATACCTGCTTCTTTACATCGAGATATTTGAATAGTGAAATATTCATCTACTTCACTTACAATATTATTATAGTATGGAGCATGTTGCATATTACATGGTTCACCTTGCATATGTACAAGGCATATTACTAATCCAGTTTGCACTGCAGCATCTAATGCATCAGGTTTAGTAAGTGAACGAATATCGTTGATCATATGAGCGCCTGCTCGTGCGGCCTCATGTATTACTGTAGATTTTGAAGTATTCACTGATATCCATACTGAAAAGCGTTTTGCTATATCTTCTACTACAGGAATTACACGTTCTAGTTCTTCTTGTAAGCTAATTTCTTCTGCACCTGGTCGTGTTGACTCACCACCAATATCAATAATCGATGCTCCTTCTTTAATCATTTTACTAACATATCCAAGTATATCCGATGATGTATTATGTCTACCTCCATCATAGAAAGAATCTGGAGTCACATTCAAAATACCCATTACTCGTGTGAAAGACAAATCCAGATAGGTATTACGAACGCATAACTTCATAAAATATCCCTCTAGATAAAAATACAAATATATAAGCATAAAAAACCCCGAATTGCCGGGGTTCAATTATATATTAATAGTTATTTATTAAATTTGTTTAGTATATTAGTATCTTGACTTAATGTATGCAAATTGTCTAATTGATGCTGGATTTTAGGTAATTTACTATTCGAGTTTTCAATGTCTCGCTCTTCCCAACCTATTGGCGGACGAACTTCTTTGCGCTTCATTAAATCATCAATTTGTAAAGCATCAATCGTTTCATATTTCATTAATGCTTCTTTCATAGCATGAAGAATATCCATATTTTCATTTAAAATACAACGTGCACGTTCGTAGTTATCATTAACCAACTTTCTTATTTCCTGATCAATAATACGTGCAGTTTCATCAGACATATGTTTTGTTTTAGCAACTGATCTTCCAAGAAATACCTCACTATCTTCTTCTGCATATAGTAAAGGTCCTAATTTTTCTGAAAAACCCCATTGTGTTATCATATTACGGGCTAAATTAGTTGCAACTTTAATATCATTAGATGCACCAGTCGAAACACGTTCTATACCATAAATTATCTCTTCAGCTAATCTACCACCATAAAGCGTTGAAATTTGACTTTCCAGTTTCTGACGACTAGCACTGATCACATCGCCTTCTGGTAAAAAAAATGTTACACCTAATGCGCGACCGCGAGGAATAATAGTCACTTTATGTACTGGATCATGTTCTGGTACTAAGCGACCAATAATTGCATGCCCTGCTTCATGGTAAGCAGTAGATTCTTTTTGTAGTTCAGTCATAACCATAGAACGACGTTCTGTACCCATCATAATTTTATCTTTAGCTTTTTCAAATTCTATCATAGAAACAACATGTTTATTACTACGTGCCGCAAATAAAGCAGCTTCATTAACTAAATTGGCTAAATCAGCCCCGGAAAATCCTGGAGTACCTCGCGCGATAATTATAACATCAATATCAGTTGATAATGGCACACGACGCATATGCACTTTTAAAATTTGTTCTCGTCCTCGAACATCTGGTAAACCAACAACTACCTGGCGATCAAATCGTCCTGGCCGTAGTAATGCTGGATCAAGTACATCTGGTCGATTAGTTGCGGCAATTACAATAATGCCTTCATTACCTTCAAAACCATCCATTTCAACTAACATTTGATTTAAAGTTTGTTCACGTTCATCATGACCTCCACCTAAACCAGCACCTCTTTGACGTCCTACAGCATCAATTTCATCAATAAAAATAATACAAGGTGCAGCTTTTTTTGCTTGCTCAAACATATCACGAACACGTGATGCTCCTACCCCCACAAACATTTCCACAAAATCAGAGCCAGAAATTGTAAAAAATGGAACTTTAGCTTCTCCAGCAATTGCTTTTGCTAATAAAGTTTTACCAGTACCTGGTGGTCCTACCATTAACACACCTTTAGGAATTTTACCACCAAGCTTTTGAAAACGACTAGGTTCTCGTAAATATTCTACTAATTCACTAACTTCTTCTTTTGCCTCGTCACAACCAGCTACATCTGCAAAAGTAGTTTTTATTTGATCTTCAGATAGCATACGTGCTTTACTTTTACCAAATGACATTGCACCTTTTCCTCCGCCACCTTGCATTTGTCGCATAAAAAAGATCCACACACCAATTAGTAAAAGCATAGGGAACCATGAAATAAAAATAGAAGTCAATAAGCTTGGTTCTTCTGGTGCTTCACCAACTACTTTAACATTATTAATTAATAAACTATCAAGTAATTTTGGGTCATTGACAGGAATATATGTCATATATTTAGTACTGTCTTTCTTAATAACGCTAACTTCACGTCCATTAATACGTGCTTCACGAACTTGTTTTTGATTAACATCTGACAAAAAGCTAGAATAATCAACATTACGTCTATTTGATTCGTTGGTCCCAAAACTCTGGAAAATTGACATTAGCACAACTGCTATGACTAACCAAAGAATTAGGTTTTTCGCCATATCACTCAAGGGATTAACCTCATATACAACGGTGTTAACAGACAGTATCGGGTACTATACATCCTTGATACTTAAAATAATGGTGCTAATGATTTTAATTATTTATTTTATACATTAAGATTTATAATTATAATAAATTTATTAGTCATAATTGCTAAAATAAAAGTACAGCTATATTTTATAGCCTTTAGCTACAATATATACTTCACGTGAACGTAACCTTGAAGCAATCGGTTTACAAATCCTAGTTTTTATAAAACTAGAACGAATTTTTTTAAGGTATTCATTAAATCCATTTCCTTCAAAAACTTTTACTATAAAGTTTCCGTTAGGAGCGAGAATACGAGAACAGGTATCTAGCACTGATTCTACTAAATACATAGAACGTAAAACATCAACAATAGGTATACCACTTGTATTAGGTGCCATATCAGACATAACCACTTGTACTTTTTGGTTACCTATATAACTTAATATAGTCTCAAAAACTTTATTATCACAAAAGTCTCCTTGAATAAAATCTACACCAACAATAGGAGACATTGGTAAAAGATCACAAGCAATAATACGACCGTTAGGTCCAATTTGTTGGACTGCATATTGTGACCAGCTACCAGGAGAACATCCTAAATCTATTACTGTTATGTTACTTTTAAAAATATGATAGATGTTCTGTATTTCCTCAATTTTAAACCACGCTCGTGAACGTAATCTTTTTTTTTTAGCAATTTGAACATATTTATCATTAATATGTTCACGAATCCAAGCATTAGAATTGGTTAAACGCCTTTTAATCATCATAACTTTTATTACAGTAAATTAATTTTTATATCGTTATAAAGTTATATAATAATATAAATAAAAGTACATTATTCAAGTATAATCTACTTGACATAGTTGTAGAGTGACTTTTTAAGTTTTAATTAAAATATTCATGATGTTAAACATGTTATATATAATAATAAAATGACATTTAAATAAAATTATTTCCAATATAATATTTAAAAATAGTTTTTCTTAGCTGTCATCTTGTATACTACCATATTATATAATTAAATTAGCTGATTAATTATTTATAGTTTATTGTATTTTATATAAAAGTATATTAAATGAATAACAGGTTACTATCCACCTAAATATTTTAAATAGAAAAAAATTAGTTTTTACTTTATTAATGAATAATGTTTTTATTGTTTATAAGATCTTGTGAATAAAAGATAAATATAATATATCTTATATATATTCTATTTTTAAAATTTCATATTCTACATTACCAACTGGTGTTCTAACAATGGCGATATCATCAATTTTTTTTCCTATCAATCCACGAGCCATAGGTGAATTTACTGATATTAATTTTTTTTTAAAATTAGCTTCATCATCACCTACAATACGATAAGTAACTTCTTCATTTGTATTTATATTTAAAATTGTCACTGTTGAACCAAATATAACTTGTCCCGTTCTAGGTATTTTAGTTACATCTATAACTTGTGCGTTAGAAAGTTTAGCTTCTATTTCTTGGATACGACCTTCGCAAAACCCTTGTTCTTCACGAGCTGCTTGATATTCAGCATTTTCTTTTAAATCGCCATATTCCCGAGCTTCTGCAATAGAAGCAATAATACGAGGACGTTTTACAGTTTTTAATTCTTTTAGTTCATCTCTAAGTTGCTCAGCACCTTTTAATGTCATAGGAATCTGATTCATTTTACTTCCTTATTATCATATATCAAAATTGATTGGTTGTGTTTAAAATAATAATAGTTTTAAAAACTATTATTATTTATAATAAATTAAATAAAATTAATATAATAGTCTTAAGTATAGAAAACACTTTTATTATAAATAAATTTTATATATATAACATATATATGTTATATAATACTTAAAACAAGACATTATTTACATTTTATTTCTAGAAAAAATATTTTTATTCAATCTTTTAAAAGATTTATCTTTAGTTTATTAAAAAATCATTAATTAATATATTTTCATCAGAAAAGATGTATGAAATTGATTTCAATTAAATAAAGTCTATAAAGTAAATTGGAAATTACACAAAATTTTGATGATATTAATCATAAATTATTTATTACTATTTCATAAATAATTTAGACAAATCTATAACTAAACATACAAATCCTATAATTAACTTTGTATCTATTGTATAAAATATCTAAACAGTAAATTTATTATGAAAATAAATAAATATTGATAAAATTATGCATCGTTATTATTTATTTAAAGTAAGTAATTTAACTTAGATAAAAAGCAAAATATTTTTAGTTTAAAAAGTGCATTTTTATACTTATTTTAGATTTATGTATTAAAAATATTATAGCTATGGGTATTTCCTCCCTATAGCTATAAATTAACTAATGGTTCACTTTCTTCTCTTATTTTAGGATGAATATCAATAAATTGCATTATATGATTACATAAATCATAAATACCGTCACCTCGAATAGCAGAAATTAAATAATACTTATCATTCCAATTTATACGATTTATAATATTTTGCACTCTTTTTTCTGCTTCTTCATAATTACTTAACAAATCAATTTTATTAAATACCAACCAACACGGTTTTCTAAAAAGTTTATCACTATATTTTTTAAGTTCATTAAGAATAACACAAATATTTCTTACTGGTTCAGAGCCATCAATAGGCCTAATATCAATTAGATGTAATAAAACGCGACAACGCTCAAGATGTTTAAGGAAACGAATTCCAAGTCCAGCTCCTTCAGCTGCTCCTTCAATAAGTCCTGGAATATCAGCCATAACAAAACTTTTTTCCTTATTTACATAAACCACCCCAAGATTAGGAATTAATGTAGTAAATAAATAATCTGCTATTTTAGGTTTAGCTGAAGATATTGAGCTAATGAGTGTCGATTTGCCTGCATTTGGCATGCCTAATATGCCTACATCAGCTATTAATATTAACTCTAAATGTAAATTACGTTTCTCACCAAGTGTACCTATTGTGTTTTGTCTTGGTGTACGATTTAAAGATGATTTAAAACGAGTATTACCTAAACCATGCCAACCTCCTTTAACTACCATTAATTTTTGACGATGATACGTTAAATCACCTAGTACTTCACAAGTATTTTGATCTCTTACCCTAGTTCCTACGGGCACCTTAATAAAAACGTCTTTACCGCGTCTACCAGTACAATTATGACTTTGACCATTTTGACCATTTTCAGCTTGAAAAAAATTTTTAAAACGACAATCAATTAAAGTATTAAGATTTTCATCTGATAATAGATAAATATCTCCACCATCTCCGCCATCACCACCGTTTGGACCTCCTTTAGGAATATATTTTTCGCGTCGGAAGCTAATACAACCATTACCTCCATTACCGGCAATAACTGAAATTATGGCTTCATCAACAAACTTCATTGTTTCCTCATTATATTTAAATTTTAATAATAATTGATTATAAATAAAATATTTATAATTTTCTAAAATTGATAAATATCAATTTTATTATATTATTTACAACAAGCATTATAGTTAATATATATGAATAGCATTATTACATAATAACTATTTCTTAAATAATACAAAAATCTATAGATTTCATAGATATTAATTTATCATTCAAATACGATTGTATTTAAATATTTTTTGTAGTAATAATACTAATATATTTACGGTTTTTTAAACCTTTTATCTCAAACTTTACAGTTCCATTTGCTGTAGCAAACAAGGTATGGTCACGTCCACATCCCATATTATTTCCAGCATGAAATTTAGTACCACGTTGACGAATAATAATAGTTCCTGCTAATACTCTTTCACCACCAAAATGTTTTATACCCAAACGTTTAGAATGAGAATCGCGACCGTTACGAGTTGAACCACCAGTTTTTTTATGTGCCATTTAACATATCTCCTGTATCAAAACTGATACTAGTAATTTTTACATCAGTGAACCACTGGCGGTGTCCTGTTTGTTTCCTATAATGTTTACGACGACGAAATTTAACAATTCTTATTTTTTTATTACGACCATGAGCAAGGACTTCAGCTTCAATTATCCCTCCTAAAATTAATGGGGTACCAATTATTACGTTATTATTTTTTTGTATAATTAAAATTTGATTAAACTTAATTATTTTACCAGCTTCAATATTTAGTTTTTCGAGACGAATAGTTTGACCCGGGCTAACTCTATGTTGTTTACCACCACTTTGGAAAACAGCGTACATAAATATAAAACTCCGCTTTTTTGTTATCCTATGATTTATTCATTAGGTAAATTATGAATATTGACTATTACATAATAATGTAATGCAACTCTTTAATATAAAATAAAAAACTTTTTGATGCATTGCATAAATAAATTATTTCTAATCAATCAATTACATATATCTAGTTGATTGATCAGTGATTTATATATACAAATAATTAATATACTATATATGACTACTATCATAAATGTTCAATAAATGTATATACTAATGATGCAGTACAATAATTTAAATATATGTATATTATTTACGAATATTAATGTAATAAACACATTAAATATAATTTAAAAACATTAGTTATCTATTTTAGCATTTATAATAATAAGCAAATACATAATTTTACTAGAATTATATCTTTATTAATATCAATAGAATTATTTACAGTTATATTAATTAGAATAACTGTACACAATAATAATTTTTAAAGTTAGAAAATTCTTATAATGATAATTATAATTAATAAATGATTAATTCACGTATGAATGAATTTGTCTTTATAAAAAATAGTAATAATACTTGAAGTATAAAAAATTAATAATTAAATTATTAGGCAATATGAGACAATTTATCAAAATAAGTAAAAATCATGAAATTTTTAAAAAATATAATAGATATTATTAGATCTTTTATTAAGGACATAAATTATTTTTTATACTTATTCGAGTAATTTTTGCACCAATCATTTTTAATTTATTTTGAATACATTCATAACCACGGTCAATATGATATATACGATCCACTAAAGTTATTCCTTCCGCAATACAACCAGCTAATACTAAACTTGCAGAAGCACGTAAATCGGTTGCCATTACTTGAGTACCACAAAGATTTTCTACACCGTAACAAATAACTGTATTATTTATAATTTCTGCATGTGCACCCATACGAATAAGTTCCGGAATATGCATAAAACGATTTTCAAAAATCGTTTCAGTAATTATACCTATTCCCTTTGCTACTAAATTTAGTAATGTAAACTGTGCCTGCATATCTGTAGGAAAACCAGGATATGGTGCAGTACTTACATTGACAGCTTTTGGTCGCTGACCATGCATATCAAGACTAATCCAGTCTTCACCAATTTTAATATCTGCACCAGTATGACGTAATTTTGTTAATACAGAATCTAATATTTTTGGCTGAGTATTTCGACATAACACTTTACCACGAGAAATCGCAGCTGCTACGAGAAAGGTACCCGTTTCAATACGATCTGGTAAAATTCGATAGACACCTCCTGATAAGCTATTTACGCCTTCAATAATGATTTTATCAGTTCCTGCACCATGAATTTTTGCTCCTAAAACAATAAGAAAATTTGCTATATCAACAATTTCTGGTTCACGTGCTGCATTTTCAATAACGGTAATACCAATAGCTAATGTTGCTGCAGTCATAATAGTCACTGTTGCACCTACGCTAATCTTATCCATAATAATATGTGCTCCTTTTAAACGACCATCAACATAAGCTTTAACATATCCCTCTTCTAATTTAATTTTAGCACCTAACTGTTCAAGTCCTTTAAGATGCAAATCTACTGGCCTTGCACCAATAGCACATCCACCTGGTAAAGCAACTTGTCCTTGTCCAAATCGAGCTACTAACGGACCTAAAACCCATATTGAAGCACGCATTGTTTTAACCAGTTCATATGGTGCACAAAAAACATTAACTGCACAAGTATTAATATGGATCGAATCACTATGTTCAATATCTGCACCCATTTGCCGCAGCAGTTTCATGGTCGTATAAATATCAAGTAATTTAGGAACATTCTGAATTTCTATAGATTCTTCTGAAAGAAGAGTTGCAAATAAAATAGGTAAAGCAGAATTTTTTGCTCCAGAAATAATTACCTCTCCATTTAAGCTAGTGGAACCTTGTATGCAAAATTTATCCATTGAAACTGCCTTAATAATTTATTAGCTCTATGTCTATGTATTAACCTTATAAGTAATCAACTATTTAACATACAATGACGTGCCCATTCAGCAGGTGTATAAGTTTTGATAGATACTGAATGAATACGATTATCTGCAATATATTCTATTAGTGGTGCATATACAGCTTGATGTTTTTTTACTCGACTTAAATTATTAAATATTTCACCTATCGCAATTACTTGAAAATGACTATTATCATTGCTTATTACATGTACTGCTTGTAAAGGTAATGATCGCATTAAAACAGCTTGCACTTCAATATTTTCCATTGTTTATTTTCACTTGATTCTAATTTTATCTATAATAGAAATTATAATGATATTGTTTCTTTTTCAGAAACAATAATTTGTTGTAAATTATAAAGAATAATTAATGATTGTAATTTATCAGTAATACCAGTAAAGATTAGTGTATCACCTTGCATTCTTACTATTTCACGTAAATGCACTAACAATGCTAAACCAGCTGAATCAACTCTCTCTAATGCTCTAACATCAATTGTATTAATATTAGTCATTATACTTTTACGTTGTTGCCATAATACCATTAATGTATCTCGATCTAGCTTACCGCTTAGAACTAATTTACTAGAAGTACATTGCCAATGTAATGTTCTGTTGTTCATAATTACGGTATATCCAGTGTAATAGATTGTGAAGAATAAGTTTTTAACTGAGCAGTTAAACCATCAATACCTTTAGTACGAAGTAATTTGCTCCATTCATTTTGTTTTGTAGTGATCATGCTAATACCTTCAGCTACCATATCATACGTTTGCCAACGGTTTGTTTGAGTATTCTTACGCCATTGAAAATCAAGACGAACTGGTGGATGTCCGTTTATTCCAAATATAGTTACACGAATTATTATATTTCTGGCATCACCAATTGGTTGCTCCGGTTGAATTTTATAAGTCTGTCCATGATACAATGCTAAAGTCTGTCCGTAAACCTGTGCTAAATAATCACCAAAAGCTGCAATGTAAGCAGCACGTTGTGATGGTGTTGCCTTACCATAGCAACGACCAAGAACTAGTGCACCAGCATATTTAATATGTACATAAGGTAATAATTCTTCACGTACTATATCACGTAAATAATTGGGATTTTGCTTAATTTTAAGTTGCTCATCTTTCAAACGAGTAAATGTTTTTAAGGCTACTTCCTCCATTAATTTATAAGGATTATTTTTATCTAAAGCTTTAACTGTTAAAGGTATAAGTGCTAGCATAATAATCATTAATAAATATTTAAACATAATTTTTACCTTTTATTATAAATGATAATTATGCTAAATGTTTTTGATTTTTTATTAACCGTTATTATTACAGCTTTTATAAAGAAATTGACCCAAAAGATCTTCAAATGCCATTGTAGGTTTAGTATCACGTAATATTTCACCATCTTTTAACATTTTTGAACCTAATTCAGGGCCATCAAACCCCAAATTTAATGCTATAAATTGTTCTCCTAATAATCCTTGTGTACGAATTGCTAAAGAGCTATTATCTGGAATTTTATTTATATATGCTTTATTAATTGACATAGTGACATATGGCAATAAAGATTTTTTATCTAACGTAATATTAATGACACGGCCAATAACTACTCCTCCAATCTTTACAGGTGAATTAATTTTTAAAGTACCAATATTATCAAAGGTAGCATATAGTTTCCAAGTAAGTTCAGTGCTAAACTCTTTGAGATTAGAAACTCGTAAGCTAAGAAATAGCAATGAAGCTAATGCTATTAACATGAATACACCTACCAATATTTCATTTTTTTTGCTTTGCATAACATCAATTTCCAAACATTAGTGCTGTCAATACAAAATCTAAACTAAGTATAGCTAATGAAGCATGTACCACTGTACGTGTTGTTGCCTGACTAATTCCTTCTGCAGTTGGAATGGAATCATAACCATTAAATAATGCTATCCAATTTGCTGCAATAGCAAAAATTATACTTTTGATTATGCAGTTGACCACATCAGTACGAAAATTTACTGCATTCTGAATTTCAGACCAAAAAAAACCAAAATCAACACCCTTCCAACTTACACCTATTAATATACTTCCTATAATTCCCATAGTAGTAAATATCATTACCAACAAAGGTAAACTTAAAAAACCAGCCCAAAAACGCGGTGATATTACGCGACGGAGAGGATCAACTGCCATCATTTCCATACTAGAAAGTTGTTCAGTAGTTTTCATTAAACCTATTTCGGCTGTTAATGCAGATCCTACTCGACCAATAAATAATAATGCAGTAACTACCGGACCAAGTTCACGTAATAATGAAATTGCAACTAACATTCCTAAACTACTTTGTATATTATAAGTACTTAATATTAAATAACCTTGTAATCCTAAAACCATACCAATAAATAATCCAGATATCCCGATGATTAATAAAGATAATACTCCAATATCATAAAGATGTTTAATTATTAATGATAAGTGTTTACGAAAAGCAGGTTTCCCTATTAATGAATGAAATAACATTAAACCTGCCCGACCGAAACCAGAACAAATTTTAATACCCTTATTACCAAATAAGACTAATATATCTAATAACATCTATTTAGATTCTCCTTATACGAATTAAATCGCTAAGGTAATCACCTGCAGCATAACGAAATGATACTGGACCATCAGCACGTCCTTCAATAAATTGGCGCACATGAGGATTTGGATTTTCCCATAACTCTATTGCATTTCCTTGAGCAATAATATTTTGTTTAGCTATAATATAAGCATGATCGGCTATACTTAACACTTCAGGTACATCATGCGATACTACAATACAAGTTACATCTAATGCATGATTCAATTCATTAATTAATTTTACTAGTACACCCATAGTAATTGGGTCTTGTCCAACAAAAGGCTCATCAAACATGATTAAATCTGGTTCCAATGCAATAGCTCTTGCTAAAGCAGCACGACGTACCATACCCCCTGAAAGTTCTGCAGGTTCTAATTTAGCAGCTCCTCGTAAACCTACTGCTTCCAATTTCATCATTACTGTGCTATGTAATAGAGGTTCTGGTAACTTTGTATGTTCTCGTAAAGGCCAAGCGGTATTTTCATAAACATTAAAATCACTAAAAAGTGCACCGGATTGCAATAACATACTCATTTTTTTGCGCACTTCATATAACTTACTACGCGAAAGAGCTGTGATATTATTTCCACGGAACCAAATATCACCTTTATCAGGATGTAATTGACCGCCAATTAGACGTAATAATGTGGTTTTGCCGGTACCAGAAGGCCCCATGATTGCAGTTACTTTCCCAATGGGAATTGTTAGAGAAATATCGTCGAAAATGACACGATCTCCGCGTGAGAAACTGACGCTACGAACCTCTACTAGATTCGTTTGCTGCTCCATCATCATTTACCTCTTGATATATCAAGCGATTTTTATACTACAAAATAAAACACATGAATGCTAAATGACTAAATTTTATTACACAATAATTTTATAGAAACTTGTTTTGTATTTATAACAAAATTGGATTGTAGTTTGTTTCCACTTTATTAATACGCTTGAATTGAAATTATTATTCAACGTAATATATTATATCTATGATCTAAATCATAAATATATAACTATTAATATGTATGGTATTAGAATGTTATTCTTCTACTTATTTTTATATAAAATTGATCTTTATATGCAATTATCTATTGTTTATGTATGAATTACTATAGCACTGCTATTTTCTTATAGAGATTTATTTTATATTATTATTTTTATAGTTTATTTATAAATATAAATTCATAGAAAAACAATAGGTTATTAAATAAGTAAATGATTTATGCAATATAATTAATTATATAATATCATTAAAATAATATGAATCATGGTCATACATTATATACATGAATTAAATTGCATAGATAAAACTTATTGATTATAAATTATTTATTTTATATTTAACTCGTATTATAATAGACGTTTATATAGTTGTAGTCCTATATATTTATTTAATATAAATGAATGAAAAATAAAGTTAACAAAAATATTTTTAATACAGCAGTTTTTAAAATATTTTATTGCTTAATAAGCAAAAAAATAATCATTACTTATTGAGTCTAATAATATCAATAATTATTTTAAATATTGCACATAATTAATAAAACTTTACACTAAATAGATAATAATCTGCTATCTACCAACCTCTACGATTACTCTATAAAAATTATTATAGTATTAGATATACTACTTAACACATTTCTCTCATGATAATTTATATATTAACTGCATTTATACTGTTAATTTTGATTTTATCTCAATGTCAACACTGTATTAAGGGCAAATTTAACATGTTGAATCAGCAATCAAATTTTGATTATCAATCAGTAGGTAAAAGAGTAGTACGGATCGAGCACGAAAGCATTGAACAACTCGATCAATATATAAATATAGATTTTAGTCGTGCTTGTGAAATGATTCTGACCTGTTGTGGCAAAGTGATAATAATGGGTATAGGAAAATCTGGACATATTGGTAGCAAAATAGCAGCAACTTTAGCTAGTACTGGAACTCCAGCGTTTTTTGTACACCCTGGAGAAGCGTGTCATGGTGATTTGGGAATGGTGAGCACTAATGATATTGTAGTAGCAATATCTAATAGTGGAGAATGTAATGAAATACTTATGCTAATTCCTATGCTAAAACGTCAAAACATACTACTTATATGTATTACCAGTCGTCCAGAAAGTAGTATGGGTCAAGCTTCCGATATACATTTGTGTATAAAAGTACCGCAGGAAGCATGTCCGCTTGGACTATCTCCTACTAGCAGTAGTGCGGCAACATTAGTAATGGGTGATGCATTAGCTGTAGCGTTATTAGAAGCACGTGGTTTTACTCAGCAAGATTTTGCGTTATCACATCCTGGTGGAGCATTAGGTAAAAAATTATTACTACATGTTAGTGACATTATGCATAGTGGACAAGATATTCCCCATGTTACACGTGATACCTTATTACGTGATGCATTATTAGAAATCACTCGCAAAAAACTTGGATTAACAGTTATTGTTGATCATTTTATGAAAATTGAAGGAATTTTTACTGACGGCGATCTACGTCGGGCTTTGAGCTTAGGTATAGATTTTACACTAACTTTTATTCAGGATGTAATGACGCATGGAGGTATTAGAGTACCTCCAAATATGCTAGCTATTGACGCACTTAATTTAATACAAAATAAAAATATAAATGCTTTATTGGTATCTGATGATAATGATAAATTATTAGGAGTAATACATTTACATGATATGTTACGTGCCGCTGTAATATAAAATTATAAAATAATAATTATTATTAAAATTAATATAATTAAAGAAATCTTTATAATTTAAAATTAATATAATTGATCCAATAAAGAGATAGTATTATGATTGAAAGTAAACTTTGGTTGATTTTAGTTTTATTCTCTATAACTTTAATATTTATTATTTGGAAATTTGATGTAAATAATAATAAAATATCAATAAACATTAATGATGATACACCTACTTATACCTGTGAACATATAAAAACTTTGATGTATGACTCTTATGGTCATTTAAATTACAAATTAATGTCAGATAAAATCAGTTATTTTTCATCTAGTGAATTAACCTGGTTCGAACATCCAAATATGATTATATATGTTAAAAATAACAATCCAACTTGGTTCATACATGCCGATAAAGGAAAATTAACTAAAAATTATATCTTGTATCTTTATGGTCATGTTGAATTAGATACATTAATTAAGAATATACAACTTAAGTATATTAAAACTGAGAATGTTCAAGTTAATTTAAATACACAACAAATAATTACTAACGATCAAATCACTTTTTATGATCAATATTTAATTCCTAATATATTTGATAAATATTTGTATAAAAAACGTGCAAACTCTGTTTAAAAAAGATAAGTTCTTATGAAAAAGAAAATTAAGTTAAATAAATTTAGATTATTTATAGCAATAATACTTTTAATAATAAATTCACCAATATTAGCTTTAACAGGAGATACAGATAAACCTATTAATATAATAGCTCTAAAACAACTAATAGATCTGAAGAATAATATATCAATTTTTAACGGAAAAGTAATAGTTACTCAAGGTTCAATTAAAATTTCTGCTCAAAAAGTAGTAGCTTTACGTCTAAATAATCAAAATAATAAAATAACAATTCATGCTTACGGTAATCCAGTGATATTCTCTCAGGTAGAGAACGATGGTAAAATAATTATAGGTAATACTAATGAGTTGAGCTATGATTCTGCTAAAAATTTTATCGAGTTAATAGGGAACGCATCTATTCAAAAGCAAAATAATTATATTAAGGGAGATCGTATTAAGTATTTAATAAAAGAAAAAAAAATACAAGCATATAGTCTAAATCAAAAAAAACGAGTTACTACTGTAATAATTCCATCTCAATTACAAAAAACAAATCATTTATTTTTAAAATAGACAATATTAATTAATTGTTACTATGAATACTTTAATTGCTAAAAATCTAGTAAAATCCTATAAAGGTAGATGTGTAGTAAAAAATATTACTTTAAAATTAATGGGTGGAGAAATAGTTGGATTACTTGGTCCAAATGGATCGGGAAAAAGCACAACGTTTTATATGGTAATAGGTATAGTAGCTCATGATGAAGGTCAAATTAGTATTAACAATGAAGATATCAGTTTTTTACCTCTATATGCAAGAGCACGTCTAGGTCTTGGTTATTTACCACAAGAGTCATCTATTTTCCGTCGTTTGAGTGTTTATGATAATTTAATGTCTGTGTTAGAGATACGTAAAGATTTAAATAAAAAACAATGCAAAATTATTGCTAATGAATTAATGGAAGAGTTTAATATTACATATCTTTTTAAAAATATTGGTCAAACATTATCTGGTGGTGAACGTCGAAGGGTAGAAATTGCTCGTACACTAGCAGCTAATCCTAAATTTATTTTATTAGATGAACCTTTTGCAGGAATTGACCCAATATCAGTAATAGATATTAAAAAAATTATTGAACAATTGCGTAGTAAAGGTTTAGGAATTTTAATAACTGATCATAATGTAAGAGAAACTCTTAGTGTGTGTAAACGAGCATATATTATTAATCAAGGTTCTATGATAGCACAAGGTATACCGAACTTACTTCTTTCAAATAAAGAAGTAAAACACGTGTATTTAGGAGAAAATTTCACTTTATAAATTATTTATATTTAATATTAAATTATGAAATTTAATATATATTGATTAATTTTATACATATATATTACATATAGTAATATATAATATATCGTTAATATGATTTTAAATTTAATCATCACATAATTAAATTAAATCTTAATAAACTATTCAAAACAAACATAGACACATATGTGTATTAATGAGGAAAATACTATATAAATTTTGAATAAGCAAAATATTTTTTGGTATTTAATAAATTTTTATATGTAATTATTTAAATAATCTTTGAAAAATATTTAAATAAATATTGCTATATTTTATCAAAAATTTGATTAATGTGTATGAAAATACATTCATTTTAAATAAAAATTATTTATTTAAATATTTTAAAGGTTCTAAGTATATGTATCATATTTGAATATATATATATATATATTCAATCTAAAATAGTAAAATAGTTCAGATAAATATTAATATTCATATACTAATTTTAATAATATATACACTATATATGTAAAAAAAAATGAAAAATAATACAGTTAATTATTTAGATTTTTTAATATTAAGTAATTAAACTAAATCACTAAAATATGCTAACTTACTGCAGGTTTGCAGAGTACTATGCAGTTTGTGGATCACAATAATACAAATGGGGCGATTAATTCGCCCCATTTGTATTCTGTACAAACTACTTTAGGTAAACTACAATTTTTCGCTTTACGATAAAATTGAATCATCCTTTTGAGTATGTAAACTAGCAAGTGAAACAAATATGAACAACGATTTAACGATAGAATTAAGCTCGGTTCTTTCTCAGGACTGTACTCGCAGTGGTATACACTGTAAAAGTAAAAAACATGCACTAGAAATTATTAGTGAATTAGCTTCTAAGCAAATTAATTTACCATATCAAAAACTTTTTAAAGCAATTTTAACTCGCGAACGTATGGGTAGCACTGGCATTGGGAATGGTATAGCTATTCCTCATGGAAAATTAGAAACGGATAGATTATGTGCTGTAGGTGTACTAATTAGTCTTGATCAACCAATTGCTTTCAACGCTGTTGATAATCAACCTGTAGATTTATTATTTGCTCTTTTAGTCCCAGCAAATCAATGCAAAACACATTTACATACTTTATCGCTAGTCGCAAAACGCTTAACCGATAAAACAGTTTGTAAAAATTTACGTGCAGCACAAAATGATGCTGAACTTTATGCAATTATTACAGAATCATAAATAGTCTAATCTCAGAAAACAAAAGCTCTTACCGGAATTTATATACTGGTTTAAATGGAGAAAATGCAATGGTGATGATGATCGTCAGCGGACGCTCTGGTTCAGGAAAATCAGTTGCACTGCGTGTACTTGAAGATATGGGCTTCTATTGTGTTGATAATTTACCAATACAAATGTTACCTGAATTAGCAAATACTTTAATGAAGCGTAGTATATCCGCGGCGGTTAGTATTGATGTTCGTAACATGCCTGAATCACCAGAAATCTTTGATAAAGTAATTAATAATTTATCCAATTCTTATTCACCGCAATTACTATTTCTAGATGCTGATTGCAAAACACTCATCCGTCGTTATAGCGATACGCGACGACTTCATCCACTCTCTAGTAAAACTTTATCATTAGAACATGCTATAGATGAAGAAAATAATTTACTTAAATGTCTTCGTTCGCGTGCAGATTTAATCATTGATACATCAGAAATGTCTGTACATAAATTAGCAGAAATATTACGTACCCGTTTATTGGGTAAACATGGACGTGAACTTACAATAGTATTTGAATCTTTTGGTTTTAAATACGGTATTCCTATGGATGCAGATTATGTTTTTGATGTACGTTTTCTTCCAAATCCTCACTGGGATCCTAAATTGCGTTCTATGACAGGTCTAAATCGTCTAGTCATAGCATTTATGGATTGTCACAATGAAGTACGCAATTTTATTTATCAAACACGTAATTATTTAGAAATTTGGCTCCCTATGTTAGAAAACAATAATCGAAGTTATCTTACTGTAGCTATTGGTTGTACAGGAGGTAAACATCGATCGGTCTATATAGTTGAACAGTTAGCCACTTATTTCCGCTCATGCGGTAAAAATGTATTAATACGCCATCGTACCCTAGAAAAAGTCATAAATTATAGACGTAAAGCACAAACTTGTACATTAAGTTAAGACATGAATTACATTACTTATTTAATATTAAGATTAATTATAATAATACAATTTTATTATTATAATAATATACCACTACTTAATTAAATCTTCATTGTATCATTTTTATAAATGAGCAAATGTTATAAATAATGTAAATATAAATTATTTTAATAAAAATAGCTCAAAATATATATAGATAAAATTAATAATTAATTTATATAATATATATAATATATTATATAAATAAACTTTAAATTAATTGATTTCTCTAGACAAATATGTCACATCTTTATTTACTTTAATTTCCACTCGAAATTAAATTTTCATATTTCAGTCAGTAGTCAAAAATTACCTTTAGTCATATCTATATTTTATTTTTTTAATTTCGGTGATGTCTCAAAGGAATATATCGGTAAATGCCTGGACTAGTCATAAAGATACTATTTACAAAGTTTGATCACATTCAATTTTTCTTTTGAGCCGAAATTCATTATGGATTTTTTAAATAAATGTTTGGAGGATTCGGTTTTTTTGAGATATGACATCCTTCTTCCCGACCAGCGATATGGAAACGGATCAAAGAGTTAAGCTATGTTTCTTTCAAGAGGGTACCAAAACAACCATGTATCGATTACATTGTTAACTAATTATGTTTTTGGGCTAATATCAAGTGGATCTAAATCTTGAACGATCGTCAAATTCCTGCTCAAGTTTTTGTGGAAGTAAAACAAGCTGTGGAGTGTCTCATCGAAGATAGTAAAGGGTACGTTGTCATGATAATTACGA
>NZ_SZZX01000003.1:0-136046 GCF_009830015.1 Pantoea sp. Mhis | reverse complement strand
AATCGTTATTAGTTATTCTACTACTTATGAAGAAAAAATGTAAATTTGAAAGTAAATATGAGGTTAATCATTATACATACGTCTAATGATTAGACTAAAAGCTATATTGACCGCTGGTCTCTCTTGTAACTGACATGTTCCATTGTTCTGTTAAGAGTCTAATTATAAGCATAGCTGTCACTGGTTCTCGAAACATGTTCGTAATAAATAATGAAAATTTATTTAATTCATTAATGTAATAATTTCAGTGAATGTTTTTAAACGTTATAATAACTAGATTATACTTATGAAGGCGCGTGAATAACGTTACTTTCTTTAAAATATTAAACAAAAAAAAAATAAAACTTAGGGGATAAAATAGAAAACATTATTACAAGTATAAATTGAACAATTAAAACTTTTTAATATTTTTTGGAAACTTTTCGTGTTTGAAATAATTATAGTTGCCATATTATATATATATTTTTAAGTTAAATATAATGTATTTTATATTGTTTGTTATATAATAAATTAACTTGATATTAAAATTACCTAGATTATTTAATAATAGAAAATATAACACATACTGTATATTATAAAGCTATATAAATCACATTTGATTAAATTCATCACCACTATAGATTTCATTTTTTACTGCTACTTGTTTAGTGCATACATGAGAATGTAACATTTTGTCATTTTAAAATATCCATTCATATAAATCTTATCATTACTAAGTGAATAAAAGATTTTATAATTAAATCTATTATTATACCTTTTCTTTATTTCTATTCATTCTGAGGCTAATTGGTCATCGAAGTTACTTTAAATTTAGATAATTCATAGATAATAAATTGAATTAATTTAAATTATATAAATGTATATAATTTGCTAACTTCCATAAATTACAGTATCTAAATTAGAATGTTCCAATGTAGTAATAAGGATTAAACATGTGTAAGAAAAATTAATACAGATCGCAATTGAAATAATTGGCCTAGCACTATTTTACCAAACCAAGCATTATCATGCAGGATATCAATATTAATTTAAAGATTTTTAAAAACATTCTATTATATACATAGTATATAAATTGAAATTAAATGTACTTATATATAGTTATATGAAATTCTATATAAGAGAAAATGATAAAAAAATGGAAGGTTATTTTTTCATCTACTATTAAGATTAAATAATATCCAACGTAAAAACTAAATACCAATTAATAGATTAAAAGTATACGTTAATTTATATAACTCATTTCATTAGTTGAAATAACTTAATATTTTATTATTATCATGCTATCTCTAATTATTTATTTTAAAATAAGTAGTTATATTTTATTTGTAAGTAAATTACGAAAACTATTTCTTACTAAAAAAAATAATATTCTTTCTTATAAACAACACTAATTATCATATAATTCATTTAAAAACATTATTTAAAATAAATTAATCTAATTATATGTATAAAATGTTTAGTTTATATTAACAATTTAATATATTTTACGTTTATAATATTCTATTTCAAAAATATTTTTATTATATGATTAAAATCAATAAAGATTTAAAATTATTGAATTTAATTTTTTGATTTTTAATATTATTAGCACCATAAATGCAGTATATAAAGACTAAATAAAATATTAAATATTAATTTAAACGAAATTAATTTATAAATCATAGCAATTATTAATATTTAATAAAATTTATAAAAACTTCCATTAAATGATAGACAAATTATTTATTTAATAAATTAACTTATATAAACTATATATAAATAAAATCTTAATATTTCGTATCTAATAAAATTTTAAGTATGTTTTACAATACATAAATCCTATTGATCAGTATTCAGTCTATAAATTAAAATGATTAGTATTCTATGATGATATTTAAGTATTTATATTTTCATTTTCCGCAGAATCTTCTAAATTTGCTTGAAACACCAATTTTTGATCAATAGGTCGTTTAATATCCACACCAAGTTTTCGAAAATACTCACTTTGAGCAATCAAATTTCCTTTTCCTTCAACTAATTTTTTCATAGCTAACTGATAATTTTGTTGTAACTTATCTAGATGTAGACCAATGCTATTCATGTCATCAATAAATAATCTAATTTTATCGTATAGACGAGCAGCACGATTAGCAATACGTTGAGCATTACGATTTTGATTATCACAACGCCATAAATTATCAATGGTACGCAGTGCAACTAATAAAGTAGTAGGACTTACTAACATAATATTGAGCTTTAATGCCTCACTAATAAGTTCAGGTTGGCGATCTATTGCTAATAAGAATGCTGGTTCTATTGGAATAAACATTAATACATAGTCTAAAGTTCTAAAACCAGGTAATTGTTGATAATCTTTTTTCCCTAATGAACGAATATGATTACGAATTGAATCAATATGTTCTTGAATGGCCTTATCACGAATACTATTATCTTCAGCATTAAAATATCGCTCATAAGCAATAAGTGTCATTTTTGCGTCAATTACGACATCTCGTCCCTGTGGTAAATGTACAATTACATCTGGTTGCATTCTACAATTTTGCTCAATCGAAACACTTACTTGTGTTTCATATTCATATCCTTCACGTAAGCCAGATGATTCTAATACTTTATTAAGTACTACTTCTCCCCAATTACCCTGAACTTTATTATGACCTTTTAATGCTTTAGTAAAATTAATTGCTTCTTCTGCCATTTGTATATTAATTTGTTTTAATTGATTAATTTCATTGACTAATGTATATCTAACGTGAGATTCTCTATTAAAATTATTATTAAGCTCATGTCTCAAATTTTTTAAATCTTCATTTAAAGGAGTAATTAACTGATTTAAATTTTTTTGATTCTGTTCATCCAAACGTCTACTGTTATTTTCAAATATAAGATTTGCTAAATTTTCAAATTGTATATTTAATCTTTGTTCACTATTAACAATAAAACGTTGTTGTTCTTCAGCAATTAAACGTGTTTCTCCTAAATGAAGATTAACTGTACGAAGTTCGTCTTCTTGCCTATGATTTATTTCTAATTGATGTTGTAATTCATCACTAAGATTTTTATTTTTTTTTCGCCAATAATCTATCTGATGTAATTGAGTTTTTATATTATTAATAATATTATGTAATTTATATATCTCTTGTTTACGTTTTTGTAATTGATATTGCATATTTTTTATTTGTTTTTTTTGTTCTTCATAAGATTCTCGTAATAAACGTTGTTTAATCATGAACTGAGAATAATAACGAATACAATACAAACGGGAAAAAATCCAACCAATTATAAAACTAATTAATATTAATAAATATTTAATAATGAATTGCTGAACTATATTTTTCATAAAATTTTTCAAAAAAATACAAACATAAAATTAATACGTATATAGTTAACTAATAATATCTATATGTTATCTTTCTATATTTATAACTACTTTAATAGCTTAAAATTTAAAATTTATAAAATCAATAAATTTGAAACATAAATTATTAAGATTTATAATTTTAAAAAAAATTAAAATAAAATTAATATAGATTTCAAGATTATAAGTTTAAATATATACAATTAATATTTTCTGTAATAAATATTAATATTTATATAATATCAAAAATATTTAAATGAGAAATCCAATTAATTACTAAAAACCAAAAGATAATAAATCTTATAAATTAATGTAATATTAATTACAAATTTTATTTCGTAAATTTTTGCAGCTTGCACCATATTAGATAGCGACTGATAAGTTTGATACCAAGTTCGAGTTTTTAAACCACAATCTGGATTAACCCATAAACGTTCTTTTGAGATATATTGTGTTGCCCTGCATAATATTTTTTCTATCCATTGTATACTTGGTATATTTGGTGAATGTATATCATATATTCCAGGACCGATTGCATTTGGATATTTATATTTTTTAAACATATCAAGTAACTCTATATTAGACCTGGCACTTTCGATAGTAATTACATCTGCGTCTAATGCAGCAATGGATTCTATAATATCATTAAATTCACAATAACACATATGAGTATGAATTTGAGTATCGTTTTTAGCTACTGAAGTAGTAAAACGGAATGCATTAATAGCCCATGTTAGATATGTATGCCAATTGGATTTGTGTAATGGTAAACCTTCCATTAATGCAGGTTTATCTATTTGAATAATTCCGATACCTGCTTGTTCTAAATCTTTTATCTCTTCTCTTAACGCTAATGCAATTTGTTTTGCAATAATTTCAGGGTTTATATCTTCACGAGGAAAAGACCATAAAAGAATAGTTAATGGACCCCAGTAAACATACCTTTAACAGACTTTTTAGTTAGCGATTACGCATATTTTGCCCAATTAATAGTAATTGGTTTTGAACGACTAATATCGCTGACAATAATGGGAGGTTTTACACATCTTGAACCATAACTTTGTACCCAACCATGTTGAGTAGAAATAAAGCCTTTAAGATTCTCACTAAAATATTCGACCATATCATTACGTTCATATTCACCATACACCAGTACATCTAAATCTAATTCTTCTTGTTTAAAGATAACTTCTTTAATATATAAAGCAATTTCTTCATTATACTTTATAATATCAATATTACCTTTTTTAAAATTTAAACGTAAATTACGAATTTTTGTAGTTTGTGGGAATGAACCAATAGTTGTAGTAGGCCATAATGGTAATTTAAAACGATTATGTTGTTTTTTAGCACGTTCAGTATATATATATTGGTACGATTTATATCTTCAGTTTTAATATTAGAAAGCCGATCAGCAACTAATACATATTAATCCACATTTTTTTAATCGGTCTTGAACTGGTATACTCCAACTACTTAACAATTTTATATCATTATTATTTAATGCCTTAGTTAATAACGCAAGTTCAGTACATTTTTGTAATGCGAAAGAAAACCAATTTTTTACTTTATTATCTAATTTATTTTCTATAGTTAAATCAATAGGACAATGTAGTAAAGACAAGAAGAACCATGCCATAATTTTTTACGTTGTATAACTAATGGATATAATTTTTTAAACCAGGCACTAAAATCAGAACGCCAAATATTACGACCATTAATAACACCTAAAGATAATATCCATCCTGTTGGTATTTGTTGATTTAATTTCTGTATTTCATCATTTCCATGTATAAAATCTACATGTAAACCTTGAATTGGTAAAATTTTGATAATATCCAAATTATGACTGATACTATCAAAATAAGTAGTCAATAGTAATTTGACTTCTCCTTTTAGGAATTCATAAGCTAATTTGAAGGCTTCACGTCATACATGAGGTAATTCAAGTACTAAAATTGGTTCATCTATTTGTAGCCATTCAATATTGTATCTTTTTAATTCTATTAACACTTGTTTATAAACTGAATTAATATTATTTAATAATGACAGTCGATCAAATTCGTCTTTATCTTGCTTTTTATTAACTTTACCTAACCATAAATAAGTAATCGGACCCAGTAATATAGGTTTTATCTTATGACCAAGAATAAAAGCTTCTTTTACCTCTTCTAGTAATTGTATCCAAGTTAATTTAAACTTTTGGTCTTTAACAAATTTCGGGACTATGTAATGATAATTAGTATTAAACCATTTAGTCATTTCAGATGCTACTACTGGTGCACCTGTTGGTGCACTACCACGTGCCATGCGAAATAATGTATCTATATTAACTATACCATCTTTATTTTGATGACGTTTAGGCACATTTCCTAATAATAGACTTGTAGTTAACACATGATCATACCAAGCAAAATCACCAACTGGTAGAAGGTCTATACCAGCATCTTTTTATTTTTGCCAGTTGGTAAGTCGTATTTTGCGACCTACAAATAGTAATTCTTCTTTTGAAATTTTACCTATCCAATAATTTTCTTGCGCTTTTTTTAATTCACGATGTAAACCTATACGAGGAAATCCAAGTATATGGCTAAGAATAGCCATATAACAATCTCCAACTTATCTTTAATTAATTTGTTTGAAAAATATTTATTTTAATATATTTCATATATAGTACACATTTCTCAAGTGAAATTTATTCACTTTTCATATGAGAACAGCTCATGATCGAATTTAAACATTTACGAACATTGCAAGCATTACAAAATACAGGTTCATTAACTGCTGCTGCTGTTCAGTTACACCAAACGCAATCAGCATTATCTCATCAATGTAGCGATTTGGAACAACGTTTAGGTTTTCGTCTATTTGTACGTAAAAGCCAACCACTTTGTTTTACACCTCAAGGTAGAGTGCTATTGCAATTAGCAGAACAAATACTGCCATAAATTAGACAAGCTTTACAAAAATGTCGTGATCCTTATCCAACTACATTACGAATTGCAATTGAATGCCATAGCTATATTCTCAATGGTTAACACCTGTTTTAAATAATTTTCGTAATAGTTGGCCAGAAGTAATTATAGATTTTAAATCAGAAATAACGTTTGATCCACAGCCTGCATTACAACAAGGTACTGTGGATTTAGTTTTAACTTCAGAGATTCTACCATGCAGCGCATTATTTTATTTTCCAATGTTTGATTTTGAAGTAAGGCTCGTACTTGCACCAAATCATCCCTTAGCACATCGTAAAGATATACTACCAAAAGATTTATCTAATAAAATTGTAATGATTTATCCTGTACAACGTCAAAGATTAGATATTTGGCGATATTTTTACAACCTGCTGGAATAAATCCTTTGTTTAAAAATGTAGATAATACATTAATGAATTCAAATTGTTTCTGCTCGTATGGGAATTACAGCATTACCTTATTGGGTAGTAGAAAATTTTGAACATCAAGGACTTATTGTGACTAAATCACTAGGAAAAGGATTATAGAGTCGCTCATATGCAGCGGTACGTAATGGAGAACAATCTCGACCAACAATACAAACTTTTATACAGTTAATCTGTCAATACGTATGTAATCATTTTTGTTTTATTCGAAATATCTTATTTTAATTAATATTAATCACTTCGCATACATTAAATAATTAATGTAATAAATATAACTAGTTTTATAATTAAAACTATTCAATAGTATTGAAATATATATAAAATTAATTTATGTAAAATAATTGAGATAACATTTTTAATATTACTACCAATAACTTCTATATTTAATAATATATCTTTTAACTACTTATATTATGTGTTACTTAGTATATGATATTTATGTCATATATTAAGTATTTTAATATAATTCATAATATTACTAAAAGTAATATACTTTTTTTTATAATGATAAATTAAGTTTATATATAAAATTTTTTAAGCTATTATCTTGCTAAAGTTTAGATATACTTGCTTTTAAGTAAACTGTGAACGAGTAACTTTGATTTAGAATACATCATGCTTTAATTATCTAGTTTAAAAGTTAAAATTTTAACTCTCTATATATGAAAGTATATCAACTTCATTAATTATTTCTTAATTTATTTTATAATAAAGTTGTTAATTAGATAATGATGCTGTTAAAAAAATATTTTTTCCTACGGAAATGATTTTAATTCATATATTCACAATAATAATTTATATTATGATGATTCATCATGATACTTAAATATATACAACTTACTAGAATATGAGTATATAAATTATAGCTATAATACTAATTTGCTTTTTGTATTATTTATTACGAATAGTAGTAATAAAAATTATCTTACATATAAGCTGGATTGGTTTTATATAGTATTTATTATTCGTTCGATAATAATTACAAATTGATAGTATATCGTGTTAATAGGCTTGTATTTTTATGAACTAAATCAGTCAACTAATGAACACCGGAAATATGTATACATATCTAAGTTAAATAATTCTATGTTGTACGCATCTGTTGTCAGTTGATATTGATTTTATATCATGCTTAATTAAATAATTTATTTTCTTTGTTAAATATTAATTGTTTATGAAATATATTGATCTTACATCTTTTATTGCTAATTAAACATATTTAAAGACTAGTAATGATATTATTAATATTTAAGAAAGTAATATTTTTTCTATGGTGCTATATTTAGAATATATATAGCACCATAATTGAAAATGCTAGTATATTAGAAATAACAATTTCATTTATTACTCAATCTAGATACAATAATAAATACAAGTTTAATCCTAATTTAATAGACTATGATATTTAATTTATATTACATATAATACAATGTATTTGTATACATAACTTTTACTAGTTATGTTCTTGTATAAAAAATATATTATTAAAATTAGATAACTTATAGCCAATTTTTTCGCTTAAAATATAAATAAGGAATTAAACCTGCAATGAACATTAATCCAATAGCACTAGGGTAACCAAAGCTCCATCTTAATTCAGGCATAACATCAAAATTCATTCCATAACTAGAAGCAACTAATGTTGGTGGTAAAAATATTACGGATACTACTGAAAAAATCTTAATAATGCGATTTTGTTCAATATTAATAAAACCCATTGCCGCTTGCATGAGGAAATTTACTTTTTGAAAAAGAGATTCATTATGAGGTAAAAGAGATTCAATATCACGTAAAATTTCTCTTGCTTGATCTAGTTGATTGCCGGGTAGTCGTGATTTACGCACCAAAAAATTGAGTGCTCGCTGCGTATCCATCAAACATAAACGGACTTTCCAAGCTATATCTTCTAATTCAGCTAAACGAGATAGTCCTGCGTCATATTCTTCTCCTTGTTGTCCTTCCATAATTACACGACTTAATTTTTCTAATGCACTATAAATATTTTCAATTTCATCAGCTAGTTGTTCAATTTTTGTTTCAAATAAATCTAAAAGTAGTTTATATGAACTACCATCTGTTAATATTTGATTACGTGCACGCATACGGTAAAGACGAAATGCTGGTAGCTCTCGTTCACGTAAAGTATAAAGACGATCATCGCGGATTGTAAAAGCAACAGTAGAATTACCTGCATGATCCTCAATATCTTCAAAAAAGAAAAACGAATGAATATGGAGTCCATCTTGATCTTCAAAAAAACGCGCAGAAGCTTCAATATCTTCTAATTCAGGACGTGTTGCTAAAATTTGTCCAAGTTCATTTTGAACTCTCTTACGTTCATTATCATTTGGTTCGATTAAATCAACCCATATAGAATTCTTAAGCTCTGCATTGTTATCTTCTAACTCAATTTTAGTTAAGAGATTATGTTCGAGTTTAAATGCACTTAACATAAAAATACTCCCCATTACAGATTAAATGGGACAAAGCAATGAACCGTTTCTAGGTAATGTATAACGGACACAGCAGGATTTAAATATAGAAACCTCTTATTTAAGAGGTAAATTAATTCTGCATCATAAAATAAAATTAAACAACAAAAAAAAAGTTTCTGTTAATAATTATTCAATATAACATTAAAGCTAATAATTTAATATTAACTTCTATGTTAGATAATTAAAACTTTTTGATTAAGATTTCTAAATTGCTTATTTTAAATTTTTAAAAAAATATATTTTAACTGAACATGAAGAATTATAATATTATATCTAAATAATTTCTAAACTAGAATAAATTGCAATTAACCATTTAACACTTTTATCTTGAAAAGCTATTTGTAACCTACATTCTTTGCCTAACCCTTCAAAATTAATAATAGTACCTTCGCCAAATGTAATATGACGTACACGTTGACCAATTATAAATTTATTATCAGAATTGGATAAAAAAATTTTATTTTGTTTATAATTAATAGTTTGATTTATATTTTTAAGTAAAGTAATCTCTTTCACACAGTTTTTAGGTATTTCATCAAGAAAACGTGATGGATTATGATGTACAACTTTACCATAAAGATACCTTTTTTCAGCATAAGTTAAAATTAATTGATTTATTGCTCGTGTTAATCCAACATATGCTAGACGACGTTCTTCTTCTAGAAGAGAATATTTATTTAACGACATCTGAGTTGGAAAAATACCTTCTTCCATACCAACTATAAATACTATATTAAATTCAAGTCCTTTTGCTGCATGCAAAGTCATTAATTGTACCGCATCTTGATGTTTATCATTATCTACTTCTCCCGACTCTAGCATTGCATGAGATAAAAAAGCATGTAGAGGAATTAAATTTGTATCTTGTTGATATTGGAATTGATGTGTTGCAGTTATAAGTTCTTTAAGGTTATCAAGTCGCATCCGCGCTTGTTCTCCTTTATCTTGCTTATACATTAACCATAAGCCAGAATTTTTAATAACTTGACTAATTTGAATATGCAATGGTAATCCAGTAATTTCGAGAGTCAATGAATTTATTAAGTTACAAAAATTTTGTAATATTAATATAATACGATTGGATAGGATATTATTATTTAATATATAGGAAGTAGCTTTCCATAATGTAAGTTGTTTTTTTCTTGCAATTTCTCTTATTAGACTTAGGGTACGATCTCCAATACCTCGTAACGGTATATTAATTATACGCTCAAAAGCAGAATCATCATCATGATTTACTATAAGACGTAGATAAGCTAATGCATCTTTAATTTCTTTTCGTTCGAAAAATCTTATCCCACTGTAAATACGATATGCTATTCTTGATTCTCGCAAAGCTTCTTCTAATACACGTGATTGCGAATTACTACGATATAAGATAGTACAGTTAGATAACATATTACCATTCTTATGGTAATCTTTAATATGGTCTACTACAAATCGTGCTTCATCTATGTCGTTAGATGCACGGTAAATAGAAATTAGTTCTCCATCTATTTCATGAGTCCATAATTTTTTTCCAAGACGGGTATTATTATTCATAATCAAAGCATTAGCTGCTTTTAGAATATTATTTTTTGAACGGTAATTTTGTTCTAAACGAATTATTTGTGATTCAGGAAAATCATGTAAAAATTTTTGAATATTTTCAACTTTAGCACCACGCCAGCCGTAAATGGATTGATCATCATCGCCCACAATAATAATATGACCAGTATCACCTGCTAGCATACGAATCCAGGCATATTGAATATGATTAACATCTTGAAATTCATCAATTAAAATATGAGAAAATCGGATACGATATTGACAAAGAAGGTAAGAATGATTAATCCATAATTCATAAATTCGTAACAATAATTCTGAGAAATCTACTAAACCAGATCGATTACAAGTTTCTTGGTAAGCTTGATAAATACGCAACCAAGTTTGTTCTTTTGAATTATCATGATTTTTAATATCATGAGCACGTAAACCGTTATCTTTTTTATTATTAATATACCATAAGGCGTATTGTACAGACCATTTTTTTTCATCTAGATTTAATTCCTTAATCAAACGTTTTAATAAACGTAACTGATCCTCATTGTCAATAATTTGAAAATCATGAGGTAAATTAGCATCAACATGATGTATACGAAGTAAGCGATGTGCTAATCCATGAAAAGTACCAATCCACATACCATCTTGGAGTGTCCCAATTAAATTTATAATGCGATTACGCATTTCTGCTGCTGCTTTATTAGTAAAAGTTACTGCTATGATTGAGAGTGGAGAATAATTAGCTATCGATATTAACCACGCAATACGATGTACAAGAACTCGAGTTTTTCCACTTCCTGCTCCAGCTAGTATTAAAAGGCTATTATAGTTTGTAGTAACTGCTGCACGTTGTTGTTCATTTAAGTTATTAAGAAGATTAGGAGTATTCATGATTATTTAAATTAACAAAAAATATTTGAGAGTACATAAATAAGTCTATATTAAATGTAATAATAAAGTTAATGATTTCAATTCTGTAATCTCTAAATGTGGCAATAAGCGTGCATCATTAACTTTCATTAAATTACTTGTATTTGAATTCATCCAACAAGCTTGCATTCCAGCACGTAAAGAGCCATTGACATCAGTCATAATATCGTCTCCTACATGTAAAATATGTATCGGATTAACATTTAAATTTTTTGAAGCAAGATGATACATATCACTCCAGGGTTTAGCTCGACCATGTAAACCTGCGCGTAATATAAATTTAAAATAATGATTAATACCAATTTTTTGAGGATCTACATTACCATTTGTAATAGCTATTAATGGTAAGTGATCACTTAATATTTGAAGAGTTTCATGTGTCTCTTTTGGTATATTTATTATGTTACGCCAATAATGAAATACCTGCATTATTTTATTAGCCCCATCTATAGCTTGCATATAAGATAATCCAGAATTAATTAATGCTAGCTCAATAGCACGATAGCGCCATTGAGATACGTTATGATAAATTTCCGGTTCATGTAATAGCAATTCATCACGTAGTATTTGGTATTCGTTTAGAGTAAAATTACTTAATTTTGGATGATAAGCTTGTAAAGCTGCATGAGATTCTAAAATAGTTTTTTGAATTACAGGATTGTTATCATATAGTGTATCATCAAGATCGAAACTAATTACTTTAATGGTACTCAACAATCGATAAAATTTCATTAAATTTTTCCTTGTTTAGTACATAAATACACCATTGTATAATTTGATATTAAAACTTAAAATTAATATACATATATATTTTATATTAATACTATAATCATAGTATTAATATAAAATATTATTTGCATATCCAATTTAAATAATACAATTATCTTGCTTAAATTATAGTAAAGAGTATACAAAATCTCGCATTTATTTTGATATATAGATATATCCATCATAAACATGTGTTGCTGGTCCAGTCATACATAATGGATATCCTTTACCTTTCCACTCTATATATAATGTTCCATTTAATAAATCTACACGCACTGCTTCTTTTAAGGTACCTTGCTTTATACCCCAAGCTACTGCTGCGCAAGCACCACTACCGCAAGCTTGGGTTTCTCCCACACTACGTTCGTATACACGTAAACGTATATAGTTAGGATTAACTATTTCCATAAAACCAACATTCACACCATCTGGAAACTTTTTATAATTTTCTAATAAGGGACCAAGAATTTTTACGGGTGCTGTTTTTATATCTTTGACTGGAATAATACAATGAGGATTACCTATTGAAACTACACCAAATAATACAGTTAAATTAGGTAAGTGTAATAAATAAAAATTCTTAGTTTTACTTGTATTAAAAGGAATTTTATGAGGTTCAAAATTAGGTTCTCCCATATTTACATGTATTAAATCTTTTTTAAGAATATTCAATACTAATTGATTTGTTTTTGTACTCACACGTATATTATCTTTATTTGTTAATTGTTTTAAACGAACAAAAAGAGCTAAGCAACGAGCACCATTACCACATTGTGTAACTTCATTACCATCAGCATTAAAAATACGATAATGAAAATCAAAATTTGGTTCATAGGGTGGTTCAACAATTAACAACTGATCAAAACCTACACCTATATAGCGATCTGATAAATGTTTAATTAATTTCGTAGAGAAAAAAATATCTTGAGTTACAGCATCTACTACCATAAAATCATTACCAAGACCATGCATTTTTGCAAAATGTATTTTCTGGTTTATCGATTTAATCATATTAAAAGATCAATAGTGAATTTTATTTAAATAAACAATAATTATATGTAATTTGTAATACTATTTTTTGCTTATCTTTATATTTTGATCATAAGTTTTATTATGTTGAGGGTGAATTGGTAAATATAATTTACCTTTTAGACCACATCCTATAATACAAAAACAAAATATGATTATACTTAATTTATTTATTGGTTTTAACATTTTATTATTTTAAATTAATATATAAGAAATAATAAATGATCTATATACATTTATATATAATAACTTATTAGTAATATAAGTATCTTTTACATACACACTAATAATAAACTATTTGATTGATAGATCCAATAATTATAGTTAATATTTGCCATCTTAATATTTAATTTTATCATATTTTATTAATATAAAATATGATAAAATTAAATATAGTAATTATAAATAATATTAAATTTAAATTTTTCATATAAAATTAATATTTTAGATTTTGCTATAAATAAAACTTATTAAGTTTTATGATTATATATGATTTCATTTATAATTTAGTTAGGTACTTTATATACATGTTTAACTTTTGATTAAACGTGATTATTTAATTATAATAATTTTTTATAATACGATATCATCGTAGGCTTAATTTTAATTAAGTTATATAACTTAATTCAGAATCATGATAACTTGAATAACAAAGCTTCTAATGTACTTTCAAGTACAAACACCTAATAATAACATTAAAACTAAATATATCTTAATAATAATTATATATCTTATTATACTCTCTCTAACATCATAATATATAGTACTATAGCATTAAACCAAAATATATGATTTTATGATCATATAGAATTAGTTTAATGTTTATTGCAAGTATGTTTACATAAAGATATTATGTATTTTTCATTAAAATTAATATTTATTATTAAATAAGAAAGATCAATGTTTTATATATTTGCATAAATTAATATAAATATAATATAAATACTCTTGAATACTATATATTTTCACAATAAATATCATCATGTTACAATGATACAAGTTGTTTTTTAAATTTAAAAGATATTTTTTATTATAGTAAATAAATACTACGTATCTATAAAATTAGATTGGGATTATAAATCAAAATGTTATTATTATTAGCCATGGTTGATATAATATCTATATATTAATTTCAGAACATTATTTATTTTATTTCATAGAATAAGTATATTCATTTAATGAATGCGATTAATAGGAATTTCATTTTTAATAGTAAAATTAAATTTAAATATTACTTTCAACTTAAATATTTTAAATATACCTACCTAATTTAGTTAGAGATAAAAGCTTATATTATGAAAAATATTATTTAAAGATAATCTAGTATAGAGGAACAATGATAATTGACTAAGGTTACTAACAGAAACTCATGCCCGTTGAAGAAATTTAATATATCGTTTTATAACACACAGGTGTTACTTAATTAGGTTATAAAACCTATTTAATTTTAAATATTTAATATAAGACATAAATTTTAAAAAATATGATAAACATATAATTTATTTAGAATTATTAAAACATTTTTGTTATTTAAATTTATATATTTCTTAATATATAATATGTTTTTTTTTAAAAGATTCAATCTTAAACTGTTATATAAGTTATGTTCTAATACATTCGTACGTATTTTAAATTTCTTACAAAATGAATATTTAAGTTAAATAACTAAAATGGCTAGTGACATGTTAGATAAAATTTTTAAAATTGCTACAAGAACAAGCCCTCTTGCTCTTTGCCAAGCAAGATTCATTCAACACCGTTTAATGATATATTATCCAAATTTACAGTTTGAGATATTAGCGATAGTAACTAAAGGTGATAGTAGACTCAATAGTTCATTAATGCAAGTAGGTGAAAAAGGAATTTTTATCAAAGAACTTGAAATAGCAATTTTGGAAAAGCGTGCTGATCTTGCTGTTCATTCTATGAAAGATGTTCCAATGCATTGTCCAGAAGGACTTAGTATAGTTACTATTTGTGAACGAGAAGATCCTTGCGATGCTTTTATTTCGAATATCTATAATTCCCTTGATAATCTTCCTCAAGGTGCAATTGTTGGTACATCTAGTTTACGTCGTCAATGTCAAATCAGTGCATATCGTCAAGATTTAATAATTACTTCTATACATGGAAATATTGATACCCGTCTTAATAAACTGGATAAAGGAGAATATGATGCTATTATTTTAGCAACCGCTGGTTTAAGACGTTTAAGAATTGAAAGTCGTATTCATCAAATTTTTCCAACCGATTTTTTACTACCAGCAGCAGGACAAGGTGCAGTAGGTATCGAATGTCGTCAAGACGACATCGAGTTAATTCAATTATTACAAGTACTTAATCATACAGAAACCTCAATTTGTATATCTGCTGAACGTGCTATGAATAATCATTTAAATAGCAATTGTCAGATACCAATTGGTAGTTTTGCTATTCTAAAAGATAATCAACTATATCTAAAAGGTTTGGTCGGTTCTCCAAATGGTAAACAAATTATAGTTGCTGAACGTAGTGGAACTTATAAAGAACCTACTAAATTAGGTATTGCGTTAGCTGAGGAATTATTAGATAGAGGTGCTAGTTTCATTCTTAATCAAAATAATCAATTAATTTCATTAAGATGAATATACTCGTTACTCGCCCTGAACCATATGCAAGTGAATTAGTTGCACGTCTTCAAATCTTAGGTAAACCTGCATGGGCTTTACCACTTATTACCTTTATACCTGGTAAAGATCTTAAATCTTTACCACAACAACTTGCTCAGTTACAACGAGGTGATTTAATTTTCTTAATGTCTCGACAAGTAATAAAATTTATACAATCAAGCCTACAACATAACAAAATAAATTGGCCTACATTTGTAGAATATTACACAATTGGTCGCTATACTGCATTAGCTATTCACAATATTAACAACCTAAATGTATATTATCCAGATGCACAAGAAACAAGTGAAGAACTAGTACGACTTCATAGTTTACAAAATATTACCGGTAAAACCGCATTAATTCTAAGAGGAAGTACAGGTCGTGAGTTATTAGGTGAAACCTTGACAATGCGTGGAGCTAAAGTTAACTATTGTGAATGTTATCAACGATGTAAAAAATATTATGATGGAATAATTGAAGGTCAGCGATGGCGTGCACTGGGTATTAATACAGTCATAGTAACTAGTAATGAAATGTTACAACAATTACTGACATTATTTCCCATAGTTGATAGGTATGAATGGTTATTATCTTGTCGTTTATTGGTAGTTAGCGAACGTTTAGCTATACAAGCAGTAAAATTAGGATGGCAGAATATTGATATAGCTAATAGTGCTAATAACGATGATTTAATTCATAAATTATGTTATAAATAGCATAAGAACAGATTTATTAGTAATATATTGAATGTTTTTATACTATGGACGCTTTTATGTCAAATAAATCGTCTCTTGAAGTTTATAATCAATTTAATATTAATATTTATAGCAATAAAATACTGTTTATATTAGTAACAAGAGTAATGTTATTAACATATATAATGTTATATAAAAATTAGATAATTAGATTTTAATTATCTAATTAATCTTAATTAGATAATTAAATTTATATTATTGTATACTTACTTAGATTTTAAAAAACAAAAATTTATCATATGAATAAAAATAATTAACATACTAAATATATTAAATCTATGATTATCATAGTTAATATAAATGAATTTAATAGTATTAAATTATATATCATTCCATTTAAAAACATATCTAATTTTGACATTTTAAAAAAATTTTTTAAAAACACGTATTTACGTAAATGTTTATTTCAGTAAAAGATTAATTAAAACTATGATTCGGCGAGAGAGGATTTGAACCTCCGACCCACTGGTCCCAAACCAGTTGCGCTACCAAGCTGCGCTACTCGCCGAGTATTTATTATAGTGTTTAACTTTTAAATGAAGGTGGCTAATGGGACTCGAACCCATGACAGCTGGAATCACAATCCAGAGCTCTACCAACTGAGCTATAACCACCATATTATAATTCATATTTACAATTTTAGAAATAAAACTTAATAACTAAAAATAAATTTAATCAAAATCATATATCGCGCCCGACAGGATTCGAACCTGAGACCTTTACCTTCGGAGGGCAACGCTCTATCCAACTGAGCTACGGGCGCATATCTAAGTTATTAGTCTACATGAAACATGTATATATATAGATATTACGTTTTTAGATTCAAACTGTCTAGTATATTTATGCAAATTTTATGTATTTTGAATATTTAAAGATCCTATATAACATGAAAAGTCATATATAATATATAAACATATATATGTTTATATATTATTAGATCACTTAAATTAATAATAATATTATAATAATATGTGTTATTAACTGCTATATATATATATATATAATGAAATGATATTAACAATAAGAAAAAATGATACTTAAAAAGTATATTTTTAATTATAGTAATATTAATATTATTTTTTAAAAAATTATCTTTATTTTCTATGAAAATAGAAACAGTTTTAAACAGCCTTAAAAGATTAAAAATATCTTTCTATAGATAAAAATCTATGAGGTATAATATATTTATATATTTATAAATAATATATTTATTCATAAATATAAAATGATTGTTATCAATTATTATATCTATTTTTATATATAAATAATAATTAATATTGATCTATATATCAATATAATACTAAGAACGTTTCATCATATCAAAAAATTCATCATTGGTTTTAGTCATTGCTAATTTATTTATAAGAAATTCCATGGCATCAATCTCACTCATTGGATGAATAATTTTACGTAAAATCCACATTTTTTGTAATTCTTCCTGTAAAGTAAGCAATTCTTCTTTACGCGTACCTGAACGATTATAGTCAATAGCCGGAAACACTCTTTTCTCTGCAATTTTACGAGATAAATGTAATTCCATATTACCTGTTCCTTTAAATTCTTCATAGATAACTTCATCCATTTTTGAACCAGTATCAACTAATGCAGTAGCTATAATAGTTAAACTACCACCTTCTTCTACATTACGAGCTGCACCAAAAAAACGTTTGGGACGATGTAAAGCATTTGCATCAACACCACCAGTTAAGACTTTACCAGAAGCTGGAACAACCGTATTATAAGCTCTTGCTAAACGAGTAATGGAGTCTAGCATAATAACAACATCTTTTCTATGCTCTACCAAACGTTTTGCTTTTTCAATCATCATTTCAGCAACTTGAACATGACGTGCTGCTGGTTCATCAAAAGTTGATGCAATAACTTCTCCTTTAACCAAACGTTGCATCTCAGTTACTTCTTCTGGACGTTCATCGATTAATAACACCATTAACACACAATCTGGATAATTATAAGCAATGCTTTGAGCAATATTCTGTAATAACATGGTTTTACCAGCTTTTGGAGGAGCTACTATTAATCCACGTTGGCCAAGACCAATAGGAGAGGCTAAATCTAATACTCTTGCTGTTAGATCTTCAGTAGATCCATTACCACGTTCCATCCGTAGACGGTTATTAGCATGTAGTGGTGTCAAATTTTCAAAAAGAATTTTACTACGAGCATTTTCTGGTTTATCATAATTAACCTCATTTACTTTTAGTAAAGCAAAATAACGTTCTCCTTCTTTTGGAGGACGAATTTTACCAGCAATAGTATCTCCTGTACGAAGATTAAATCTTCTAATTTGACTAGGAGATACATAAATATCATCTGGACCAGCTAGATATGAACTATCTCCAGAACGTAAAAAACCAAAACCATCTTGTAATATTTCCAGTACACCATCACCGAAAATATCTTCTCCACTTTTAGCATGTTGTTTCAGGATGGAAAAAATAATATCCTGTTTGCGCATACGTGCTAAATTCTCTAATCCTATATTTTCGCCAAGAGTAATTAGTTCAGAAACTGGCGTATTTTTTAATTCGGTAAGATTCATAATGATGGATTCTTAAAATCGAGGTAATTCTCAAAAGATATTTATTATGAATGGTATGGCAAATTATTCTATGTTTATTAATGAGTTTTTCGATTTTACTCAACGAGTATTATTATATATAGCGATAAACAGCGAGGAGATAACCGAAAAACGATATCGAAACTTGCTATACGTATATTTATTTTGTATCAAAAGTATAATACTTAAAGCGATAAAGAATTGATAAAGAATCTTAAATTTAAACCGTAAAAAGGATATAAACATAGACTAACATGTCTAATCAGAAAACTTTCAGCAGCAGTGGTGCCTCCACTGCTGATAAATATCGCTCACTACTACTAAAATTAAACTAAATTAGCATTTAAAAACTCTTTTAATTCTCCTTTAGAGACTGCACCTACTTTAGTAGCTATAACTTCACCTTTTTTAAATATAAGTAAAGCTGGAATACCACGGATACCATATTTAGAAGCAATATTTTGATTATCATCGATATTTAGTTTAGCGATAGTAAGTTTATCATTATATTCTTCCGCAATTTCATTTAAGATCGGGGTAATCATTTTACAAGGACCACACCATTCAGCCCAGAAATCTACTAAAACAGTTCCTTCTGCTTTCAGCACATCGGTGTCAAAACTTTTATCGGTTAGGTGAACGATTTTATCATTACTCATATTTAACTCCAAAATACTATACTTAGCAAGCCACGCTAGAGTAGCTTAACGTAGTGTAATGGTTTTATTCTATTGAATATTTTTGAAAATAGTACTCACTTACTATTTAATAGTACTTATTTAAATAAAATACAAACAATAGAACTTTATATTTTAGTTTTATTAAACTCCGTAAAGTTATTAATTTGATATTAGTACTTTACTGTTACTAACTTATACTTAATTTAATAAAAAAACAAAATTATTTTTTTATTAATTTGAGTTAAGTCTTTACTTAATGATCAAAATATATACTGAAAATAAGTAATTTTAAAAATATTTACATAATCAAAATAACTATTTTATATAATATTTCTTATATTTAATTTATATATACATTTATAAGATATATATCTAGTATACGATTAAGTATAGTTTATTTATCGAAATTTATATACTGTCAATAACAAGTAAAGTCGCACCTATAGTTTAATAACTATTATACTTATATGTTCTAACATCTAGATCTTTTATTTTAAAAGTAAAGATTAGAAAGAATTATTATTAAAACATTTATATATCTATTAAATAAATTTTACTTATTTATAAACATTTAAATTTTATAAATTAATTATATTCTTATAATAATTATTTTTATATTATACTATATATAATTAACTATTTAGATTAAATCTGATTCTTATTTAAATTAATTTACTTCTTTAAATAAGTAAAATTTTATCTAAATATTTTAATACATTAATAAATCAATAGATTTTTAATAAATATTAAATTTTGATAAAATACTAGATATGATTCCTACGTTAATGATTTACTTAATCATTAGTGATACTTTATATATCATCTTTAACGACTTAACTATATTATTAAGTATATAACTAAATTACACAAATAATATTTAATTTTAATATATTATTAATCGCAATACATTTATGAGTCTAATAGACTTTATTATATCAATAATATTATTTATTAATAAATAATAATCTATTTTAGCTAATAATATAAATTATATAATTTATATTATTAGCTCATGTTAATAATATAAATTATTATTAATATATACTAATACACTTGATACTGAACACAAAATTGAATTATTGTGTTCAGTATAAATATTTTATTTAAAGAAAGTAATGTACTAAAATTTTTTTAGATAATACATAATAATTATTGGCTCATTCATAACTGAGCTTTCTATTAGTAATCATTTAAATATCATAATTTATAAAGTTTAAATAAAACTTATTAAGTTTTATTTTATAAAGCTGTATATTTTGATGGATTATTCATTTGTTTTGCAGAATAAAGTATCTTTTTCATTTTTTTTTCATCCAACTGACCAACACATTTAGCTATAACTACAGTAGCTACACCATTACCAATTAAATTAGTCAAAGCACGTGCTTCAGACATAAAACGATCAATTCCTAAAACTAATGACAAACCAGCTACAGGTAAATGGCCTACAGTAGAAAGAGTCGCTGCTAACACAATAAATCCACTACCAGTTACCCCTGCAGCACCCTTAGATGAAAGTAATAACACTAATAATAGTGTTATTTGATGAGTAATATCCATATGTGCATTAGTTGCCTGAGCAATAAATATTGCTGTCATAGTAAGATAAATGGAAGTACCATCTAAATTAAAAGAATAACTAGTCGGAATAACTAAATTAACGAGTGATTTCTTGCAACCTAAATTTTCCATTTTTTTCAATATACGTGGTAATACAGCTTCAGAAGAAGATGTTCCGAGTACAATCAGTAATTCTTCTTTTATATAGTTAATAAATTTAAATATATTAAAACCAGCAATACGAGCGATGATACCAAGTATCAATACTATAAATAGTATACATGTAATATAAAAACATATCATTAATTGACCAAGTTGAACTAGAGATCCTATACCATATTTACCAATAGTAAAAGCCATTGACCCAAAAGCTCCAAAAGGAGCTAAACGCATAATTACATTGATAATCTCAAAAATTATCTTTGATAAACTTTCGATAATATTTAAAATTAAAGTACCAGCGGTATTAAGTCGATATAATGCGAAACCAAATAAAATTGCAAATAAAAGTACTTGTAATATATTACCACTAGAAAAAGCACTAACTATGTTGTTAGGAATTATATCCATTAAAAATATAATAGGATTAAATTGTTTACTTTGTTGACTATAAACTGCTACAGATTTTGCATCAAGTGTAGATGGATCTACATTCATACCCACACCTGGTTGAAGAACATTTACTACAATTATGCCGATAATTAATGCAAGAGTACTAACTATTTCAAAATATATTAACGCAATAGCTCCAGTACGACCAGTTATCTTCAAACTTTCCATACCGGCAATACCAGTTACTATCGTACAAAAAATTACTAATGTAATAATCATTTTGATTAATTTTATAAAACCATCTCCCAGAGGTTTCATTTGTATAGCTAATTCAGGATAATAATGACCTAATAAGATACCAATAGTAATAGCAATTAATACCTGAATATATAGAGTTTTAAAAAATGAGATTTTCATAATATATCCATTATTTTTATAAAGTGAACTACACGATAGAATCTGTGTTAAAGAACAGTATTACCGATAGTAAAAAAATACTGCTTTATTAAAAATATAAATATAGTCTGATATTTTCTATAAAATCTCTATTCATAACTAAAAATTATAACACTAAAACATAAAATAGTTATTAACTATATAAAATATCTAATAATTTATTCTATATTTTAAAAGTTAAATATATATATATTTCTTTATATTATCAATAATTACATATCTTATCTATATAAGCAAAGATTTTTAATATTCCCTAATATTTAATTCTTCGCGATCTATAGCAAAACAAGCAATTTGCCTATCATCATATTGCTTTAATTTAGGTGATAAATTTAGACATTGATCAAAGCAACGATGACAACGCGTGTTAAAAACACATCCTTTTGGAGGAGATAAGGGACTAGGTAACTCTCCGAACAATTTAATGCGTTTACGACGTTTATCTACATTAAGATAAGGAACTGCAGATAGTAATGCTTGGGTATAAGGATGCCGAGGATTGCTAAAAATTACTTCTTTACTGCCTTTTTCAATACAATATCCCAGATATATTACAATTATCTCATCCGCAATATGCTGTACAACTGAAAGATCGTGTGAAATAAATATATAAGACAGATCTAAGCTTTGTTGTAAATCCATCATTAAATTAAGGACTTGAGCGCGTACAGATACATCAAGCGCAGATACAGGCTCATCAGCTACTAATACTTCTGGATTAAGCATTAATCCACGTGCAATAGCAATACGTTGTCGTTGACCTCCAGAAAACATATGTGGGTAACGATTATAATATTCTATTTTCAGTCCAACTTTAGACATCATGGACAAAATCTTTTCTCGACGATCAAATTTGTTTAAAGTAGTATTAATTAGTAATGGTTCTTCTAGAATCTGACTAATTTTTTTACATGGATTAAGTGAAGCATATGGATTTTGAAAAATAATCTGAATTTTTTGCCGTCTTAATTTTTGTGCATTTCGATCATACCGTAAAAGATCTTGACCATGCCAATAAAGTTTACCTTCAGTTGGTTTTTCAATCATAGTGAGTAAACGTCCTAATGTAGATTTACCACAACCTGATTCACCTACTACTGCTAATGTTCTGCCAGAGTCAAGACAAAATGATATGCCATTTAAAGCATTAACTATTTTTTTTGGACTAAAAAAACTTTTTTGAACCACATAATGTTTCTTTAGATTAATTGCTTGAAGTAAATGATTATGCTCATTTGTATGATCAAAATGCATAACTTGGTACTCCAATATCATCTAATGGGAAATGGCATTTAGATTGACCATCTTGAATATTTTGTAATTTTGGTTCTTCATGACGACAACGATCAATTACATAAGGACAACGAGGATTTAATAAACAACCAGTTGGACGATCATATTTACCAGGTACCATACCAGGTAACGAAAATAACTGCATTTTATTAAAAGAAAATTCAGGTAATGATCGTAATAATGCTTGAGTATATGGATGTCTTGGTGTTTTAAAGATATTAATAGTTTTACCAATTTCCATAATTTGACCAGCATATAATACAATAATATAATGTGCTACTTCAGCCACTAATGCTAAGTCATGGGTAATAAATATTAATGACATATTTTCCTGCTTTTGGAAATTAAGTAATAAGTCAATAATTTGTGATTGAATAGTCACATCAAGAGCGGTAGTGGGTTCATCAGCAATTAATAACTTAGGCTTACACGCTAGTGCCATTGCTATCATTATGCGCTGACTCATACCACCTGATAACTGATGCGGATAGACAGAAAAACGTGATATTGGATCGGGAATACCAACTTGTGTAAGTAATTCAATAGTACGCTGTCGTCGAGTATATTTACTACCTCCTTGATGTATTTTTAAAGTTTCCATAATTTGAAATCCTACTGAAAAACAAGGGTTAAGACTACTTATGGGATCTTGAAAAATCATTGCAACTTCAGCACCAATTAATTTACTTCTTTCTTTTTTAGAAAGATTTGTTAAATCATATTGATCAAATTTTAATTTTTCTACTTCGACTCGACCAGGAAAATTAATTAGGTCCATAATTGCTAATGAACTAACTGATTTACCAGAGCCAGATTCACCAACAATCCCTACTACTTCCCCTTGATTGACATCATAACTAATACGATCAACAGCACGAAATGACGAATTATAATCTCCAAAATATACCGATAAGTTTTTTACCTTTAATAATGTCATATCGGTTCTCCTTTTATTGCTTGAGAGTTGGATCAATTGAATCACGTAAAAGATCACCCATAAGATTAAATAATATCACTGTTAGTAAAATACTTAATCCAGGAAAGGTTACAACCCACCAAGCATTTTGCGCATACTGTAATACATCAGAAAGCATAGTACCCCACTCTGGAATTGGGGGTTGTGCCCCCATACCCAAAAAACCTAGAGCAGCCATGTCAAGAATAGCATTAGAAAAACCTAAAGATGCTTGGACAATAATTGGTGCTAAACAGTTAGGCAAAATATTAATAAACATTTGTCGAAATGTACCAGCACCAACCACGCTGGAAGCGATAACATAATCTTGATGTACTTCTATCATTACTTTTGCACGAGTTAAACGAATATAGTTTGGTAAAGCCACAAAAATCAATGCTAATGAAGCATTAACAATAGATGGACCAAAAATAGCGACTAATACCAACGCTAATAACAAACTTGGTAAAGCGAGCATAATATCAACTAAACGCATAATAATAATATCTATTATACCACCAAAATAGCCAGATATTAAACCAAGAATCACGCCTAATGTAACTGAAAATAATACAACTAAACAACCAACGAGTAGTGATAAACGTGCACCAAACATCAAACGCGATAATATGTCTCTTCCCAAATCATCAGTACCTAGTATATAGCTCCAACTTCCGTTGTGTTCCCATACTGGAGGTAGCAATAACGCATTACGATATTGTTCTGCTGGAGGATGAGGTGCTAATACATCAGCAAAAATAGCAGTAAATATCATTAAAACTATACAAATTAAAGTAATAATAGATTTTTTATTACGTATAATATAATTCAATAATTTTCGTGTTGGAGAAGATTGTTTAAATATAAAATTTATGCTTTTAAAAGCAAAAAAAGACATGAGTTCACTCTTATTTTTTATAATATATGCATGGATTAATAATGCTATATAAAATATCAATTATTAAGTTAACCATAATAATCAAGATTGCAACTAATAACACACCACCTTGCACTACTGGATAATCGCGACTTTGTAGCGCTTCAATTAGCCAACGCCCTAAACCAGGCCAAGAAAAAATCGTTTCTGTTAAAATTGCGCCAGCTAGCAATGTGCCAACTTGTAAACCAATAATCGTTATTACTGGTATTATGGCATTTCGTAATGCATGTACTAAAATTATACGTACACACGTAAGTCCTTTAGCACGTGCAGTACGTATGTAATCTTTATTTAATATTTCTAACATCGATGAACGCATTATTTGGACTATCACTGCTAATGGTATTGTACCAAGTACAATAGCAGGTAAAATCATATGCATAACTGCATCTTTAAAATTACCTTTTTCCCCCCAAAATAAAGTATCAATTAGCATAAAACCAGTAAGAGGTTTTTGATTATCGAGAAAAACAATATCACTAATACGCCCAGAAACTGGAGTTAAATCAAGATGTACTGACACAAGCATAATAAGCATTATTCCCCACCAGAAAATAGGCATTGAATAACCAATCAGTGAGACTGCTATAGCAGTATGATCAAACATTGAACCACGCTTTACTGCTGCTAAGATTCCCATTGGAATACCAATGATAATAGCAAATAACATAGCGCAGCTACTTAATTCGATAGTAGCTTTAAAATGTGGTACAAATTCATTCCAAACTGGAATATGACTTTTAAGAGATACACCTAAATCACCACATAATATTCCACGAATATAAATGATATATTGTTTCCATAGTGGTTGATCCAGACCAAGCTGAGACATTAATTGAGCATGACGTTCAATCGAAATACCATGTTCTCCTGCCATAACAAGAATTGGATCGCTTGGAGTCCAATGGACAAATGTAAAAGTCAATAACGTAATACCAATAAATGTCGGAATGATAAAACTCAGACGTCGCAATAGAAATTGCAGCATAAGCTAAATTCTCAATCATATTCATACCTTGTCACCAAGGATTGTGTAGCTCGATAATACTTATCCACAAATGTTCGAAGAACAATATAAAATTACTTTTTTAAAAAAAGTAATTTTAAAGTGGATTATATGCTAAAGAGCATAAAAACTTTAAATATCATACTTAAATGATATAATCTTTCAATTATGATTGAATATCAACATCTTCAAAATGATGTTTACCTAATGGATCTACCATATAGTTGAGTACTTTCTTACTCACTGGTTCATAAACAGTAGAATGAGCAATAATTAAAGCAGGCACCTGTTCATGCATTATAATTTGAGCTTGTTTATAAAATTTAATACGTTTATTTTGATCAGATTCTGCACTTGCTAGTTTAATTTGTTTTTCAAATGGTTGATAACACCAGCGAGAATAGTTAGATCCATCTTTTGCAGCAGAGCAACTGAATAGATTATTAAAAAAATTATCTGGATCCCCACTATCTCCTGTCCAACCCGCCATAATAGCTTGATGTTCTCCATCTCTAGCACGTTTTAAAAATTCACCCCATTCAAAAGTAACAATCTTAGTCTTTACACCAATTTTACCCCAATCAGCCTGAATCATTTCAGCCATACGACGTGCATTAGGGTTATAAGGACGTTGCACTGGGATAGCCCATAAATCAATTGAAAAACCATTAGCTAATCCTATATCTTTAAGCATTTTTTTTGCTTTAATAGGATTATATTCATAATCCTTAACATCATCATTATAGCTCCACATGGTAGGTGGAATTAAATTTTTTGCTATTTGACCAGATCCTTGATAAATAGCGTCAATAATAGCTTGTTTATTTACTGCCATTGCCAATGCTTGGCGCACTTTTACTTGATCTAATGGTTTTTTTTGAATATTAAATGATATATATCCTACACTTAAACTAGCTTCATGTAATACATTAATTTTATTATTTTTTTTCATAGCAGCAATATCGGCTGGATTTGGATATGCCATAACTTGACACTCACCTTTTTGCAGCTTAGCATAGCGTACAGACGCATCAGGAGTAATTGAAAATACCAAATGATCAATCTTTGGTTTTTTTCCCCAAAAGTTTGGATTTGCTTTATACAGAATGCGAGAATCTTTTTGGTACTCTTCTAATATAAAAGGTCCAGTACCTACCGGATTAAGATCTAGTTTCTCCGGCACTTTTAGTTTTAATAAATTATCTGCATATTCCTTCGAAAGAATAGACGCGAAATCCATTCCTAGATCTGCAAGAAATGGTGCCTCTGCATGATTTAGATGAAATCTGACCGTGAGATCATTAATTTTTTCTATTCTATTAATTAATTTTGGCATATCCGTGCTATTAAAATACTCATAATTTCCACCAGAAATATAATGATACTTGTTATTTTTATCTAATTGTCTTTCAAAAGAAAAAATTACATCTTCTGCATTAAAATAGCGAGTTGGTTTAAAATATTTAGTGGTTTGCCATTTAACCTTTTTACGAAGATAGAATGTATAAATTTTACCGTCTTTACTTATATCCCATCTTTCTGCTAAACCTGGTTCTAACTTAATTGTGCCGGTTTTAAATTCAACTAAGCGATTATAAATTGGCACTGAACTAGCATCATAGGTAGTACCTGAGCTAAATAGTTGTGGATTAAACCCTTCAGGCGAGCCTTCCGAACAATAAACAAGTGTTTTTGCTTCAGCATTCATGCTATTAATAATAATTAAACTTATAAAGATGAATGACATTCTAAATTTAGTTAATATATTCATATACTTATCCATTGGATATTTTGTATAATCCATTTGAGTTAAAGATAATAATATACAGATATTTAAATAACTGTATATTATTATTAAATAAGCTAACTATATTAGGTACATTCGATTAATGACCTATATATCTTTCACTACATTAATTTATTAACAGCTATTAAAAAACACCAATCTAACTTTAAATTATTATACAACTTATGAATTTTAATAAACAAAGATAATAAATATATTTATTATCAATATTGTGTGTTGAAAGCGATATAAATTATATCGCTAAATCATGATGAGATATTAAATATCGAGATAATTTCCTTTGGAATCGTCGTAAAATTAGCCCATTAAGTGCAATGTACTTATAAAAACAATCATACCAAATAATACACAATTTTTATAATAAACTTTAAATAAAAAACCCAATTAGATCAATTATGATCTATTACTTAATAGTTTAATAAATGTAAATTTAATCATATTGTATAAATATTATATTAAATAATATAATAAACTCAGTTATAACAACTTTGGAAAATAAAATTATGCTTAAAATTTTTAATACTTAAATATTGAAATTTCTATGTACTTACTAAATTTTATTAAAATAGGGTATTTTATAAATCTTAAAGTATAATAAATTAATTTAATTATATATTTCATTAAATTAATTTTTATTTCTCTAAAACTTTTTAAGTGTACACTACTTACCTGTTCTTATGCAAGTCAGAAAATAGAATTTAATGATTAGAAACACTACATATGCGTCTATAATATATCATAATAAATAGATAATGTTTAGCTCATTTACTATATATAATATTTTCTTGTATTATTTTGTGTAATTGTTTATTTAATTAATTAAATATCATATTCTTATATTCAAAAATAATTTTTGAATATAATGTTATTTATCATTAAGTATAATACATACTTGATCATTTAAACTATCTAACAATTTATATCGACGGCGATATTCAGAACGTTTTTTACTGACAATTGACTGTAAATTTTTACGTTCTATACATAAGGGTAATGCAAAAAGATTATCTTTACGCATTAATCCACCCAAGGAAAACCAAAACTTATTATAACTAGCAAAAAATTGATCTTTTTTACTATATTGATATCGTAAACTACGAAAAATATGGGTAGTATCACTTACTGCTATAATTTTATTTATCTTACATAATTTAGCTAACAAAAACACAGCTTCCATAACTAAACGTTTTGGAAACAAACCATGTGCTGCCTTGGTAGCATCATGTATAACATTGTTAGATATATTTTTATTTGGTCCTTGTAAACCTCCAATTAATAAGATTCGATCTTCTTTTTCATTTAGCATAGAAAATGAAAATGAAAGTGAAGTAATTAATAATGATTCAAAATGTAGTTCAATTGTAACTTCTCCCTCTCGATCAAATCGACCTGGACAACAATAAAATAGAAAACTCTCTTCTTTTTTTCCATTTAAACTAGCTAATAAATTTCTATTAGAAGTTTGCAAACAATTACGCAAATTATAATTTTCTAATTGATTTACTAAATTATAATGATCAATAATTACTTGAGCACGTTGTATTACATTAAAATTAGTACATAAATACGGTCGATGAAGCTTTATAGGTAATAATCCCTGTGTAGATAAAATCTGTTTTATATTTGGTAATTTTAATAGTTGATTAAGATAATTAAAAGTACATAATGGAAAAATCAATGTTCTTAACACAAATTTAAGACGAAAACCCTTTTTATTCCATAATTTATTTGGTTTATATTTACCAAAAATCAAAGATAACATTAGAGATATTAATGAATAATTATTTGAATTTAGCAATCTATCAACAATCATATAAGTTATTTAACTAAATAAAAATTAATATAAAAATATGCATATTTTATTTATTAATGTTATTTTAATAATGGATATACATACAGTTAATCTAAAATAACTTACTTAATATTCTAGTGCTATTCAATTTTATTTTTCATTTAGAGCAAAACGTGTTGCAGCTTCATCCCAATTTAAAACTTTCCAAAATGCTTTGATATAATCTAATCTTCTATTATGATATTTTAAATAATAAGCATGTTCCCAAATATCTAAACCAAAAATCGGATATCCAGATACACCTGTTATATCATCTCCCATTAATGGATTATCTTGATTAGCAGTGGAAACTATATACAGTTTATTATTTTTTTTAACTAACCAAGCCCAACCAGAGCCAAAACGATTCATTGCTATTTTTTCAAATTCTTCTTGAAAGTTTACCAAGTTTCCAAAATTTTCTTCGATAGCAACTTTTAAATCACCTTTTAATATAGTACCTATTTTTAATCCTTGCCACAATAAACTATGATTAAAATGTCCACCTGCATTATTACGTAATAAATTTCTTTTCTGTTCAGGTAAACTAAAAAGTTTAGTAATCAATACTTCTACAGGCAAATCTACAAATTCAGTGTTTTTTAATATTATATTAGCATTATTAATGTACGCTTGGTGATGCTTAGTATAATGTAACTCCATTGTTTGTTTATCAAAATAAGGTTCTAAAGCATCATATGAATATGGAAGAGGAGGCAATGAATAACTCACAATTATTTTCTCCATTAGATATTATCTAATTAATATATTGATTAAATTACTTAATTTATGTTTAAACACTTTTAATAATAGTTCAATTAATTATAGTAAAACCATATTATTAACAGTAATGAATGATTAAATTTTAATAAAATTTAATAATTTTTAAGTATTAAAACAAAAACTATAATTGTAATGATAGCATCATAGACCAATAATTATACGAAGTAATCGTAAAAAATTATATTTTTTCCAACAGTTTAATTTAAATAAATTACATTATGATTTGAAAAATATTCAATAGTTATTTTAACTATAATATATTGGTCTATAAAAAACAAGAATTAAATATTTACAATTGCTCTTATATAAATTACTATATAAAATAAATATACCAATATGATTAAGATATTAATCTTAATTAATTATGTTATTTATAATTAAATTAATTTTTATTTATATTATTTATTATTTTTAACTCTATTTAAAATAGATTGTGTATGTATATTAGAAAATATAGATAATTATTTAATTATCTAATTAAATAATTTAACATAGAATACTATTATTTATAGTGTCAATATATTTTAAACTTAAAATACGTCATTATGCTTAAATACATTAAGAATACAAATAGATATATTATAAATATTTTATAAAAATTAGTTAATTATAATATTAATCTATATTAATTACTGTAAACATAGATATTATCTTCTATATAAATTATAATATATATAATGTAGATATAAATTTTACGAGTTGCATAATTAAATATGATGTTTATAAATTAAATACTTAGATTTAGATTCTAAATATTGGAGATTAATAACTCAATAGAAAATTAACAGTAGTTAATATTTTTACTTCATAAAAGCTTGTGTATCATTTATTGTACTTCTTTATTTACATTACTAATAATATCCTTAATATTTAGTTTTAATCAATTGTTATATAGCAAAATTCTACTATCTTAGAAAGATTCTAATTTTTTAACTAAGATCTACAATCTTTAAGATTTTTCTATTAGATAAAAAAATTTACTTTTTACTGAAACATACGATTTATTTCACAGTAAATTTTTTATTCAAAAAGTTACAAACTGTTATAATTTTTTGGATATGAATTTATTCAATTATAATGATTTTATCACTTTTAAAGTTATAAAATATTAATGTAGTTACTACATCAAGTTTAAAAAAAACATCAAGTAATTTTATGCATTATTTCAATATTATTTGCTTAAGATTTTCTATATTTTCTGCACAAGATAAAAAATCTATATTTACAGGATATCACGTACTCTCTTAATATTAATGCAAAGATATACATTGTATATTTGTATCTTTACATTAATAAATTATTATATGTATTAATGTAAACTTTATTTGTATAATGTAATCATAACGCATATTTTAAAATAAAAATAATTATACTTTCATTTAGTTATATTAATATTAGTAAGTAATTAATTATAAATATTAATTTAATCATTCAATTATAGAGAAAAATCACGAAAAAATTTTTTAAAATAAACGTGTACTTGCTTGTCACCAAAAAAGATATTTTAAAGTTGATAACTAATTACGTTATTCAATAAATAATATCAAAATTATTATTTTTGCTTTTTATGAAAATAAAGATTTCTTTTATATACAATACAGTTGATATATTACTTAATACTAAATTATTCATAATTATACTTTATTATAAGTTTTATATTAAACAGTCATATGATAATTATATAGATTTTTTGTAAAATTATATTGATTACCACCATACTTAAATTTTTTTATTTGTAAATATAGCAGTAAATCTGTAATAGTTACTATCGGCATATTTTGTTGTTTAGCGAATGCAATTACTTCAGGCGTACGTGCCATGCTACCATCCTTATTCGTTAATTCACATAATATACCAGCCGGCTTAAGACCAGCCAAAAAAAGCAAATCAATAGTTGCTTCAGTATGACCATTACGTTCTAATACTCCTCCTTTACGTGCACATAAAGGAAATACATGTCCTGGACAATTTAAATCAGAAGGTTTTACACCATCTGCAATAGCAGTATGTATAGTAGTGACGCGATCCTTAGCGGATACACCAGTCGTTACACCTTTTGCAGCTTCAATGGTAACTGTAAAAGCAGTAGTATAAGCGCTAGTATTATTATCTACCATCATCGGTAAAGCTAATCTTTGTCGATGATCATCGGTAATACAAAGACATACTATTCCACTACCATATCGAATACTTAATGCCATTTGTTCGACAGTTAGAGTTTCTGCTGCAAAAATTATATCACCTTCATTTTCACGATTTTCATCGTCTAATACCATTGCACCGTATCCATTACGTAATGCTTTAATAACCTGTTCTACACGCTGTATAGAGGTACCAAATTTAGAAAGTAATATATGATTCATGGTATACCTTGTTCTACCTATTACTTAAAATAAAGTTAAAATAATTAATTATTATCGAAATAATAATTAATTATTTTATATATATTTAATTTGCTAATTATAATGTAGCATATAATCATTAAAAATTAATAGCAGTTTTGAACAATTAATACAACTTAAATCAAGTTATTATTTCACATTTAATATTAAATATTTTAAATTTATTTTTATGACATAAATGTTTAATACTATTACTTAATAATAATTAATAAAAATTTAAAATTAAATAAACGTACTTATATTTTATAAAAATGGATTATAGATTTATAGTGGATATTATAGATTAAAGTTTAATTTTATTAAGATAAAAAATCTATATAACATTAAACAAAGCAAACAAATTATAAATTCTAATAAATTTATTTATTAACTTAGATTATTGATTACGAATATTTTCAATTATATTACTAGTTGAAATATGTGTTTTAAAATTAAGAACACGTACATCGCCTCCATTGTCCCAGATTTCTTTACTACCTACAATATCTTCAGGTTCATAATCACCTCCCTTAACTAAAACATCAGGTAATAATTCCATAATTAAGCGCTGTGGAGTATCTTCTTCAAAAGATACTATCCAATCAATTGATTTTAAAGCACTAAGTACACGCATTCGATTGTTTAAAGTATTTATGGGACGTTTTTTACCTTTAAGACGTTTAGTAGAATCATCGCTGTTTACAGCGACAATTAAACGATCACCAAGTTTTTTAGCTTCTTCTAAATAAGAAATATGTCCTATATGTAGAATGTCAAAAACACCATTGGTCATTACGATTTTTTCACCTCGTTGACGTGCTAACTCAATCATATTCTTAAGTTCTATTTGATTAAGTATACCGAAATTAATATTCGTATACATATGAATATTATTTTCTAACTCACTTTTATTAATAATCGATCCTCCTAATTTACCCACCACTATACCAGCTGCTATATTTGCAAAAAAACAAGATCGTTCAATACTTAATCCAGTTGCTAATATTGTTGCTAATACACTGATCACTGTATCTCCTGCACCTGTAACGTCAAATACTTCCTTTGCTTGAGTATGTAAATGTAATGGAGTTTTATATGGCTGCAGAAGTGTCATTCCTCTTTCTGATCGCGTTATAAGTAATGCTGAAAAATCATAATGTGAAATTAATTTCATACCACGATCAACAATTTCATTTTCAGTTTTACATTTCCCTACTACAGCTTCAAATTCAGTTAGATTAGGTGTTATTATAGTAGCTCCACGATATCTTTCAAAATCTATATTTTTAGGATCAATTAATATAGGTACTTTAAATTCATGAGCTAACTGAATTATAGATTGAATATAGTTTAAAGTACCTTTTGCATAATCTGAACATATCAAAACATTACTATCTACTAAATATTGACGTATACGATTATGTACTAATTGTGTAGCTACTTTTTCAAAAATTTTTTCAAAATCTATACGAATTAATTGTTGATTACATGATAATACTCGAAGTTTAGTAATAGTCGGGTAGTTTTTGACTACTATAAAATCACATTCCACTTGATTTTTACGTAATATTTTAGTTAGAGTACTTCCTTCATTATCATCTCCAATTAAACCAATTAATCGTGAATTAGCACCTAAGGCAGCAATATTAACAGCTACATTAGCTGCTCCACCTGGACGTTCTTCAACGGTATTTACTTTAACGATAGGCACAGGAGCTTCTGGTGAAATATGGTTAGTACATCCATGCCAATAACGATCTAACATTACATCGCCGACAACAAGCACTGTAATATTGCTAAATGAAGGCAACGTTAATGTCATTTAAAACTCCAAATTAAAATTTTGAATATTTATTAAATTTTATGTAATAAAAATCACCTATTATAATATAAGCTCTTGTTTACAAAGATTTATATAAAATATTAAATTAACTTAATTCATTAAATATTAATTAAAATCAATTAGATATTAATTTTGTGAAAAATTAGCTTACTTAAATAATCAAACTATTTATAGTTATATATATTTCATAGTAAAATTTTTAAAATTAGATATACTGGCTAGGTGTTTATTCATTTATTAAGTGATATTGATTTAATAATTTAACAAATTAACAGATATACATATCTTTTAATTTAGAAAATTTTATTCTTATTAACTTGAATGTTTCAAATTATTTATTTAAATACTTTATATAAAATCATATAGATGAATCATTAAATTGTAAAAAATAAGTAACTATTATATATTAAGTACAAAGTTAGATTTTTAATCAAAATCAAATATTAATTATATTTTATATATAACTATCTATTCGATAGAATACTTTTCTAATTGCATGATAAAATTTTTTTACGAAATTTTATTCTTAAAAAATTAAAAAAGTACATATATTTTAGTTTAAAAATGACTACCTTAGATCCAATTAAAATTTTAATAAAATAAATATATACATATATGTACTATAAGATCTATATATAATTTAAATTTAAAAGTTTATATTTTAATATAAATTAAAATATAATTTAAACTGTATAAATTTTACATTCTATGTATTTTATCCAAATAATTTATTTAAATAGATCATATAAAATTATTGTATTCACAGCATAATATTAATTATAATTTAATATTATAACTATTGGAATAGTAAATTGAAGATTTTTCTAGTTGGCGGGGCTGTACGAGATAAATTATTAAGTTTACCTGTAAGAGATAGAGATTGGGTTGTTATTGGTGCCACACCTGAATTAATGCTGAAAAATGGATTTCAACCAATTGGTCGTTATTTTCCAGTTTTTTTACATCCCACTACTCATGAAGAGTATGCGCTTGCACGTAGCGAACATAAAAATGGCAGAGGTTATACAGGTTTTTTAATAAAAACAACTCCTGATGTAACTCTTGAACAAGATTTGCAACGTCGAGATTTAACTATAAACGCTATTGCACAAGATGAAAATGGTGAACTATTTGATCCTTATGGAGGACGAAAAGATTTAGAAAATCGCATTTTGCGTCATGTATCTAGCTCTTTTAATGAAGATCCATTACGTGTGCTACGTGTAGCAAGATTTGCCGCACGTTTTGCTCATTTAAATTTCAATATTGCAAAAGAAACAGAAGTATTATTAGCTCAAATGACTAGTGATGGAGAATTAAAATATCTTACTGTCGAACGAGTATGGGAAGAAACAAAAAGAGCTCTTTTAACTGCTAATCCTCAGGTTTACTTTCAAGTATTAAATACTTGTAATGCATTAAAAGTATTATTCCCAGAACTTGATTATTTATACAAGATTTCATCTTCTTCTGTCAAATATAAATCTTATATTAATACCAATATACATACATTAATGAGTTTGACTATAGCTTCAAAATTTTCTAATTCTCTTGAGGTTAGATTTGCTACACTTTTTAGCCATATATCTATAAAGATGGTATCTTCAATAAAAATATATTCTAATTTGTATAATTTAGAATCCATAAATATTATCAAACAATTTTGCCAAAGATTACATATACCTAATAATCTTCGTGATTTAGCATTAATCATTACAAAATTTAATAATGTAATATTCAATATTGAACAACAATCCGCTAAAACATTAATCACTTTATTTAATCAAATCGATGCTTGGCGTAAGCCATCTCGCATAGAACACTTAGCACTACTAAGTGACGTAAATACATATAGCCGTTTTGAATTTAAAAATATAAAGTGTTGTACGCAAGGTAATTATTTACGTCAAGCTTTTAAATTAACTCAATCAATTTCAATAAAAGATGTAGTCGATATTGGTTTTAAAGGCGAAGAAATTCGAAAAGAATTAACAAAACGACGAGTTTATATTCTACAGAAAAAACTATTTAATCTTGATTAAATTTATTTAATTGTATCAATAATAAGATTAGTTATCAATATATTATGATTTTAATAAAGCTATATTTATAAATTTTATTTTATGTAAAAACATGGATTTTAGTGCTTAGACAATTGAATATATATATATATCTACAATGAAACTAGAATATTATATTTAATTAATATTAATTAAATATAATATTTGTTTGAAATCTCTATTCAAACAAAATAACCACGCTCAATTCGTACACCCACCATAGTAGCTTGAGCAATAGCACCAGGTTTACTGACTTTAATACGTACTCCAGAAGAGTGAAAACGGCTAATTAATAAATTAGCAAGTTTTTCTGCTACGTGCTCAATTAAAGTAAAATTTTGATTTTGAACATAAATTAAGATACTATCTGCAATTGTTTCATAATTTAAATATTGATTTATGTCATAATTATTTGTATTAGAACAGTATTTTTTCCATTCCATTTCAATATCAATTAATAATTTTTGTTTTATACGTTGTTCCCAATCATAAATTCCAATTTTAGTGAAAACAATAAGTTGTTCTATATATAAAATATCCATACTAAAATTTACCATCAATACATGCATGATCTCATGAACTAATTTTAATATTTTTATAAATGTAAAATGCTATATATTTATACATACTATAGAAATAACATGTTTATATTTATACCAATTGTTTTATATAAACAAGTGAAGTAATTAGATTAAATCTAATATACATATATGAAATTATAATTTGATCTTTGTACCAAATTATATAAAATGATAAATTAAGTTAAAATCTATCTTTTATATAAAATATCTTTAATATTGATATTAGTATTTATATTAATAAATACTAAATAATTCATATTGAATACACTTGATATATTTGAATATAAAGAATATAAGAATTATACTTTATTATATTTAAATAGCACTCAACTCTGTTAATGACCAATGTGGTTTAACGTTTATCTCTAGTTTTGTATCTATTTCTAATCCATTTATTAATCTAATCATTCCAACATAAGCAATCATTGCACCATTATCAGTACAAAATAATGGATGGGAATAAAATACTTCTATATTCTGAAATCTCATCATTTCAACCATACGCAAACGTAGAGTACGATTGGCGCTTACACCGCCAGCAAGGACTAATCTATTAAATCCTGTTTTTTTTAATGCACGTTTAGATTTAATTATTAAAGTATCAACTATTGCATCTTCAAATGCACGTGCAATATCGCTTCGAGTTTGCTCATCGAGATGATATTTACGAATAACATTTGCAGTAAAGGTTTTTAAACCAGAAAAACTAAAATCTAGTCCGGGACGATCAGTCATAGGTCTAGGAAAAATAAAACGTTCTGGTTTTCCTTGTTGAGCAATTTTTGATAACATAGCTCCACCTGGATATTCAATACCTAATAATTTTGCTATTTTATCAAATGCTTCTCCAGCTGCATCATCAAGTGATTCTCCTAACAAAGTATATACACCTATATCTTTAGCACTAATAAGTTGTGTATGTGCACCTGATACTAATAATACAATAAATGGAAAATTAGGAGGATTTATCTCCATTCTATGTGATAATAAATGTCCTTCTAGATGATTAACAGCTACTGAAGGTATATCCCAAGCAAATGCTAAAGCTTTACCTACAGAAGCTCCAACTAATAATGCACCTACCAAACCCGGTCCTGCAGTATAAGCTATACCATCGATCTGACATGGTTTAACATTAGCTTCTTGTAATGTTGATTTAATAAGCGGTATAATTTTACGCGCGTGATCACGAGATGCTAGTTCTGGTACTATACCGCCATAATCAGCATGTAATTTTACCTGACTATATAGCTGATTGGCTATTAATCCTAATTGAGAATCATAAATTGCAATGCCAGTTTCATCGCAAGATGTTTCAATACCTAATACCATCATAACATGAATTTAATATTATTATTCATAACATATTATATAAATTTGTACATATAATTGTACAACAAGCATTCTTTATAAACAAATTTTAAATTGAATAAAATTGATATAGCTTTTAAAGCTATATGTTTTTACTTATACTTTACAAGCTATCTAAGCTTGAACTATAATAATTAAAAGTAGATAGATTTAATATTTGAATTAAGAAGAGGTTACATGCCTGTAATTAAAGTACGTGAAAATGAACCATTTGACGTAGCTTTACGACGTTTTAAGCGCTCATGTGAAAAAGCGGGTATTTTATCTGAATTTCGTCGTCGGGAATTTTATGAAAAACCAACTACCGAACGTAAACGTGCTAAAGCTTCTGCGGTTAAACGTCATGCTAAAAAATTAGCTAGAGAAAACGCACGTCGTACTCGTCTATATTAAATATATATAAATACAAGTGAAATGCTGTGCTTCCTTGGGAAGGCACGGCTTGTCGCTGTTTATAAGATGATGAAATAGAATTATGGCTGGAAGAATTCCTAGCTTATTTATTCATGCTCTACTGAGCAGAACAAATATAGTAGAACTCATAAATAACAGAATAAAACTTAAAAAACAAGGTAAAAATTATTACGCATGTTGTCCATTCCATAATGAAAAGCATCCCTCTTTTACTGTTAGTAATGAAAAGCAGTTTTATTATTGTTTTGGATGCGGTGTTAAAGGAAATGCCATTGATTTTTTAATTCATTATGATCGACTAAATTTTGTAGAAAGCATTGAAGAACTTGCTATGCTTCATGGATTAAACGTACCAAATAAAATATCTAAAAAATATATATTGGGAACATATAATAATCTACATCAAAATTTTTATCAGATTATGGATGAATTAAATAAGTTTTATCAGTATAACTTACAACAATCAAAAGCTCAATTTGCAAAAAAATATTTACTTAACCGTGGACTTACATCAGATATAATTGATTATTTTTCTATTGGATATGCGCCTATTGGTTGGTGTAATATTTTAAAAAAATTTGGTTATAAAAAAGAAAATTTTGAATTATTAATAAAAATTGGTATGTTGGTTAGAAATAATAAAGAAAATGTTTACGACCGCTTTCGTAATCGATTGATGTTTCCAGTACGTGATAAACGTGGACGTGTAGTTGGATTTGGTGGTCGTGTACTTAATCAATCCAAACCTAAATATTTAAATTCACCAGAAACATTTATTTTTCATAAAAGTCGTCAATTATATGGATTATATGAAGTACAAAAATATTATAAACAACAACCTGCATGTTTATTAGTAGTTGAAGGATATATGGATGTAATAACATTGACACAATACGGAATTAATTATGCTGTATCATCATTTGGTACTTCAACCACTGTAGAACATATTCAATTATTATTTCGTATCACTGAACACGTTATATTTTGCTATGACGGTGATTATGCTGGACGTAAAGCAGCTTGGCGAGCACTTAAAATAGCATTACCTTATATGAATGATGGTCGTCAATTACGTTTTATGTTGTTACCTAATGGTGAAGATCCTGATACTTTAATACGTAAAGAGGGTAAAATAAATTTTGAAATACGTATAAAGTTAGCAAAATCATTATCAATTTTTCTATTTGAAAGACTTTTATCAGAAGTTAATTTAAGTACAAGTGATGGTAAAACAAAACTAGCTGTTTTAGCGTTACCATTAATTAATCAAATTCCTGGTAAAATATTACGTATTTATATGCGACAGACATTAGGTAGAAAACTAGGAATTCTTGATGATTATAAACTAGATCAAATAATACTAAAAACTAATAAAAATAAAAAATTTCCAATATCACTTTCATTAAAACCTACAAGAATGCGAATATTAATTTCATTACTGGTACAAAATCCTAGATTTGCAATTATTGTTCCTACTCTTGATGGATTTAATCAATCAAAGATAGCAGGTTTATCATTATTTATAGATTTAGTTACTTGTTGTATGAAATATCCTAATTTGTCTACTGGACAATTATTAGAATTATATCGCGGTACGAATTTAAGTCAGACCCTTGAAACATTAGCTACTTGGAACCACATGATAATAGACGAAGAAGCGGAAAGAGTTTTTCATGATTCCTTAACCAGCCTTTATGATTCTGCACTTGAACAGCGTCTTGAGGAACTTATTGCACTTGATCGAACTCAAGGTTTAAATGCTACTCAACGACGAGAATTTTGGTCTTTAAGGCAAATTTTAATAAAAAAATAAAATATATTTAATATCTAAAATATTAGATATCAATATAATAACAATTTAGCAAAATATTTTGTAATTATAATAATAGCTTATAACTATCTGTAGGATATGTATCAATTGATTTGTAATTTTAATATTAAATATACTTATTTACATAAGTAAGAGGTAAAAATAAGTTAGTGTTAATCATAAAAATGATCGAATATATTAAAACGTAACGAAGTCAGCGGACCAACATAAATTCTTCAATTATTATTGTTGGCTTATTGCTAACTGCTATCAATTAAATTAATAAAATTTTGGATATCGTCTTATGGAGCAAAACCCACAGTCACAGCTGAAGCTGCTTATTACTCACGGTAAAGAGCAAGGTTATCTGACTTATGCTGAGGTCAATGACCATCTGCCGCAAGATATCGTCGACTCAGATCAAATCGAAGACATTATCCAGATGATTAATGATATGGGTATTCAAGTAGTTGAAGAAGCTCCTGATGCAGATGATCTGATGCTAAATGAAAATACTAGTGATACGGATGAAGATGCCGTGGAAGCTGCTGCTCAAGTATTATCTGGCGTTGAAGCTGAAATTGGTCGTACTACTGATCCTGTACGCATGTACATGCGTGAAATGGGAACTGTTGAATTGCTTACACGTGAAGGTGAAATTGATATTGCTAAACGTATCGAAGATGGTATTAATCAAGTTCAGTGTTCTGTTGCTGAGTACCCAGAAGCAATTTCTTATTTGCTTGAACAATATGAATTAGTAGAAGCAGGTGAATCTAGATTATCTGACTTAATTACTGGTTTTGTTGATCTGAATGCTGAAGAAGAATTATTATTAACAGTAACTCATATTGGTTCTAATCTATCTGAGGAAATTCGTAGTAATGATGAAGAAAATGATGATGATAATTCTGAAGAGGATAATTCTATAGATCCAGAACTAGCACGTGAAAAATTTCTTGCCTTACGTAATCAATATGAAATAACACGCGATGTAATTAAAACAAAGGGACGTAATCATGCCAATTCTATTAAAGAAATTCAAAATTTATCTGAAGTATTTAAACAGTTTCGTTTAGTCCCGAAACAATTTGATTACTTAGTAAATAATATGCGTGAAATGATGAATCGTGTACGTATACAAGAAAGATTAATTATGAAGCTATGTGTTGAATTATGTAAAATACCTAAAAAAAATTTTATTACTCTTTTTACTGGAAATGAAACTAATAAGAATTGGTTTAAGAATGCAATAAATATAAATAAATGTTGTTCAGAAAAACTTCAAGCAGTAGAAGCGGATGTAATGTGTTCTTTACAAAAATTACTACAGATAGAAGGTGAAACTGGTCTTAGTATTGAGCAAGTAAAAGATATTAATCGTCGTATGTCTATTGGTGAAGCTAAAGCTCGTCGAGCTAAAAAAGAAATGGTTGAAGCTAATCTACGTTTAGTAATTTCTATTGCAAAAAAATATACTAATCGTGGTTTACAATTTCTTGATCTCATCCAGGAAGGCAATATTGGATTGATGAAAGCAGTAGATAAATTTGAATATCGTCGTGGATATAAATTTTCAACATATGCGACCTGGTGGATTCGTCAAGCAATTACCCGTTCTATTGCTGATCAAGCTCGTACTATTCGTATACCAGTACATATGATTGAAACTATCAATAAACTCAATCGAATTTCGCGTCAAATGCTGCAAGAAATAGGGCGTGAACCGACTCCAGAAGAATTGGCTGAACGAATGCTAATACCAGAAGATAAAATTCGTAAAGTGTTGAAAATTGCTAAAGAACCTATTTCCATGGAAACGCCAATTGGCGATGATGAAGATTCTCATTTAGGTGATTTTATCGAAGATACTTCTCTTGAGCTACCCTTGGATTCTGCAACTTCAGAGAATTTACGATCTGCTACCCATAATGTATTAGCTGGCTTGACAGCACGTGAAGCAAAAGTTTTACGGATGCGTTTTGGTATTGATATGAATACAGATCATACTTTAGAAGAAGTAGGCAAACAGTTCGACGTGACACGAGAACGTATTCGTCAAATTGAAGCAAAAGCACTACGCAAACTTCGTCATCCCAGTCGTTCTGAAATATTACGCAGTTTCCTTGATGATTAAAATTAATCAATTATATCATTGTTATAACATTTCACTGTAAATGATGATTATACTATGTTTTATCGCTAATATCAACAGACTTTTTAAAAAACTTACATTTATAATATGAGTACAAATGTACAAAATTATAGTAAATTAGAAAATTTAGATTGGTAATGAGTTTTCTAAAATTTAAATTTAATAACTATACAAATATAAAGAAAACTAGATTTATTGTATAAAATAATTTAAAATATTTACGTAGCTGGCCCCTTAGCTCAGTGGTTAGAGCAGGCGACTCATAATCGCTTGGCCGCTGGTTCAAATCCAGCAGGGGCCAATTATTTTTTTTGTTATCATACTAATATATATTAATCTTACTTTTGTTAGTCTTTTCATATTTAACCTATATTTATGATTATAGATTAGCATAGCATTTAAATGCTATATTTCATATATTGATTATATATCTATCTATTTATTATTGATGTATATAACTGTTGACTTTATCTATGATCCTTATATTAAAGTTATTTAAATTTATATATTTTATTAAGATTGGATAAATAATAATGTCAAGACAGTACATAGGAATAGTTTTTGGTGGCCAATCAACAGAACACGAAGTATCATTACAATCCGCTATAAATATTTTAAAGGCTATTGATAAAAATAAATACCACCCAGTATTACTTAGAATCGATAAGCAAGGAGAATGGTATTTAAATAATGTTCAACATGTACTTAATTCTGAAGAACCTGTAATAATATCTATTAGTAAATTAGATAAAACTAAAATAAATGTAAAAGATAGCAGTGTTCAATATTTCAGCAATGATTCTTTAAGATCTGTTTATGCCTTATCACAACTTGATATAATTTTTCCAATCATACATGGTAAATTAGGTGAAGATGGAACATTACAAGGTTTATTTAGAATGGCAAATTTACCTTTCGTTGGTTCTGACGTATTGGGCTCAGCAATTAGTATGGATAAGGATTTTACTAAACGCTTATTAAGTCATGCTGGATTGAAAGTAGCTCCATGGTGTAGTTTTACTAGTTCTCAGCGCATAAATATTAATCCTCAAACATTAATTAAACGTTTTGGTTTACCATTATTTGTTAAACCTGCTAATCAAGGTTCATCTATAGGAATTAGTAAAATTTATGATATTAAAGATTTTAATACAGCATTAGATTTAGCTTTTACTTTTGATCAAAAAGTATTGATTGAAAAATTTATTAAAGGTCGTGAAATTGAATGTGCAATATTAGGTAATGATAATCCTCAAGCTAGTCCATGTGGAGAAATTTTAGTAAATGATAGTTTTTATTCATATAACTATAAATATATAGAAAAAAATATTGCAAAAATAATAATACCAGCTGAAATTAATTATAAAACTAGTGAATCCATTCGCAAAATAAGTATAAATGCTTTTCAAATACTAGAATGTTGTGGCATGGCACGAATAGATGTGTTTTTAACGGATGTTGGAGAAATTATTGTTAATGAAGTTAATACCCTTCCAGGGTTTACTGATATTAGTACATATCCAAAATTATGGCAAGTGGCTGGCTTAAGTTATAAGAATTTAATTAATCGTTTGATTGAACTTGCACAAGAACATCATACTAAAAATAGTCAATTAAAAAATAGTCTTGATTAATTAATATTTTTCATATTTTTAAATTTATATGATTTCTATATTAAAAGTTTTTATTATATTTAATGTTATTTTACAAAAAATGTAATTTAATAATATTAAGAATAGTAAGCTAGTCAAAATAATAATATATTTTAAAATATCCACCATGCATAATGCTCTATATCATTATATTTCAATCAACTTACGAAAAGTATTATTCATATTTCAAATGGAAATTAAGATTCATATTTAGTTAATATTAGTTAAAAACTATAAATATTAATATTTATGCTAATATAAATATTAATATATTTAATGAAAAATTAAATATACATTTAACTAATATTATATCGTTTTTAGACTTAAAAACAAAATAAATTAATATATCAAATAGATATATATTAATTAAATATAGATACTCTTGTAAGTTTAACATTTAATATAGATTACTATATATGTTTTGAAAAACAATGGATTACATATGATAAAAGAAACAATCAAGTATAATCTTAAGCTACAAATGAACACTACAAGAAAATCCTACAAAAAACATAAAGGAGGTTTCTGTGGCTAAAGATAAATTTTTAAATCATCTAAAAGATAAAATTAAATTAAAACTTGATAAATTATATCAAAAAACACATTTTCCTATGTATAAAACATGTAATAAATTTAGTAAATCTGGAAAGTATATTAAGCAAAATACATTTAAAATAATCAAGAAAGCAGATCATTTAATACATAAAAAACCTTGGCAAAGTGCAGTTTTTAGCACAACAATAGGTGTTATTATTGGTATTTTAATTTCACGGCGTTCATAATGAGTAATTTCCGATTTAAAATGAAAAAAGGCCCTAGTAAAGGGGCCTTTGATATAGGTAAAAATATAATAACTAAGTTAATTAATATAGTTGAAACACGTCTACAATTAGCTATTTTTGAATTAGAAAAGGAAAAAAATAATCTTATCCAAATATTAATAATAAGTACTTTTACTATAGTTTTTATTATTTTTAGCTTTATAAGCTTAATAGCATTAATTATTTGGAATATAAATATACAATATCGTTTAATAGCAATTATTATTACTAATATTGTATTATTTATCTTAGCAATTATTTTTGGAATATGGACATTACGCAAAATCCGTTCTTCAACATTATTAAACTATACACGTAAAGAACTAAATGACGATCGCAAATTATTAGAGGAACATCGTTCATGATGAATGATAAATATAAAAATAAAAAATATATCAAACAATTAATTCATCAAGTACAGCAACAACGTTTAGATCTAAGTTCTGAATGCAATTCTTGGTTAAGAAGCACTGAAAAATACGATAATTATTGGATGATTATTTCTAATATACGTCGCTATTTAGCAATATATAGTAGTACCATAGCCATTTGGTCAATTCGGAGTTCTAGCCGTATTATCCGTTGGGTCAAATTTATTGTAAGTTTATGGAATAGTTGGCGTATGATTAAATTAACTTTATCGCTCCAATAATTTACTTTTAAAAAAGTAAATTTAAATTATAACTAAATTACATTTATTAAATAAAAGTCAAATAAAATTAATAGTGCATTTATTTAATATTGATAGCTTTATTTCAAGCTGAGTAATATATGTTTAATTATGCATTAGTTTGATATAGATATGATTTTTTAAAAAAATCCACAGATTTTCTGTGGATTTTAAAAAATTAGAACTGATCAATAAGCCGGGTTCTGTCGTGGACAGTCATTCATCTAGACCAGCAATTACTTACTGGTTCAAGCAACCTACCCGAGCTCTTTTAGTATGGGCCATACTTTACATAAGCTCCTATTTGGTCTTGCTCCAGGTGGAGTTTACCTTGCCGCGACTGTTACCAGTCGCGCGGTGCGCTCTTACCGCACCCTTTCACCCTTGCCTGATTTTATTAATTAATCTTCGGCGGTTTACTCTCTGTTGCACTAGTCGTAAGTTCACACTTCCCAGGTGTTACCTGGCACCTTGCCCTATGGAGCCCGGACTTTCCTCCTATTATTTTAATATAATTTAGAAAAATTAAATTTCAAATAGGCGACTGTCTATCCTAGTTCTACTTTCATAAAGTATATAATTTATTACTTTTTGTCAAGTATTTAGTTTAGATATTGCATAATTGTAAAGAGTATTTTTTTTTATTTTATGAATTGATGCTGTTAATGTTATTGCTTTTTTTAACGATAACTCTTGTTGTAATAAAGTTAAAGTGTGAATCACCTCGACAGATAACGCATTATTATTGATATTTGTTTTACAACCTTGAATAATTAATACTATTTCTCCTTTAGAACGATTTTTATCTTTTAATATCCACTGTAATAATTCATTTACTGGTGCTCCATATAAGGATTCCCAAATTTTAGTTAGTTCGCGTGCTAATACTATATAACGTTCAGGACCCCATATGTTAATTATATCATTTAGACTTTGAATTAAACGATGAGGAGATTCATAAAAAATCAACGTACGCGATTCATAACTAAGATTATATAACATATCGCAACGTGCTTTACTTTTAGTTGGTAAAAATCCTTCATAACAAAAACGATTAGATGGTAAACCTGATGCAACTAATGCAGTAATAGCTGCACAGGCGCCTGGTAATGGAACAACATTTATATTTTCTTCATGACAGCGACGTACTAAATGATAACCTGGATCATTAATCAATGGAGTACCTGCATTAGAAACTAATGCAATATTTTCTCCTCTTAATAACTTTTCTATTAATAATTTTACCTTTTGCTGCTCATTATAATTATGAAATACAAACAATTTAGCATTAATATTAAAATTCTTTAATAAAAATCTAGTATGTTTAATATTTTCTGCTGCTATTAGATCTACGTTTGATAAAACTCTCAATGCTCGCTGAGTAATATCTTCTAAATTACCGATTGGAGTAGGAATAATATAAAGTACTCCAATATAATTTATTATTTTATTTTCTATGCTGTTATTAGAATTTATTAATGACATTTTTAAATACAATTGATTTTATATTGTTTTAACATGATATAATATGTTTTATTTTATGAATTCTTTTATTTTAAAAAAATTCATAAAAATTAAATTAATAAATTTTACTGTTTTTATTTCATTCGATGTGAATAGATAGTAGTATAATTATAAGTCATAATTATATGGATTATTAGTAGATTTTAATATTAGTAAATATACTAACTATTCCAATGTCATTGTGACAATTAGATAGTTTAATAAATATACATACTTAAATTATTTTTAGGTAATTATTTTATGTTTTATCATAAAATAATGTAAATATATTTTTATATAAATCAAAATTAAAACAACTATATTACTGAATATAATTATTTATAGCTTGTAAAGCTATAATATTTTATTATTAATCTAATTGAATAGTATTTTTGTATAGTTTTTAAGATAAATATCTATTTATATTTTAATATTTAAATTTTAATTATAGTAATTACTATAATTAAGTATATACGTCTCATATCATCTACTAAGTATTAATATACTACATTAGTATTTCAATAATCCCATTTAAAAGATATAAAAATTCGTATTTTTTCATATTCTATAACTTACTAATTTTACAATATCATTTATTAATATTATATTACTTTTAATAGTTAATTAATAATACATTTTATATAAAAAGTTTATAGGGGATTTAATAATGAAAATATTAAAGATTATAACTATTTTAGTATTTACTGTCATATTACAAGGTTGTATAGCTATACTTGCTGGTAGTACAGCTGTTGCTACTAAGATTGCTCAAGATCCAAGAACATTAGGTACTCAAATAGATGATAATTTGTTAAAATTACGAGTTACTAATGAATTAGTAAAAGATCAGCAAATAAGAAAATATACACATATTATAGTAACTGCATATCAAAACAAGATATTACTAACCGGTCAATCTCCTAAAATAGAATTGATCAAGAGGGCTAAGCTAATAACTTCAAATATTAGTGGAATTAGAGAAATATATAATGAAATTCGTAATGTAAAAAAAGTAGATTTTGTTACTAAAATATTCGATACTTGGATTACAACAAAAATTTATGTTAAGTTATTGACCAATAATATAATTAAATTATGTAAGTTAAAGATTATTACTGAAAATAATGAAGTTTTTGTAATGGGAATAGTTACACAACAAGAAGCAGAATCTATAGTCAATCTTATTAGCCATATTCGAAGTATTGATTCTATAAACACTATTTTTAGTATAAAAAATATATAAACTATTTAAAATAAATATTATCTTATTTCAAGTAACTGTAATTATTAACTAAATTTTTAAATCTGATCAATTATTTTTGTTAATTTAAATTTTATAAGTTCACCGGTTTAATTATACGATATTATTGATAGAATATCATTCTCTTTAATAAGAGATTCTATTTTTAGAATAAATATTAATTATTTCCCAGAAATTTTCATTTCTGATATTAATACTGAACCACACTTTATAGGATTACGAGTTTCAATATCATTACCTATAGTTAATATATTTAACCACATATCTTTTAAATTACCTGCTATAGTAATTTCACTAACAGGATGTTGAATATGACCATCTTCTACCCAGAATCCAAAACATCCTCGAGAATAATCACCCGTTATAATATTAACACCTTGTCCCATCAATTCTGTTACTACTAAACCGCGATTCATTTTTTTTAGTAATTCTTCAAAGGAATAATTTTGTGTACTAACATACCAATTATGAATGCTACCAGCATGACCAGTACTTTTAAGACCTAATTTACGTGATGAATAACTATTCATTAACCAATTTTGAAGTATACCATTTTTAATGAATGTATATGATTTTGTACATACACCTTCGTTATCAAATGGAGCTGAAGCTAATTCTTTTAATATATGAGGATTTTCTTTAATTGTTAGCCATTCTGGAAAAATTTTTTTTCCAAGAAAATTTACTAAAAAAGTAGCTTTGCGATAGACATTATCTCCACTAATCGCACTGACTAAATGACCGAATAAGCTATTAGCTAATTCAGCAGAAAAAATTACAGGAGCATTCATAGTAAAAATTTTACGTGAAGAAAGACGAGATAGTGCACGGCGAGCAGATTCCATGCCAACCCATTTACTACTTTTTAAATCATTGATTGAACGGCTAATAGTGTATGCATAATCACGTTCCATATTTCCATTTTCTTTTGCAATAACGCAACTTACAAGAGAATGACGAGTAGAACAATAACTTTGTAACATACCATGGCTATTACCAAAAACTGTAACAGCTGCATGACTATTAAAGTTTCCACCTTCACTATTAATAATACGTTTATCGGCAGCCAATGATATAAGTTCAGCTTCTGCAGCTCGCTCAATGGCAACATTAACATCTATATTCCATGGATGATAAAGATCCAGATCCAGTGCTTTAAAAGCTAAAAGCTCTGGATCAGCCGGACCCGAATATGGATCAGCAGAAGTATAATGTGCTATATCAATTGCTGCCTGTACAGTACGTTTTATAGCATTTGGCTTTAGATCTGTTGATGAAGCGCTACCTTTACGTTTTTTATAATAAACAGTTATATTAAGTGCACCATCATTATTAAATTCAATATTTTCTACTTTTCCATATCTAGTACTGACACCCACTCCAATACTTTTAGTAATTGCTACTTCTGTTCCATCAGTATTAATTTTTGCTAATTCCAAAGCTTGTGCGACAGCTTCTTCTAAAGATTTTCGTTGGTTGGCAATTTGATTAGATACATTCATTGATTAGCCATTTAAATTTTAGTGATTAATTTATATATAATAATAAATAGTTTAGTTTTATTCAACTGAATATAAATATTTTATATATAAATAATATTTAACATTGTTATAAAACTACTATTTACAAATAGCAAGATTGTAATATGCTTCAAGGAGTATTTAAAATTTTTATATATAAACATATAATATCATCATAAAAATCTATTAATTCTTAAATTTATAATATGAACATTTTATTAAATCATATTGTATATAACTATAATGAGTTATTAAAATGAATAAAAACATTTACATTTATCAATTTTTATAATTATATTAATATATAAAATATATTTAATATTAAAAACTTTTATTTTAAATTTGTTATAATTTATATTATTTGTATTTTACAAATAGAAATATTCTACATGTTTAACAAACTTGTTTAAGTTTTAAATTGAAAACATTGTTTGTTAAACAATAACAACTTATATATTTAAAATAAATGATTAATGATATATTTTGATATCTAATTATGGTAGAAAATTAATAATATTAAAAAATATTTTACATTATAATAATGTAAAATAGATTTATTTTTAAAATAAGCAATATTAAGAGAATAATTATGCGATATGAATTTTCCATTGTAATTCTTTTTTGCTTGACTATCATTAGCTATTTAGTAAAAAATACTGCGGTGAGTATTGCAATACTAAGTCTTTTAATCATGAAATTAACACCATTGAACTATTTATTTCCCTACATAGAAAAACAAGGGATTCATGTGGGTATAATAATACTTACTATTGCAGTAATGTCACCTCTGGTAAGTGGTTCATTACCCACTTCATACTTTATGAAAAGTTTTAGTAACTGGGAATCAATTGTAGCTATTGTAACAGGAATTTTTGTAGCTTGGTTAGGTACCCGAGGTATTAATTTTATTACTTTAAAACCATCTATAGTAGGAAGTATTTTAGTAGGCACTATAATCGGTGTTGCCTGTTTTCATGGTGTACCAGTTGGACCACTTATTGCTTCAGGTATAATATCTTTATTCCTCAATACAAAGTAATTAATTAATAATTTAAATAAATTATATTTAAATAAATCCTTAATGCTGTTAAAATTGAACGTGCATCTAAAAATTATAATTAATATTAAGGTACATTAATGGACTTAAATCAAATTCCTGCAGGTAAGAATCCTCCAGAAGATCTCTATGTCATCATAGAAATTCCTGCTAATTCTAATCCAATTAAATATGAAATAAATAAAAAATTTAGTACACTATTTGTCGATCGTTTCATACCTACTGCCATGTTTTATCCATGCAACTATGGTTATATTAATAATACTTTATCTTTAGATGGCGATCCTGTTGATGTACTAATACCTACACCGTACCCTTTACTACCAACTTCTGTAATACGTTGTCGCCCAATTGGTATGTTAAAAATGAGTGATGAATCTGGAATAGATAGTAAATTAATTGCAGTACCACATAAACAATTAACTAAAGAATATGATTATATTGAAGATATAAAGGATTTACCTGAAACATTAAAATTACAGATTATTCATTTTTTTGAAAATTATAAGAAATTAGAAGAGCATAAATGGGTAAAAGTTAATGGTTGGTCTAATGTGTTTGAGGCTAAAAAAGAGATCCTTTCCTCTTTAAATCTTAATCAAAAAAATTAATGCGTTTATTAATAATAGAGTTAATAAAATATGATAATTTTAATTTGTAACTTTATATACTAAAGTTTAACAAGAGCACATATTTTATATTGTATATATTTTTTTAAATAAAATTTTTATTTATTTAAATTATTAAAAATAAAATAAATATCATCAGAAATTAAAGCGATATAGCAAATCAATTGCTCGTTCATGACTAGATACAGCTTCTAAATAAAGATTAGGTCTAAGACGATAGCGTAAAGTTAATGTACTGAATGAATCAAATATGCCAATACTATATTTTATTTGTAGATCTGGTAGAGCATAACCACTTACTTGTACCTGCTGATTATTTCCAATACCAATTGTTGCAATTGCAAGATTGCTTAGACCAAATGCTTCACCAAGTTTGTTTATAACTTGACCACTCTTTTTAACTCCTAAACCAATAATTGTAGTAGTTAATGTATTATTATCACCATTACTGTTTAATCCTTGACCTCTTAATAAATAAGAAAATGCTTCTTGTTGCGCCATTTCAGGATTAGAAAATACTTCTACCATGGGTTCATTTATTATTCCAGTTACTTTTAATCCAACAATAACATTATTTTCAGTAGTATCAGGATTACGAATTGCCTCTAAATCTACATAAGGTTGATCTAATGTTCCGACAAAATGGAGTATTCCCTTACGTACAATTAAATCTTGTCCGTATGCGTAAAAGTGACCAGATGGGATATTAATTTGTCCATTTAAACCCAATCCCATTTTATTATTTTGAACTAATTTAAGATTACCATTTGCATTTATCATTAAGTCAAATAATGATAAATGTACATCTTTACCCAAATGAATTACTACATTAGTATTAACAGGAATTATAGAATTTTTTGATTTAATATTATTATCTATATGATTATCTAAAATTACTTCATCTAATGATGCTTGAGTAAGACTTTGAGGTACTTTTTGTAATATAATACGCGCCCATGGTATATCAATACTGCCGTCTAAATTAATAGCATTAGGTGTAGCTTTAACTATTATATAAGGTGAAATATCCATACGTGCCGTAGATTCTATCGTCATTCGTACAAGACTACCTCTTATTAAACTAGATATATACCAATGATCTAGTTGATTCCATGTAGATATTCCATTAAGGGAAATATCCCCATGAGTTGTTTGCAAATGACCATTAAAAATAGCACTTTTTCCATTAAATATTAGATTAACATTTGAAGTAACAAAATTAAATGGCATAAATTTACTATTAAAATATAAATTATTTAACTTTAATTTACCAAATATATAAGGTTGTTGTAGATTACCTTTAATTTTTATATTAGCATCAAGAGCGCCTCTAATATTTTGGCAGTATGGTATTAATAGTTGAAATATTTCTAATGAAACTTTTTTTGCTTGAATATAACCTAAAATATGACAACGATTTTTTAAATCTATAACTTGTATATGACCTTTTACATGACTATTACTCATAATATCAATCAACCAATCTAATTGTAGTTGATTATTATTGATAGATAGATCAAGATTAATGTTATGAAGAACACTTGGTAATTTATTTTCTTCTATATTTTGCCTAATTTTTATTTCATTACTTTTTAAAGATAATACTAATCTAGGAAAATCATCATTTGATATCCAATTGATCCGTGCGTAACCATTAATAGTCCCACTTAAAATATTTTTATCATAAAAAAAGTGATTTATTAAAGATAAATTAAATTCATGTAATACAAAATGTAAATATCCATCTGAACCGATTTTAATATATTCAGGTACACATAGTTGTGTATTTAAATGATGCCAACAATGTGGACTAATCATAACACTATGATTATCATGCTCATAAGTAACTAAAACTGGACGATTTACACGCCACTTACCTATTACAGTATTAAATTGAGTAGTATTTACTATACCTCTCCATCGGTTATTTTTACGATTAAAATTACCATGTAAAACTAGTCGTCCAGATAATGGTGCTCCTTGAGCTTCAATGTTAAATTGATGTCTTTGTTCGTTACCTTCAATATTTAATTGTAGATGATCTAAATGTAATTTATTTTTTTGTAATTTATTTATATTTAATCTTAAATTACCAGCAATTTGCTTATTAACTTTTAAATTACTTTTTAAGATCATATTATTAATATATAACTGATGCCAATGTAATTTAGTTGCATAGTAATTTATTCCAATTTGAGGATGATGTAACGAACCACGAATTTTAAGTGTAGTATGAACAAGACCACTTAATTCTGGCAAGATATCTTTAAGTTGAGGTGCATTAATATTTAAATCAAATTTAATAAATTTACTTAATTCTCCTCGACAATTAAGATAATTATGACCTAATACAACATCGATATTAGGAAGTTCCCATTTATTAAAAATATCTTTATTAAGAGAACCGTTAACATTAATTATGTTATTATTAATGTTACCTTTTAATATTAATTGAGGTATATTTAACCTCCATCGTGTCTTATCTAAGACACCAGATGCTAAAACTTTGCCATTTATTTTTATTGGATAATTATGATTATGTGTCATATTATTGATATATGTAAAATTTAACTTACTATGCCAACTGATTTCCTTTTTATATTCTATGTAAGTTATTACATCAATATTACCATGTAATAAATTAACATGAACTCTATCAAGATTAAAATGTTTAAGATTTCCTTCCCCTTTCATATATATATTTATTGGTAATAATTCTTGATTTTTCAATATTGTTTGCAATAACATTAAAGAATTAATTTTCTTTCTTCTAAAAAGAAAATTAAGTTTTTCTCTTTTATATTCTATAAGTGAATTAGATGACCAGTGTACAGAATAAGTATTGAATATAAATGATAAAGGAACACTTGGTATAGAAGGTTGTAATAATACATTAAGTTGTGCATATATTGGACCAAATAAATTAACACATATTCTTAAAGAATTACATATCATCCCACTAAGTTCTATTTTTATTTTTTCACTTTTAATTGAATGCCAATTCAATTGACCTTGTAAATTAAATTTAATTGGCCAATTAGCTGCTAGAGTAATTTCTCCTTTGGCTGTCATTTTTGCTTGCGGCATACTAATCTCAGAAATTTTAAATTCTAGATGATTATTGATACTTTTAATTTCAAAAGATAAACGATTAATTGATAAGTCATAATCGCTAATAATATGCATGTTTTCTATTAAAAATACTTGCAAATTAATATTGAAGGGTAATCTAAAATTATATCTCTTCGATAAAAATGGATCATCAACAAAATGTTTTAATGTTTCGCTTATATTCTGTAATTTATTATGTAATTGTTGTATCTTAGATGTGAGATTTTGTTTATTAACATTTTTAATGGCAGTTGGTAAATTTATTAATAAACTTTGAATATAAGTTGGAGATATAAGTAAGATATGTTTTTTCCAGTGTAAGTCCGTATTAAGATCACGTAACGATATAATCGTATTATCTACTTTAACTCTAATATTATGTAATTTTAATTTGCTCAACATAATACTAGGATGATATATCATAAGTTTAGTACTTATTGCTTCTATTTTTTCTTCATGATTTAAATTTATTATTTTTTTATTATCAATATTGATATTAATATTATTAATTGATGTATTTTTAATACACACTAATGAATGTAATAAACATTTAAAATTAGTGGAAAAATGAAAATCTCCTATATGAACTTTAATTCCTGGTTGTTCATACTTTATTTCCTTTAATGTAAGGTTATGCAAATTACCATCTATCTGTTCAATAGATAAACCTAATATGCAACGATCAATATTTTTAAATAAAAAATTTAAACCTGTATTAGTTCCGATTAAAAACACAAAAGTAATAAATAATATTAAACTGAAAATAGCAATACCGAATAGGGCTTTTTTCCATAACTTCATAATTCAGATCCAAGTCCTACATATAATTGTATCCCATGTTTATTACGATTGATCATTGGATAAGCAATATCAAATTTAATGGCTCCTATCGGAGATAACCAACGAAAACCAAATCCTACACCAATTTTAGATTGACTGTGTTTAAAATTATTTACAGCCTCACCAGAATCAATAAATATTGCACTAGACCATTTATTATTTATATTATATTGATATTCTAAAGAGCCGGTTGCCATTTTTGAAGCACCTATCAAATCACCATTGTTATTACGTAAAGAAAGACTTCTATATCTATAACCACGTATACTATGGTCGCCTCCGACAAAAAAACGTAAACTCATAGGGATATTATCAAATTTATTAGTTATAATCCAACCTAAACTGCTACGTAATATAAAACGATGATTTTCCGCAAATGTACGAATCCATATATTTTGGGCTCTTAGAATTACAAAATCAACATTTGAACCCCATATAGTATTAGATATATTTATCCAATAATGCTGTGCATAACCATATTTTGGCATTGATATACCACTTGCATTATTTTTATATAAACTAACACCTGGATATAACAATATGGTAGTACTAGTACTTTTATGGGGACTGAAATGATCAAGGCTCCAATTTAAATCTATTGCTTTTTGCCATCCATTAATATTATCCCAATTACGTGATATTGAGAATATTGTAGTATTTGACCGAGTTTTATTATTAAAAATATTTTTTAAAGCAGCAGAAAAAGTATAATACTGTTCTAAAGGATTTTTTGGTAATGGAATTTTATAATGTATATCTATAGCTCGTTCTAATAAGGAAACATAGGCATTAGAAATTAAACTATTGCCTCTGTCATTAATCCATGGTTTCTTCCATCTTCCTTTTAATCGTGGACCAATATCGGTAGAATAACCAATTCCGCTTTCAATAATATTTTTCATTCTTGGAGACATCAAGGCGTTTAATTTTATTACTTTAGTCTGATAATTATTATTATTGACTTGTGATTTAACCATTATTGAATTAAACCAATCGGTTGCAGATAGCCGTTGATTTAATTCTAATATTTTATTATAATTGTATGGATCACCCTTTTTAAAGGGTACAATTTTTTGTAAGTAAGACTCTCTTATTTGTGTGCCTTGAAAATTAACTCCATCAAAATGATAGCGTTTTCCGCTATTATAACGAATTTCCCAAAAAGCTTTATGTCTTTTGACATATATAGCTAAACGATTATATTTAAATTCACCATCAAAGTATCCTAGACGTAATGATATATTAGACAAACCTTTTTTAAAATCATCATACTTGCCATGATTAAGTCTATCTCCAATTTTGGGTATATTATCTCTTAGCCAAGCTTGATATTCGAAGTCATATTTAGCATCTCCATCTATTATAATGCTACTACCACCAATTTTTATAGATTTACCAAGAACAACATGAACGACTAAGATTGAAGATCCTTGTTTTTTTTTAACTTGCTTGTTAGAAAAATTGGAATAAAAATTAAAAGTAATATCAGGCTCGTAATAACCGAATACACGTAAACTTATTTTAATTGCTTTTAAAATACGTTCTTGTAAATCTTCAGAATATATTATATCATCTATTTCATCAGTATTAATCATAGATAAACGTGACCTCACGTCTTCTTGCAATTCTCCTTTAATTCCTTGAAGTTGTAAGTATATTTTTTCTGCTTTAACAACATGTACTATAAATAGTAAACATATTAAATAATATCGATAGATTTTTGGCATGGTTACTTCTCTTATTAATATCTATTTGTATTTTACAAAAGTACTCATGCATTTAAAAAAAATTAAATACCATATAAATAAATTATAGTTAATTATTTAATAATGTATTAAATTACTACTAATATAAATTTAACTTTATATATATAAATATCAAATTAACTTACTATATAGATTAAGTTAAGACCTATTTAACTTATTATTTTAATAAATAATAAATTCTTATTAAATTAATAAAATCACTCACAATAAATTTAAATAGCAAATTATCTTCTTTAATTATAAAAATTAAAATTAATATCTATTAACATCATATTAACAATAATATATTGATAATTGATATTAAATTAAATGTGAATATAAAATATAGGTTTTAAACCTATATTAATTAAATGTTAAATGACAATAAAAATAAAGCTAATTTACCTATACCCATAGGTGAATATTAAAATATATGTCTATATAAAAGGAATGATGAATTTAGTTATAAATATAATTAAATTTATTTATTATTAACGATATAACTATATATAATCATATAGAAACAATGAATCCTAAATTCAAAAAAGATTTACGAGGAAAGTAGTCTAATTCTTTACCTGACCAGTCATGTACATATGCACCAGCAGCAACTGCAACAGCATGGCCAGCAGCTGTATCCCAAATATTAGTAGATCCAAAACGAGGATATATTTGTGCTTTACCTTCTGCAATTAGACAAAACTTCAAGGAAGAACCTACATTAATAATTTGATGTTCACCTATTTTATATAGAAATTCTTTTAGTTCTTTGCTATTTTTATTAGAATGTGAACGACTTAATGTTATTAATGGTGGATAAGATTTTTTTACACAAATTTTTATTTTATGACCATCTTTCTCTTTCCAAGCTTTACCAGAATTAGCAGCATATATAGTATTTAAGATAGGAGCATAAATTACACCTAATGTTGGTTTTCCATATTCAATTAATGCTATATTAATAGTAAACTCACCATTGTGTTTAATAAATTCTTTAGTACCATCCAGAGGATCAATTAACCAATATTTATGCCAATATTGACGAATTTTCCACATTGGCAATTCTTCTTCTGAAATCACTGGAATCTCTGGTGATAATATTTTTAGTCCTTTTATAATAATATTATGTGCAGCAATATCTGCTGAAGTAACTGGTGATTGATCCAATTTACGATTTATATTGATAGAATCAGCGCTATCATATATATTTCTTACAACTGTGCCTGCTTCATATACTAATTGGCAAATATTATCTAACATTTTATATTTTACCTCCGCCAATTTTGTATTTAAGCAAATATATTAATATAATAATATTCATATATAACAATTAAATTAATTTATATAATTATTGAGGTATAACATTTACTATTAATTTAGCTCCAATCTTATGTTGAAACTGAAATTCAACTAAATGTTCTCCTATACTACGTATTAAACCATTCGTCAAACGTATTTCTTTTTTCGAAACATTAATACCTGCTTTAATTAAAGCAGTAGCAATATCACGAGCTCCAATGGAGCCAAATAATTTACCCTCATTACCTACTTTAGAGACCATAGTAATAATTTTTAATTTATTAATTTGTTCTGCACGTGCATTAGCTTCAGCTAATATATTAGCTAACTTCATTTCTAGTTCAAGACGTTGAGTTTCAAAAAAATTAATATTTTTTTTAGTAGCAGGAACAGCTTGACCTTTAGGTATTAAATAATTACGAGCATAACCTGCTTTAACATTCACCTGCTCACCTAATTTGCCTAAGTTTGATACTTTATCCAGTAAAATAACTTGCATATTCTTAATTCCTTCATAAGATTTATTCAAACACTATTGAGTTACTGATGTTGATCAGTATATGGTAGTAAAGATAGATAACGTGCACGCTTAATAGCACGAGCCAATTGTCTCTGATATTTAGCACAGGTACCAGTGATACGACTTGGTACGATCTTACCACTTTCAGTAATATAATTTTTTAACATCGAAATATCTTTATAATCAATTTCTTGAATACCTTCTGCTGTAAAGCGACAGAATTTACGACGACGAAAATAACGTGACATTAATTTTTCTCCTAACTTTATTAAAATCAATTTTCAAATTTTGAAAATTTACATTATATAGTTTGTATGAAATACATAATACATTTAAAATAAATGAGAAACCGAACAATTATATATCTATAAACTTTATTTAGATAAATTTTTATCAAAAAAAAATATATAATATATGATTTTTTATCATAAAAATTAATTTTCTGAATTTTCAGTTTCTAAATGTTCAGAAGATTCATCAATAAAATGATCAGAATGTTCAATAGTATCATCTTTTGTTCTAAACATTGGGGACGATTCAGTTACGCTATATTTAACAGTCATTATCATATTACGAATAATAGCATCGTTAAAACGAAAATTAGCTTCTATTTTATCGATTGCTTCTTTTGGGACTTTTATATTCATTAGGATATAATGCATTTTGTGTAACTTATTAATTGGATAAGCTAATGAACGACGACCCCAATCTTCTAAACGATAAATAGTACCCTGAGCATTACTAATTATATTAGTATAATGTTCAATCATAGTAGGTACTTGTTCACTTTGATCCGGATGAACCATAAATATAATTTCGTAATCACGCATAAATTATTCCTTATAGAATATTTAATTTTCTTAATAAAGCGGCTAACATTATGGAAAAAATATAAATAAAAATTAATTACTTACTAATGCAAAATTTATTTTTAAAGTAATTAACGATTAAGAGCAATCATACTGTTTTTTTTTGAAAATTCAAGTATATAACTTATTATATATATAAATAGAATATGTAACTATATAATACATATATAGTTAATTAATATAATATTATATTATTAAAAAATGAGATTATTATTTTAAATAATAAACTTGAATTTATGCTATAAAATTATTTTTTCCAATAAAATTTAAATTAACTTAGACATTAGTAATGGTTTTTTAGTATAATTAATTTGCTATTATTATAAATAAATTTATCTATTTATTATTTAATAATATATTAAAGTTTTTAAATAAAATTTTACTAAATAAATACTTAATTTAAATATTCTACCTATAATTATAAAATTATATCTTATCTGAAGTACATATATGGATATATCTGTATATACACTATCAATAGAATTTTACTATATATATATTTAATTAATAATAATTAAATATATATGAAATTATAAAATAATAAAAAAATAGGATAAATAGATCTATAAATGAATATGAATTTATTTATTTAAAAAACAAAGTAATTATTACTTAATCATATTAATGATATAACAAAGTTTTAGATATTAGTATCTGACAGCATATTTTAAAATATATCTTTAATTTAATTTTGAGTTTATATTTATACAATAGCGATAACGAAATATTTCATACAAAAAAATTCCAGTAGCAACTGATATATTTAGAGAAGATACTTTTCCATTCATTGGAATTTTAATTAACTTATTACAATGTTTACGTGTAAGTTGACGTATTCCTTTATCTTCTCTACCCATAACTAATGCAAGCGCATTAGGCCATTTATTTGTGTAAATTGTATTATCGGCTTTTTCTGAAGTTCCAATAACAATAATATCATATTCTTGTAGTAATCGTATGGTACGTACTAAATTAGTTACACGAATTAATGGTACATTTTCTGCTGCACCACAAGAAATTTTTCTTACGGTAGAATTAAGTTTTGCCGAACGATCTTTAGGTATAATAACTGCATCTACACCAACAGCATCAGCAGTTCGTAAACAAGCACCAAGATTATACGGATCAGTGATACAATCTAAAATTAAAAAAAATGGATTGTTTAACGACTTAAGTAAATTAGGTAAATCACTCTCACAAGCCATTAAATTTAATTTAACATCTGCAACAATACCTTGATGAACTCCGTTGTTTGATAATTTATCAAGATGTTGTTTATTAACACGAACAATGATAATTTTGTATGTTTCTAAGGAATTTATTAAGGATTGTAGACGTCGATTATTGCGATTATTTAATACATACACTTTATGAAAACAGTTAGGATCTTTGTTAAATAAAGATTGTATAGGATGTATACCAAAGATTATTTCATTCATTTATTATTTTAATAATTTTATATTTTAACTTACAAGGTTTATATTAACGTTATTTATTTCTTACTACTTTACTAGAAAGTAATGAAAAATCTATTTTACGCTCCTCTATATTAACAGCTACTACTTGTACTTCTACTTCTTCACCTAATCGATAACTAAAACCGCTATATTCAGCAATTAAGCGTTGAGTAATTGAATCAAAATGATAAGAATCATTATCTAATGTAGAAATATGTACTAAACCATCAATAAATAAATGATTAATTCGTACAAAAAAACCAAAATTAGTTACACTAGAAATAATACCACTAAAAACATTACCTACTTGATTTTGCATGAAATCACATTTCATCCAATCGATAACATCACGTACAGCTTCATCAGCACGACGTTCTGTCATTGAACAATGTTGACCAAATTGCAACATTTGTTTCATAGTATAGTGGCATCCACCTTTAAAAGGAATTAAATTATCTTTTAATTTTACTGATATTTTTTTTCTTGATAATAAATATTTAATTGTACGATGTAATAATAGATCAGAGTAACGGCGAATAGGAGAAGTAAAATGTGCATAAGAAGATAATGCTAAACCAAAATGACCACGGTTTTCTGGATCATAAACTGCTTGTTTCATTGAGCGTATCAACATAGTTTGCAACATTTCTGCATCTGGTCGATTACTAATTTGCTTTAGTAAATCAGAATAATCAATCGATTGTGGTTTTTTTCCACCTGACAATTTTAAACCTAATTCTTTTAACACAATACGAAAATCATTTATATTATCGTCGCTAGGACGATCATGATCACGAAATAAAGATGGTTCTTTGTTTTTTTCAATAAAACGAGCTGAAGCAATATTAGCTAGAATCATACATTCTTCTATCAACTTATGTGCATCATTGCGTACAATAGGTTCTATACATTTAATACGAAGTTCAGAATTAAAAATAAACTTAGCTTCTTGGGTTTCTAAGGAAATACCTCCACGATTTTCACGTGCAGTTTTTAATTTTTTGTATAAACAATATAATTCTTTTAGATGTTTGACTAAAAAAGCATATTTTTTGCATAATTCTAAATTACCCTGTAAAATATCCCATACATTATTATAAGTAAGACGACCATATGAATGCATAACCGCTTCATAATGTTTATAACTAATAAGATTTCCATTTTCAGAAACATTCATTTCACATACAATACATAGACGATCTACTTTTAATTGAAGAGAACATAAACCATTAGATAATATTTCAGGAAGCATAGGAACTACTCTGGATGGGAAATAAATAGAAGTACCACGTTGGTATGCTTCATTATCTAGAGCAGAACCAGGTTGCACATAATAACTTACATCAGCAATTGCAACCCATAAACGCCATCCTCCATTATTTTTTTTCTCACAATAAACCGCATCATCAAAATCACAAGAATCTTCGCCATCAATAGTAATTAAAGGAAGATGACGTAGATCTATACGATTTTTTTTTACATTTTCACTAATCTCTAAATTTAATTTATTTATTTCTTTTTCAATTATTTTTGGCCAGATATATGGAATTTCATGAGTACGTATAGCCATATCTATGGCGAGAGAAGTACTCATATTTTTACCTAATACTTCGATGATTTTACCAATAGCTTTAGTATGACGCGTAGCACGTTGAATGATTTCTACTACAACTATTAAACCCATATCTTTAATATATGTTTCTTGCTGCGGAATTAAAATATCAAAATTCAATCGAGTATCACTTGGAACTACAAAATTAATTTGATTATTTATAAAATATTTACCGACAATTCGATTATTACGAGGTTGCAGTATACGTATTATTCGTGCTTCTCTACGACCTTTGCGATTTATACTACTAGGTTTTGCTAAAACAATATCACCATGTAAACATAACCTCATTTGTTCAGAGGATAAATACAAATCGTCTTTCTCTCCTTCGACACGTAAAAAACCATATCCATCACGATGTCCAATAACTTTACCTCGTAATAATTTTAACGGTCCTGGTAAGGTATAGCAGTGATGATGAGTAAAGACTAATTGTCCATCACGATCCATAGCGCGTAGTCGGCGACGCAATGCTTCTTGCTGTTTTTTAGTAGTAATGTTAATTTTCTGTGCTATTTCATAGCGATTAATAGGTGTTGCATGCTTTTTTAAAAGTGTTAAAATATATTTACGACTGGGAATAAGATCTTTATATCTTTCTTTTTCTCTTTGTTGAAAATGATCTTTTGACATGACTGTTCCTCCGATGGTCTTAAATTTAAATTTTCACCGGCGGTTCATATAATATATTTATTAAATAAATTTAACTTATTATGTAATTTTACATTTTAAATAAAAATACACTGAATTTTGATATAATATGTAGATTATAGGCCAGTATTATTATATATGAGTCATAATTTATTAATAGATTAAGATATAATTATTAATGAATGATTGCAATCAATCTTAATCCTCTATAATTTTATATATTTTAATATACTTCATTAGTTTCTAGATAAATTAATATGATAAATAATTATTATTAGAATCAATGAGAACTTTTATTTTTTAATTAATAAAATTTATACATATTATAAGTAATAATAGCGTTCGGTTGATTTTCAGAAAATTCGAAAATATAGGAAATACAGTAAAAATTTGAATCATCTAAGATGATATTATAATTATTGGATAATTTCAATTATAGTTCGATATAAAAAATTATGAATTGAATGGATCACGTAAAAAAATTGTTTCAGTACGATCAGGTCCTGTAGAAATAATATCTACAGAAATGCCTATTATTTGTTCAATACGTTTAATGTAATTTAAAGCTGAGTGAGGTAGATCTATTAATTGTTTTACTCCAAAAGTATTTTTATTCCAACCTGACATTGATTCATAAATTGGTTGAATATTTTTCCAAGTTTTAGTTGTTAATGATGGTACCGTAGTTAATTCTGTGCCATCTGGCATTCGATATCCTACACAAAGCTTTATTTCTTCTAAAGAATCTAATACATCTAATTTAGTTAAACAAAAACCCGATAATGAATTAATTTGCACAGCTCTACGTAATGCGACTGTATCTAACCAACCTACACGACGTCGACGTCCTGTAGTCGTACCAAATTCATTACCTTTTTTACATAATAAATCACCAGTTTCATCGAATAATTCTGTAGGAAATGGCCCTTCTCCTACACGAGTAGAATAAGATTTGACGATACCTAGTATATAATCAATATAACGAGGACCAATACCAGAACCGGTTGCAACACCACCTGCAGTAGTGTTAGAAGATGTTACATATGGATACGTACCATGATCAATATCCAATAAAGTGCCTTGTGCTCCTTCAAAAATTATTAAATCTGCTTGTTTATACGCACGATCTAATATCGTGGCAACATCAACTACCATACTAGATAATAGATCAGAAATTGATAAAATATCATTTAAAACTTTTGTATAATCAATTGCATTTACGTTATAGTAATTTACTAATTGAAAATTATAAAAAGCAATAAGCTCTTTCAGTTTATCTGCAAAATCTACTTTATTAAAAATATCAATAATACGTAATCCTCTACGTGCTATTTTATCTTCGTATGCTGGACCTATTCCTCTTCCAGTAGTTCCTAGAGCTTTATAACCAAGTATTTTTTCGCGTGCAGCATCCATTGCTATATGGTATGGCAAAATTAATGGACAAGATTCAGAAATTAATATACGTTCGCGTGCTGGTATTCCAGCATTTTCCAATATTTTAATTTCGCTTATTAACGCTTCAGGTGATAGTACTACACCATTACCAATAATGTTAATGACATCTTTATGTAAAATTCCTGATGGAATTAAATGAAGTATAGTTTGCTTACCATTTACTACAATTGTATGACCTGCATTGTGCCCACCTTGATAACGTACAACATACTTTACACGTTCTGTAAGAAGATCTACTATTTTGCCTTTGCCTTCGTCACCCCATTGAGTGCCTAATATTACAATATTTTTATTCATTTTATAAAAATAACCGGATTACTTAGAAGTTAAGTGTATTACTGTACTATTACAATTTCATTAATTATAATATGCAATTGTTATAATATGTATTAAGATTTCATCTTATGTGTATAAAAGCACATCATGTTAACTAACGTATAAAGAATAATATTATAATTTATTAGTTTAAAATAATATGTTTAGAAAACAGTAGAATATATTAAAATGCATATAACTTAATATATATTTAAGTAATTAAAATAACAATATTTATTTATTACAAATACAATTATAACCATGATTTTATAAATAAAAAAATAAATAATTAAATTTAAGTCTGTATTAATAGTTATTAATAAACAATAAATAGAAAATTTCATACATAAATCTAAATTTATTGACCAATAATTTTTATCTTTACTTTTTATAAAAAAAGTAAGTTTAAATTATCTATAATCAATAAATATGTAATTATTGATCAAGTTAAATAACTCCATATATAAGATATATCTTATAATTTAAGATTAGTGTAATACAGTTATTATTTAAATAATTCAATTATATTTTACATTAACATATACTACTATATCAATAGTATTATTATTATTAATTTTATATATTATTAGTCAAGTGCTTTCTAATTAAATAACAATTATTTCTAGATTCTTATTTAATAAAGAATCGTAATGATAATTTATTGTTATTTAAAAGTTATTTTATTAACAATAATGTTGTTTATAATAAATAAATTATAATAATTATAAATAGTTATATTTAATTAATTTCATAGTAATACTATGAATATAAATATGGATAATTTAATTATATTAATAAAATAATTATATAATTTAAATATATTTTTTTAAATATATTTAAATTATTTTAATACTATATTTTGCTATAAAAATTTAATTAATTTATAAAATTTTAATTAGATAAGGAATTAATCAATTTAATATGTAAATTAATACATGAATTATATATTAATCATGATAAATATTATTAATAGCTCTATTTTAAAAAATTTTAAAATATAAATTTTTATAATATAAATTAGATCGAAATGCATTTTCGCGGTAATAATTTACTTGTAAATAATATTATTTAATTAAAAATTTATAATTTAACATATAAAAAACATAATTCAATTTCAGATTTTAGAGCATTTTGCACAGTATATAATCGAGCTATAAACACTATCTTACATATTTTATATACAAAATTAATTTTTGTATAAAATACTTAAAAGTTAATAACTAAACATTAATCATATCGTTTTACATAAAATTTTAAGTGAATCATATTCAAAATTGTATAACTATAAATGGTACAATAATGAATATTATAACTAATTTTCATGTGATTATTTTTTATATCTAATTATTATTTATATAATATATCTTCTGCAAGAATTAATAATTCTTAATTAAGATGGTATCTATGCTACATTTTCATAAATTATTTTATAATTAACAATTCACATGAGAAGATTAATACAAATTAAGATTAATTATAAAATATAAATAATGTTCTTTTATATATTAGCAATATGTATTGGCAATACATTAATGAATAATGCTAAATTAGCAGCTTACATATATATTTGTTATTTTTAATATATTATAGAAAAGATAAACATCTATTGTTATTAAAAATTTATTTTAATAATACTCTATATTTTATCGATGTTTTAACATTACTAATATTAAAAGTATAAAATAATATTTTTTATTTATAGAACATTGAATGAAATCTTCTAAGCATATTTACTACTATATATATCATTATGTTAAATAAGTTGATATTTTAAAAATTAGTAATTATTAGTTAAAGCTAATATATTTTATAATAATCAAATTATATAGTTAATTAGTAATAATTCCTGCTTACACAAACGCTGCCAATCAATAATAGACATCTGTATTTGCAAAAAGATGCTACCATCAGACTCATAATATTCTTTTTTAATAGCTTCTAACTTATATAAATAACTACGTAAACGTCCACATGATGGAGGCAAACGTAAATTATACTGAACAATTTTACCCAATAACAATTCATACAAAGCTTGCCACAATAATGGAAGTCCTATGCCTGTTTTAGCAGATAACCAAACACGTATAGGTTGTTGATTTGTTGCATTACGTTCGATGCGTGGATTACAGTCTTTAAGCATATCAATTTTATTCATAATCAAAAGGGTAGGAATTTTACTGGCTTTAATATTAGTTAACACTTGATTAACTACCGCAATATTATCCATAAAATATGGATTTACTGCATCTATAACATGCAGCAATAAGATTGCTTGACATGTTTCTTGTAAAGTAGCTTTAAATGCCATTATTAAATCATGCGGTAAATGACGAATAAAACCAACAGTATCCGCTAATACTACTTCACCTACATCAGTAATTTTTAAACGACGTAAAGTAGGATCTAATGTAGCAAAAAGTCGATCTGCTGTATAAACATTAGAATGAGTTATTGCATTAAATATACTAGATTTACCTGAATTTGTATATCCCACTAATCCTATAGTCGGAACATTAGCTTTAGCACGTATATGTCGACTTTGTTCACGTTGTTTTTCTACTTGTTTTAAACGAGAAGATATATAGTTAATGCGAATACGTAATAAGCGTCGATCAATTTCTAACTGAGTTTCACCTGGTCCACGTAAATTAACACCTCCTTTTTGACGTTCAAGATGTGTCCATCCACGTACTAATCGAGTTGCAAGATAGCGTAATTGTGCCAATTCAACTTGTAATTGACCCTCATGAGTTCGCGCACGTTGAGAAAAAATATGAAGAATTAATTTAGTACGATCAATAACAGGACATCCACATAATTTCTCAAGATTACGTTCTTGAGAAGGATTCAAAACATGATTGAATAAAATAACTGATGCTTTATTTGTTTTGACCGCATCGGTAATTTCAGCTGCTTTTCCTTTACCAACTAAATACTTAGGATTAGGTATATTACATTTACCTGTAATTAGTTGCAATATTTTTAGATCTGCAGATATAGCAAGATTCTTAAATTCCTGTAAATCTTCTACGTGTTTATTTTGGGAAAAACAGATATGTACTAACACGGCCTGCTCACCGAAATTATAACCGTTAAACAAGCTACAACCTCACTTAAATAAAGTAATTAAATCAAATTTAATATTAATTAATATTTTAATAATATCTAATAATTGTGGATGAATATTTTAATTGTTTATATCATAAAATAATTATTTGTATAATTGTGTGTGGTTAGTCTGTAGTGCTATTAAAGCAATCGAAATCAATATGGATATAGCATATTTATATACCATTTAGCTAATTATATTCTTAAAAAATTCCATTTTAGTTGACGTTTAATTTACCAAATATATAGAAACCTATACTAATTTTCAATATAATTCATCCAATAATGGATATTGTAAAAGTTGTTCCTTAGGAATCGCCAACTATTCATTATATTAGTTCTTTAAATGTGTTTATTGTTTATTTTAAATATAAATTTACAAAACATTGGTTATTTCATATAACATATTATAATTATTATATAAAATTATTTGTTATTTTTATTAATTAATTTAGATACTTTTTCGTATGCTTCATTTATTTTGTTGTGATCTAACCAATGTATATTCTTCCAATTACGTAACCAAGTCATTTGACGTTTAGCTAATTGTTTAGTAGCATAATTTACTTGATAAATCATCTCATTATAATTAATTTTACCACTTAAATAAGACCACATTTGTCGATAACCAATACAACGAATCGAAGGCATATCTACATGTAAATCGCTTCGTTTAAATAAAGCAAGAACTTCCCTTTCAAATCCTGAAGTTAGCATTTGATTATATCTAAATGCAATTTTTTGTTGTAGTATCTCATTATTTATAGGAGCAATACCAAATTGGTGTATATTATAATATAATTTTCTTCTAGGCTTTTTTATTAATTCGGTTAAGGTTTTACCTGTAATTAAAAAAACTTCAAGTGCTCTTAAAACTCTTTGAGAATCATTTGGATGAATACGATTAGCAGCTACTGGATCAATTTTATGTAATTGAGAGTGTAATGATCCTATTGTTTTTTCTATCATCATATTTTTTATTCGCTCCCGAACTTTAGAATTTGCTGCAGGTAATGCTGATAAACCGCAAAGCAACGTTTTAAAATAAAACATTGTTCCACCTACAAGTAAGGGAATTTTTCCTTTTTTAGTGATATGAGACATTGCTTCCAAAGCATCATGATAAAACTCTGCAACACAGTAAATTTCCGCAGGATCACGAATATCTATCAAATGATAAGGTATTAATGCTAACTTATCTGGTGAAGGTTTTGCTGTACCAATATTCATATCACGATAAACTGAAGCAGCATCAACGTTAATAATTTCTAATGGAAGCTGTTCACAGAGTGAAAGTGCAAGTTCTGTCTTTCCGGAAGCCGTAGGTCCCATTAAAAAAATTGCTGTCGCTAGATTTTTACTATCTTCGTTTACTGGATTCATAATTCAATTTATTAATTACATGATCAATATCAATAATTTTTATTAAGTCTGAAGGAGGTGAATTTAATAATTTTGGACAGAATGTTTCTAATTCTCTTAGCAATGTAACTACCTTTGAGTCACACCAATGAACTTGTTCTGAAAAATCATGATAACTTAACCATTGAACTAATGAAGAGAGAGAAACTTCTTGTTCAATGTTACTAAGATATTGTAATAGCGCTGGAATTAAAATTTTCCAATTTTGATTTCGTAATGGAAATGGTACTTTATTCAATATAACATATTGATCTTGTTTTTGTAAATTAATACCTATTATATTTAACAATACAGATTGTTTATCTAAAATAATCATTTCTTGTTTTGTAACTTTTATCTTTATTGGAATAAATAATTGTTGAAATTTTAATTCATTTTTTCTAGGATACAATTGAACTTGTTTTAAATAACGTTCAGCATTTGATATAGATAATAATTGTAAAATATCATCACGTATTAAAAGAGCATAATTTTTACGTATAATTTTTAATATTTGACCAAAACTCTCTATTTTAGAGAAAAATAATGGTATTTTTGTGTTAATTTGATAGGATGAAGAAATACTTGGTATTAATGTAGATTGTGGTATGTCAAATAATTTTTTTTTTCTAGTGATTTTATCATTTGATTTTGTACGAATTTTTTTTTGAGATACATGTTCTAAATTTATTGGTTTTTCATATTGATTGTGTATGTTTTTATATTTATTTAAAATGTCATTATATGGTATTTGAAAAAATAATTCTGAGTTCATTAGAGCACTATTCTTTAACGTATTTATAACAGCTTGGTAAATAAAATCATGTACAAAACGTGATTGATAGAATCGTATTTCATGTTTAGCGGGATGTACGTTAACATCAACTTGATCAGGATCTATTTCTAAATGCAGTACATATGCAATTTTATTGTCGTAGCGAAGAAAAATCTTATATGCTTCTCGAACTGCATTATTTATAATTTTATCTCGTATTACTCTTCCGTTGACATAACAATACTGAAAATTTACAGATCTATATGAATTGATATCAATAGATATCCAACCATGTAAGAATAGATTATCATGTTTACAATGTATTCTTACAGAATTATTCATAAAATGAATACCACAAATTGTACTGACACGATATTCATCCTTTAAATTATTAGTTATAGCTTTATATTGACGTATAAATTTACCATTATGTTCGATAGAAAATGTCACATCAGAACGTGATAAAGCAATACGTCGAATTACTTCATCTATATGCGTAAATTCAGTTTTTTCGGTACGCATGAATTTACGACGTGCTGGTTTATTATAAAACAAATCCATTACTTCCAAAGAAGTACCTATTGGATGTGCTGCGGGTTTTAATTTTATTTCTGAAGTATTACCTTCAGTATAACCTTGCCAAGCTTGATTTTGATTGACGGTGCGAGAAGTAAGGATTAATTTTGATACTGAACTAATACTAGCAAGTGCTTCACCACGAAAACCAAAGGTGATTATTGATTCTAAATCATCTAATGATGAAATTTTACTAGTTGCATGATGTGATAATGCTAATGTTAAATCTGTTTTAGAAATACCATCACCATTATCACGCACTCTAATTAATTCCATCCCACCATTCTCAATAACAACATCAATACGTGAAGAATTAGCATCTAAACTATTTTCTAATAATTCTTTTACAACTCCTGACGGCCGTTCAACTAATTCACCTGCAGCAATTTGTCTTATTAAATGTAGAGGTAAAGTTTTTATAGCCATAACAGTAAGTAGTATCCTCTTAATGATTTAATTCAAATATGATTTTAAACGATACTGCCATTCACAGAGAATTTAAGTATTTAAATATTGATGTATGATCTTTTAAGATCATGTTGTAAACTGCAATATATGTTAACATAATAAGAATAATGAGTTTTTACGTAACTCATATCTTATTTCTTTTAAATTATTCAAAATATCTAAATTAATTAAATTAAATCTGTTTTTTATAGACATTGTCATAAGTATGTTAATTATTGAATTAAATTAAGATATAGAAACATATATTTTAATCTAATAATAGTATTAATATGCTTAGTTATAAAACTATCAGATAAATTATCAACCATAAATTAATATTTTATTTTTAAGAACAATATTTTATATGTATTTAGTAAAAAGTGATTGCGTGCTCCTTTATAAATTGATCTAGCAATTTGTTATTGATAATTTTCATTAGTAAGTAAGAGTTCTTCTTTTTTATTGCTAATAAATCCAGTTTTAATTAATAAAGATGGAATATCTGGATAACAGACTCCAAAATTAGCATATTCTAGAAAATTTTTTGTAATTACATAATATTGCTCACTCCTACAATTCTTTAAGAAGAGTATCATATTCAACACATTATGAATAACTAAATTGCAAGTAAAGAATTGTTTAATTAAAATATCTATTAGATTTTTCTTATCCAATAAGTTGCCTAATTGACTTAGTAATTTGGATGGTTTTTCTTTTTATTTAACTAATTAACCATATCGTTATTAACACGTTGATTTGATAATATTCAAATCGCTGAACCATTGGCAAAATGATTTAATGCAGCATCTGCATGAATAGAAATTAATAGGTTAGCTCAATCTTTATTTAATATTTTAGAAAGTTCAGTTACTGAAATAAAATAATTTCTGGTAAGTATCAATACCACTTTAAACATAGTATCGTGATTAATTACTGTTTTAATTGACCTACAATATTAATATTGTTTAATATGGTCTATGTTGAATAGAAGCACTAAAATCCCAACAACCATCTCCAGCATTAATAGCTATAATTATTATTATATTAAAATGAATATTTTTTATGAAATAAAATGTATGTAATTTAAATATTTTGGTATTTAAAAAGCAAATGCAATTCATCACTATAATTATTATGAAGTGTTTTTAAGTAATTTCAATTAATTGGTTTAGTGTTATTTTGAACTATGAAGAATATAAATCTTAAACATAATTCTGCATTGAATCTTTGTATTGTTAATAACAATACCATTTCGTGCATTTTGAGTAAATTTAATAATTAAATTTACATATTACTTATTTATATTCCTAATATAAGTACAGTGCATAATATTATTTGAATTAAAATTAAAAGGTAATATGTTTATCATGGAATTTTGATAAAAATCAAACATCACAAGATGAGCATTATACTGTATATAAAATATATATCCTAATTAATGATATATATTCAATATTAATTTCGCTAATTTATTATTAACTTTAACAGTAGAAGTAGAAATTAATATAGAAGTATAAAATAAACAATTTACTATCAGTAAATTAATTTATATTATTTTAATATAATATATGTTTATTATCATAAAAAAAATTATTTAATAAATTTATACCTTTATCAGAAAAAGATTTAATTTCTACTTGTCGTATATTTTCTATATATTTAAAAATTAATTTCAAATCTGGTTCTGGTAAGATTCCGATTCCATTTTGTGACCATTCTACTAAATACATTACCTCTTTATTAAAAAAATCACGAATTCCTATAAATTCTAGTTGTTTAGGATTGTTTAAATAATATAGATCAAAGTGATAAACCATATCAGATCCTAAGTTATATGATTCAACCAACATATAACTTGGACTTTTAACGTATCCACGATAACCAAGAGCCTGCAAAAAACCACGACTAAATGTGGTTTTACCAGTACCCAAACTACCATCTAGATAAATTATTATTGATTTATTACAAAGGTTAGCTAAGTTTGCGCCTAAACGTAAAGTTGCATCTTCATCAGATAAAGATATCACACAAGTTGTCATATTTTAGTATTTAAATACCTCTGGATTAATAACTTTCCAAATTAACTTGATTATATCAGTAGCTAACATTCCTCTTTTTCCACGTAAACAAGCAACTTCATCTGCTGCTGCACCGTGAATTATACAACCAGCATAAGCTGATTCCAGTAATGTAAAATGTTGAGCGACTAAAGACGCAATAATACCAGTTAATGCATCACCCATACCAGCAGAAGCCATACCTTCATTACCAACATCAGCAACAGCTATTTCACCTGTAATACTTCCAATCAAAGTACCAGCCCCTTTTAATACTACTATGCCTCCGTATTGTTTTAATAACGATTGTAACGCGCTTAAAGGATCATGTTCAATTTCAATAATTTTTATACCTAATAGACGAGATGCTTCACCAAGATGAGGAGTAATAATACGATTTATATTATAATTTTGATTAATTGCTAATAAATTTAGTGCATCTGCATCCCAAACCATTGGTTTTTTAATAGATTGAACTATATTTAAAGCATCTTTACCCCAATTACGTTTTCCTAATCCTGGTCCTATAGCAATTACATCAGCCCATTCTAATGCTTTTTGTAAAACTTCTTTATTTAGGGCATTGACCATCAATTCAGGTCGAGCAGCAACGATAGCTCCAACATTATTTTTATGTGTTAATACTTGTACAATACCTACACCGCTTCGTAAAGCAGCTTCAGCTGTTATTCGAATGGCTCCTCCCATACCTATATCTCCACCGATTACTAATAAACGTCCATTATCTCCTTTATATTGTGTGGATTTAGGTGTTTTTAGCCAATACTTTAAATTATTTGCATCATATCTGATAATTGGAGTTTTTATATCAGAAAAAAAACTATTCAAACCAAGATTATGGCAATATAAATGCCCAACATAGTCTCGTGCTCTACCAATCAGTTGTCCAATTTTTAGGCCAATTATACTAAGTGTACATTGTGCACTAACTGCTACACCAGGAACTGTACCGTTGATAGCCATTAAACCTGAAGGCATATCCACTGCTAGTACAGGAGCAATATGATAATTAATCTTTTCAATCAATTGGTTATATGGAACTACAGGTGCACTATTAAGATCTGTACCAAATAAAGCATCTACTATAAGATCTACTTTTTTAGGCCAAGAAATATCAGTATTGTAAATGATACCACCAGATAATAACCAAGCATTACGAGCTTCTTGGTTTTCTTTAGTTAGTATTTCATTTTTATCTAAACAAGCAATTACAGTTACTTTAATTCCAGCAGCTTGCGCTAATTTTGCAATTACGTAACCTTTACCTCCATTATTACCATATCCACATAATATTACCCAGTATTGAGCTTGAATCCATTTTACCCTTGCTAATTCATAACAAGCTTGTCCAGCACGATGGATTAGTTCATAAGATTTTATATTTAATGTTTTAATAGCATTACGTTCTAATTGATTAATTTCTTGTATGGAGAAAACAGAATTTGGTAAAAAATGATCATTTGATTCTATTTTTATTTGATTTTTCATTTTTTATGATGAAATTGTTGATATTATAAAATCGGCCTTGCAATTATATTAAATACATCTTTTAATCCAAAGATTAGAAATTTTCTTTAATGTATTTTATGTATCTGAATAAATATTTATGAACTTAATTGTTAATAAAGATTACATAAGGTTAAATGTATTATATAAATTTTTATAAAAAAATAAAAACTAGATAAATAATATTTTTTAAAAACTAATAATTAAAAATATGCAGAAAAGAAAATATTAAAAACAATATATGTAGTTAAATTTATTAAATAAAATTCAAATATTAGTTCATGGAGCGGGAAACGAGACTCGAACTCGCGACCCCGACCTTGGCAAGGTCGTGCTCTACCAACTGAGCTATTCCCGCACTTTATTATTTGTAAGACATTAATTGTTTGAAAAATGAAATTAATTATACAAGAAATTAATTATAGTGCAAGTGTTCTAAAATCTGTATTTCTTTTAAAGAAATTTATTTAATATTATTTAAATATTAACAATGTATATTAAATTAAAGTTGTAAAAAATGTTCACGATAATAAATCAGTTCTGCTACAGATTCTCGAATGTCATCCAATGCGCAATGATTAGATAATTTTTTAAATCCTGGCATAATCTGTGGTTTCCAAAGCTTGGCTAATTCCTTTAAGGTACTTACATCTAAATAACGATAATGGAAATAAGCTTCTAATTTTGGCATATATTTAAATAAAAAACGCCTATCTTGACAAATGCTATTACCACAGATTGGAGAAACATTCGGTGGCACCCATTGTTTTAAGAAATTAATAGTTTCTTGTTCTGCAATTTTATTATCATATTTACTTAGTTGGATACGTTTAATTAAACCACTATTAGTATGAATATCAAAATTCCAATTATTCATAATCGATAATTTTTGATCTGATTGATAAATAGCAATAACAGGACCTTCAGCTAAAATATTGAGATTAATATCAGTTATTAATGTAGCTATTTCAATTATTAAATCATGTTCTATATTTAATCCAGTCATTTCTAAATCTATCCAAATTAAGTTATTATTACTAATAATCATGCATATAGAACCCAATTAATTATTTAAGTTTAATTTTTAAGAGCTTAAATATATAATTATTGATTAAATTTATATCTAATCAAATCAATAATAAGAAAGTCAAGATAAATTACCAAAAATTATATAATAAATAATTACATATATTGTAATTTTACGGAGTTTAATTTATTTTATTTATATAATCAATAATAATTATTGATTATATAAATAAAAATTTAAGCATAAATATTTTTAGTGTATATTTATCGATATAATATCATTATTGATGATTATTCATAAAATAAATATAATTCAATATTATTGATTGGATACTCACATTGAGAAACCATAATGTTTAATAAAGTTAAATTAACTTTATGTGCTTTTTTACCTAAAAAATTATTAACTAAAATAGTTGGATGGATTGCTAATCGTGATTGCGGCTACATTACAACCATCATTATTAAAATTTTTGTATGGTTTTACAACATAGATATGTCTGAGGTACAAAATCCTAATATAAATAGCTATCATACTTTAAACGATTTTTTTATTCGTACTCTAAAAAAAAATATGCGTCCAATTGACAATGATTCATTATTTCTATCTTTACCAGCAGATGGAACTATCAGTCAACTAGGAAACATTAAAGGTGAACAGATTTTTCAAGCTAAAAATCATTTTTATACACTCAACAATCTACTAGGTAATAATGAACGTTTAGCGACACAGTTTTTAGACGGAACATTTATTACTATTTATCTATCACCACGAGATTATCATCGTATACACATGCCATGTAATGGGATTTTATCCGAGATGATTTATATTCCTGGCAAATTAAATTCATTAAACTCTTTTAATGTTTTAAATATTAAAAATCTATTTGCAGAGAATGAACGTTTAATTTGTGTATTTAAGACTGATTATGGTCCAATGATACAAATCCTTGTAGGAGCTATCATAGTGGGAAGTATTGAAACAGTATGGGCGGGTATTGTATCATCTACATCATCTAAAAAAATAATTAAATATTGGCAATATTCAACCCATGATAAAAACAAATCTATTGTATTATTAAAAGGTCAAGAAATGGGTTGTTTTAGACTTGGTTCAACAGTAATCAATTTATTTATAAAAAATCATGTAAAGTTTGTAGAAGATATTAAAATTAATAATAAGACACGTGTTGGTCAAACTTTAGCTATCAATTTATTTCATTTTCATAAAAATACGAAAAATAATAAATATAAATAAATACTTATGCTTCATACGAACTTTATATTAATTTAAGAGTTAAATTTTGCACATAAAATTATTTAAAATAAATACAAATAGAAATTAAAAATTTTAACTCATTTATTTTGATTGATACTATAAATGATTTAATCATTTAAATTAAATGATATCGATATCATAAATAATATTATTTAATTAAATATATTTATTATCGTGTAATTTTACACTAAGAATGTAGAATTCTAATTCTACTAACGTTAGATTTTTTGCTTATTACGTATAGTATATGTTATTGTTAGAAACTAATAAATAACAAGAAAATTTATATAATCAATATATAATTATATTATTTGTTTCTTAAAATCTTTACCTAGTTTTATATCTTGTTCTAATTCTTTTAAAGAATTAGTTAATATTTGTTGTTCAAAAATACTTATCTTGCCAATTGGCAAATATTGCTTAATACCACTTTCTCCTAATAAAAGTGGTTGTGCAAAAAAAGTAGCATATTCACCATCTCCTTCTACATAAGCATATTCTATAATATTTTCTCTTCCTTGTAATCCTTTTATCAAAGATAGACTAAAACGTGTTGCTGCTTGAGCCATAGATAATGTTGCTGAACCTCCACCAACTTTAGCATTCACTACTTCTGTACCAGCATTTTGTATGCGTTTTGTAAGATAAATGATTTCCTCTTGGCTAAAACTAATATCTTTTATTTGTGATAGCAATGGCAAAATAGTCATGTTTGAATGTCCACCAACTACCGGTACTTCAATTGTTGTTGGTTGTTTATTTTTTAATTGCGAAACAAATGTATTAGCACGAATAACATCAAGCGTAGAAACACCTAATAAACGTTTGCGGTCATAAACACCCATAGTTTTTAGGACATCTGATGCAATTACTACCATACTATTTACTGGATTAGTGATAATCCCAATAATAGCTTTTGGTGCAATATTAGCAATCTGCATTGTTAAATTACATACAATATCTGCATTGATTTTAAATAGATCAACACGGTCCATACCAGGTTTACGTGCTATTCCGGCTACAATCAATACTATATGCGCATTTTGCAATGCCTGTGAAGCATCTTCACCTTTAAATCCTTCTACTCGCACGGCAGTGGGAATATGACTAAGATCTATAGCAATTCCTGGAGTAATTTCAGAAATATCATATAATGCAAGGGTAGAACCTATTGGTAATTGTATTTTTAATAAAAGTGCAAGTGCTTGGCCAATACCACCTGCTGCACCAAGGATTGCAATTTTCATTTTTAATCCTTTTACATGAAATTTAAATACTAAATTAGTTATTTGTTATTAATGTAATATGTTATATTAACATATTACATATGTAGTTTATATTATTAATCAATAGCTTAAAATCATTAACAATTAACGAGTATTTATCGTTCCGATATCATCAAAATAATAAGATACAATTTATATTGTAAGTATGTAATATACTTTAATTTGAAATAAGAAGCAGATCATTTAATATAAAATATCTTAAATAGTATAATGTAACGAATACATTTAAAAATTATATAATTAATTATATATATTATATAAATTTATATACTTTATTTTTATAAATATTCTGAACAATAATCATATATTATTAGTCTATTTTAGACTGGATAGTAGAAATAGAGTGATTATTAATATACTTTCAAATTTAATGAGAAACATAAATTATAAGAATTTAATTATTAAATTAATTGATATTAAACATTAATCTTATTAAATATAGATAACGTATTTTAGTAAAATTACTGCTATTTACTATTTGTGTGTTTAAACACAAAGCATATTTAAATTCTTTTAAATTTATAAACTAAAAATTTTTTCTAAATAGTTAATATCAGTACTTCCAAGTTGAAAAGTTGTATCGTACATTATTTTTATTTGAAGTTCAATATTAGTTTTGATGCCATCAATAATTAACTCTCCTAATGCATTTTGCATGCGAGCAATAGCTACATTACGGTTTTCACCGTAAGTAATTAATTTACCTATCATCGAATCATAATATGGAGGAACACTATAACCAGCGTAAATATGAGATTCCCAACGAACACCAAATCCACCTGGTGCGTGAAAACGTGTAATTTTTCCTGAGCTAGGTATGAAGGTATGAGAATCTTCAGCATTAATACGACATTCTATGGAATGTCCTCGAACTATAATATCTTCTTGTTTTATGGATAAAGGTCGTCCAGCGGCAATACATAATTGTTCTTTTATCAATTCTATTCCTGTAATCATTTCAGTTACCGTATGTTCTACCTGAATGCGAGTATTCATTTCTATAAAATAAAATTTATCATTCTCATATAAAAATTCAAATGTACCTACTCCTCGATAACCTATTTTAATACAAGCATTTACACAAAGTTCACCAATATAATTACGTAATTTAGGACTAATATTCGGCGCTGGTGCTTCTTCGACTACTTTTTGATGACGCCGTTGTATAGAGCAGTCTCGTTCTGCTAAATATATAGCGTTATTTTGTCCATCTGCTAAAATTTGAATTTCAATATGACGAGGACTTTCTAGATACTTTTCCATATATACTGTATCATTATTAAAAATAGCTTTAGCTTCAACCTTTGTCATATTAATAGATTGTTCTAATTCTTGCTCACTTCGCACAACACGCATACCTCGACCACCACCACCACTTGAGGATTTAATAATAACAGGATAACCTATATGATTAGCAATCATTCGAATTTTATCTATAGTTTCTACAAGTGGACCATCAGATCCAGGTACGGTAGGTATGCCCACTTTTTTCATTATGTTAATTGCAGATAATTTATTTCCCATCAAACGAATGGTTTCTGCTTTAGGTCCAATAAAAATAAATCCTGAACGTTCTACTTGCTCAGCAAAATCTGCGTTCTCAGAAAGAAAACCATAACCAGGATGAATGGCAACTGCACCAGTAATTTCTGCAGCTGAAATAAGTGCTGGAATATTTAAATAACTTTTAATTGATTGAGCTGGTCCAATACATACCGTTTCATCTGCTAATAATACGTGCTTTAACTCACGATCTGCAGTAGAATGGACTGCTACAGTTTTAATACCTAATTCTTTACAGGCACGTAAAATACGTAGTGCAATTTCACCACGGTTAGCAATTACAACTTTATCCAGCATTTTTTCCCTTATTATTCAATAACGATTAATGGTTCATCAAATTCAACCGGTTGACCATTCTCTATTAAAAATGCTTTGATAATTCCAGATTTATCAGATTGAATCTGATTCATCATTTTCATTGCTTCTACAATACATAATATGTCACCCCTGTTAACTCTTTGGCCGACTTCTACAAAAGCTTTAGAATCTGGATTTGGAGTACGATAAAAAATACCAACCATCGGTGAACGTACAATATGACCATTAACTGTTACTTTTGACCGATTAGCAACTGCTGATGACATAGGATCAATTAATGATGTAGTTTGTAACATTGTAGATGTATCATAGTTTTGTTGAGTAGGATAACAAACATTATTAGTAGAACGGCTAATACGAACAGATTCTTTTCCTTCAGAAATTTCTAACTCAGCAATACCTGATTCTTCAACTAGTTCGATCAATTTCTTGATTTTATGAATATCCATGAATATGGGTTCCGTACTTTCTTTTATTAGAATATGACAGCCGTTTTACTGCTGTTTGCAAAGCCCAGATATAACCATCAATGCCAAATCCACATATAACACCCGATGATATATCTGAAAAATAAGAATGACGTCTAAATAATTCACGCGCATATAAATTAGTAATATGTACCTCAATAAAAGGAATATTAACAGCTAATAAAGCATCACGTATTGCGATACTAGAATGGGTAAAAGCAGCAGGATTAATAATAATGTAGTCTACATTATTTTGTGATTTATGAATATAATCAATTATTTCTGTTTCTGAATTAGATTGTAAATGACGAAATTTTACATGATATTGTTTAGCTTGTTCAGTAAGCTTATTAACTATTTCTGATAATGTTTTATTGCCGTATTTTTCGCATTCACGCGTTCCTAATAAATTTAAATTGGGTCCATTTAAAAGCAATATGTGAAAATTATGAGCCATATTACGTATATTCTCCTATTATTAATAATAATACATTATAAAATATTCCATTACTTTATATTATTAGAAATAAATAACAAAGTTATTTATAATGTTAGATACTATAACTATATATTTTAATATAATAATTATTCATTAGTTAATAAAATGACGGCTACTAACATATAAGCAATTATATACATATTAAGCACAATATAGTATAAACTTATAAGTAATAAAATGATTTAACACAAAGAACGATTATACCGTCATTATTAATAATAATAATGTATTAAAAATTAGTAGTCATATATTATTAGTATATATAATTTTAATTCAAGTTTTTATAAACATATTAATTTTTATATATTTTAAATTTAAATTATATAGTCATTTTGCTAATTAATGCCTTTATATTTATGTAAGATTAAATATTAATTGATTTTTAAAATTAAATTAATATTTTAAGTGTATAATTTAATCTTGTATAGATTGTTATATAAAATCTAAAGCTTATTTTTGATTAATTTTAATAAATCTAAGTTTTAACTAATCTAATTGATATTTCTAGAATAAAAAATCATAGGATAATTTTTTAGAATTTAGACAATTAGTAATTAAATTTTATAATTTAAAATATGAATAAAATTATATAGATGTAAATTTAGTAACAATAAAATACGCAACATTTATTTTATATTGAGTTATATGATGTTATCATTGTATAGAAGTAACTTAAAAGCGTATATATATTATATAAATATCTTTAAATTAAGGATATTTATATGTTTAATTACTCTATGTAAATGTATTAAATGTACTTTTATACAGTGAAATTTGTTTATTAAAATACAAATGTACAATTTTATTGTACGAACATATACCAGAATTAATTTATTTATATTTTCTTTTAGCTGTAATATTTATTATTACATTAATTATAATAATTACTATGTTTATAATTTTGTTATCACTTATATTTAAAATCATTAAATATCGTGATTATATTTTTAATATACATATATTCATATAAATATTTAAGTTGTATTAATTCTATAATATTTAACAAGATAAACATTTTTATTTTCTATCCTAAGATAGCGGGATTATTCTTTAGTATGTTTAAAAAATTTAGAGGTATGTTTTCTAATGACTTGTCCATTGATTTAGGTACTGCAAATACCCTAATTTACGTAAAGGGACAAGGTATTGTTTTAAATGAACCTTCTGTGGTTGCAATTCGTCAAAATCGTACTGGTTCTGCGAAAAGTGTAGCTGCTGTAGGCTATGCTGCCAAACAAATGTTGGGACGTACACCAGGTAATATTGCGGCCATTCGACCTATGAAAGATGGTGTTATTGCAGATTTTTTCGTGACCGAAAAAATGCTTCAGCACTTCATCAAGCAGGTACATAGTGATAGTTTTATGTGTCCAAGTCCTCGTGTACTAGTATGTGTACCAGTTGGTGCAACACAAGTAGAACGTCGTGCTATTCGAGAATCAGCTCAAAGTGCTGGTGCACGTGAAGTTTTTTTGATAGAAGAGCCGATGGCTGCAGCTATTGGTGCAGGTTTGCCAGTTTCTGAAGCTACTGGATCGATGGTAGTTGATATTGGTGGAGGCACGACTGAAGTTGCAGTTATTTCTCTTAATGGTGTTGTTTATTCTTCTTCTGTACGTCTTGGAGGAGATCGTTTTGATGAAGCTATTATTAATTATGTACGTCGTAATTATGGTTCATTAATCGGAGAAGCAACAGCTGAACGTATTAAACATGAAATTGGTTCAGCATATCCATGTGATGAAATGCGCGAAATCGAAGTACGTGGTCGTAATTTAGCGGAAGGTATTCCACGTGGCTTTATTCTAAATTCAAATGAAATTTTAGAAGCTTTACAAGAACCATTATCTGGGATTGTCAGTGCTATTATGGTTGCGCTAGAACAATGTCCACCAGAGTTAGCATCAGATATTTCTGAGCATGGCATGGTACTAACAGGTGGGGGAGCTCTATTACGCAATTTAGAACGTTTATTGATAGAAGAAACTAGTATTCCTGTAATAATTGCAGAAGATCCATTAACATGTGTAGCACGTGGTGGCGGCAAAGCACTAGAGATGATAGATATGCATGGAGGAGATTTATTCAGTGAAGAATAATTCTTCTTTTATTTTAATGTGTGAATATGATGGATTTGATTTTAATTAAATCAGTGTTTAATATTTAAGATTTTATGTAAGGAATTACTTTAACTTATGAAGCTAATATTTAGTAATAGAGGACCATCTCTACAATTACGTTTGCTTTTAGCAGTTGTTTTAGCTATCATGACGATGATAGTTGATAGTCATGTAAGTTATTTCGTTCGATTACGTAATTATCTAGATACCTCGGTTAGTCCTCTTTACTTTTTAGCAAATATACCCCATCAATTGTTTGATAATGTTGTGGAAATGTTCGTATCTCATCAAAAACTTGAAAATGAAAATAAGGCATTACGTAAAGAATTGTTTTTAAAAAAAACTGATTTGTTGATGCTCAATCAATATAAAAAGGAGAATTTGTACCTTAGTAGTCTACTTGGTTCTCCATTACATGAAAATGAATATGAAATAATAGCAAAAAGAGTGCCTACAAATATTAATACCTATACAGATCAAATAATTATAAACAAGGGAAGTATAAATGATGTTTATATAGGTCAGCCATTAATTAATGATAAAGGTATAGTAGGACAGATAGTAACAGTTGGTAAGGTCAGTAGTCGTGCTCTCCTAATCTGCAGTGTATTTCACTCACTACCCATTCAAGTGTTACGTAATGATATTCGCTTAATTGCAAGTGGTAATGGTTGTAATGAAGATTTGCAATTAACGCATCTACCAGCAGATAATATTGATATTCGTGTTGGTGATATGTTAGTTAGTTCAGGTATAGATGGTCGTTTCCCAGAAGGTTATCCTGTAGCAGTTGTTTCATATATAAAAACAGATGAGCAATCTGATTATATCACTATTAAAGCACATCCAATAGCTAACTTACTATATTCAAAATATTTATTGTTATGGGGAACATATAACAACAATAAAATACCATTGTTACCAGATAAAGTACACGAAATCGCTAATGAAAGATTAATTTTAAAGAAAAATCAGAATCTACAACTTACTGATAAGATCAATACTCGATGATACATAATATCACATAAACTTATTAAAGTTATTTAATATAAATAATTCTGAATAATTCTTTATAATTTCATAGCATATATTTTAAAGGAGTTACCCTTGAGTAGATATTCTAGTAATAGATATTGGGTAATTTGGTTTTCTTTTATGATTGCACTATTGCTCCAAATAGTGCCTTGGCCACCAGAAATTTATATATATCTACCATTATGGTTATTGCTAACTCTTATTTATTGGATATTGGCACTTCCACATCGTATCAGTATTGGTACAGGTTTTTTATTAGGTTGTATTACGGATTTAGTTACAGGTTCTGTACTTGGTTCACATGCTCTTGCATTTAGTGTTATTACTTATTTAGTAACTTTAAAATGCTATATTTTTCGTAAATTACCCTTATGGAAGCAAGCATTTATAATAATGATATTATCATTTACTATGAATTTTATTATATTTTTTGCTAATTATTTAATTATAAGGATACCATTACGTGCAGAAATTTTCTGTAGCACCATAAGTAATGGTATTGTTTGGCCTTGGTTATTTTTGTTTATGAGAAGGATGCGTCGTCGATTTAAAATTCAGTAAAATATATAATTTAATTTTATTTAATTAATTAGATAATAAAATCCTAATTTATAACATTTGATTTCATCAAGGCAGTAATTTATCAATTAAATAAAAAGTTTAAAATTATTTAAAATAAATATATTATCTATCTTAAATATAAGATCTAAGATAAGATATAAACAAATACATGATAATAAGAAACAATTTTAATAAAAAGTTAATTATGTAAAATATAAGTATATATTTTATTATGTGCTTATCTAATGATATTAATGAGTAAAACGATGACTTTACATTTAGTTAGTGAACAATTATTAACAATTAATAATATTAATCAACAGAATATTTATTCTTTATTAGAATATCTTTCAGAACGTCGTATAGATTACGGTGATTTATATTTTCAATCTAGTTTTCATGAAAATTGGATGCTGGAAGATAAAATAATTAAAAATGGTTTTTATCATATTGATCAAGGAGTAGGAATTAGAGCTATTAGTGGTGAAAAAACTGGATTTGCTTATACTGATCAATTAACAATAAATGCTTTATTTCAATCTGCTCAAGCTGCACGTAATATTACTCATAAAAAATCTAATAGTGGCACAAAATGTAATTTACTAAAAACACATGAATATTCTTCTTACTATAAATCACTTAATCCACTTAATAGTCTAACAAAAGAAGATAAAATTGCTTTACTGCATCGTATTAATACAGTAGCACGTGCTACTAGTTCTTATGTACAAGAAGTTAATGTAAACTTAAGTGGCACATATGATCAAGTTTTAATCGCTGCAACTGATGGTACTTTAGCAGCTGATATAAGACCTTTAGTACGTATTTCAATTAATGTACAAGTTGAAGATCAAGGAAAAAGAGAAAATGGATCAAGTGGCGGCGGAGCACGTACAGGTTATGAGTTTTTTTTTAACACCATAAATGGAGATGTACTGATAGATCTTTGGGCGCGTGAAGCAGTCCAAATGGCACTTGTAAATTTATCTGCAATTGCTGCACCAGCTGGTGCATTACCAGTGGTATTAGGTTCAGGATGGCCAGGAATATTACTACATGAAGCAGTTGGTCATGGTTTAGAAGGTGATTTTAATCGACGCCAAACATCTGTATTTAGTGGTCAAATAGGAAAATTAGTAGCATCTGAACTTTGTACTGTAATAGATGATGGAACGATTCAAAGATCACGTGGCTCATTATCAATTGATGATGAAGGTGTAATAGGACAATATAATGTACTTATTAAAGAAGGTGTACTGAAAAAATATATGCAGGATAAACTTAATGCACGTCTTATGTCAACTAGGTCAACAGGTAATGGTCGACGTGAATCTTATGCTCACTTACCTATGCCACGTATGACTAATACTTATATGCTAGCAGGTAAATCTACACCGCAAGAAATTATTGAAAGTGTAGAATATGGTATTTATGCTTCAAATTTCGGAGGTGGACAAGTCGATATTACTTCAGGTAAATTTGTCTTTTCTACTTCAGAAGCGTATTTAATTGAAAATGGAAAAATCACTAACCCAATTAAAGGAGCAACGCTAATAGGTTCTGGTATTGAAGCAATGCAGGAAATTTCAATGGTAGGTAATGATTTATCTTTAGATAAAGGAGTTGGAATATGTGGTAAAGAAGGACAAAATATTCCGGTAAGTGTAGGACAACCTACTATTAAATTAAATAAATTAACCGTTGGAGGAACAATTTAGTTTTATATCCTCCTAGAAGAAAGGCTATTGTTAAGTTATATTCATATATATAAACAAAAGTTTTACATAGTATAAGAAGTAATCTATATAAACAGATACAAAAATATATTAAAATAGCAAGGTCTAAACTTAAGAACTTGCCTATTTTTAATTTATTATAACTACATGAAATTTATAAATTATAAACAAAAGAATCGTCATGAAAATTAGAGTTTTGTACAGTATGAGTTCCTATTTACTGTAATATTCTAATCTATGGTTACGAGCAATGATAAAGTCATGAAATTAAATTATATAAATTTAAATCAAAAGTATGAAGTATTTTCTGAAAATTTTTTCAATATTATTTCTGAGTTATCTCAAGATAATTGTATTCATAAAATATTTAATATTTATTAAAGCTAGTAGTGATATTCTTTATGTTATGTCGAATAAATTACATGGGATATATCAAAGATGATTATGTAGTAGCTTGTCCCTTGATTGATTTCAATTTTCATCCATTTTGTATTCCTCCTATCATCCTACTCATCAGTAATGTCTAACTTAAAGAGTTACTTTAAATTAGAAATTATATCTTTTTATAAGGATATAAATTACAGTGTTTAATTTAATATCGTTCATGGAAAAATTATTCTCTACGCTTTTACTTACAACATATCCTAATTACTTTATCTATTCGTTAAGAAAAATATCTTATTATCTAACTTTTACTTATCCTAAGAGATGTACATAAAGTGATATACTTAAGATATTTTATCATCTATTGTACAAAATGTTAATTTACTAATGGTCAATATAATTCTTAGATAAACCCATTAAGCTATAAAATTTCATATCTAACTTAATAAATCATTTTGATAGTTTTACTTTTTTATTAATTCCAATTTACGTTTGCATACTTTTTATTTGTATTTTTAATACAAATGCTAGAGTCTAGTTATTAACTAGAGTTAATTTTAATAACGATTAGACACATTGGCCTTATCTTTTATACAGTTTCGATGAAAGTAATTTACGTATCCAAAACCTATTCTTCATATATTTGCAGTATAGCTATCAGCTATACACTCATTCATCATATAATATTTCATTGTATTGCTTAATTTCAGTAACAATGAAGACGTCTTCTTGTGTTATTAATTTTATGTACTTTATAGTAGCTAAAAGTACGTTTTCTACTAATTAGTAATTATCTAATTCAATGACTAAGTAATCTTCATTATTGTCGTCGTATTTAATGATGTTAGCTCTATATAGTAGATTTACTTAATTCACACCTCACGTTATTTTTGCAATATATTAATATATTGCAAATTATATTGTTACACTATTAGATATTTTCAGAGATATTACTCTTGAATAAACCACTAGTTCCCCAAATCGCAAAAGTAACGTTGCTGTTGCTGTTATACTTTTAAATATTAGTCTTGGGGCTAAATTTTAATTTAGATTAAGACTAAAATCTTTGATTAAAACTTAATTAAGTTTAATTAATAAAATTTTATTTTGTTAGTTAATTTATATATCTAAGTTAGATATTCTTTTTTAATAAAATTTTATTAGCAAATTAAAAACATAAATATTAATTTTTAAAATATTTACATAAATTTTCTAATATATTATTATAAATGAATATTATTAATATAAATTAAATAAACATAATCTATGATTATCTTGAAGCCATATTCTATTGTCTTGTTCTAATACAAATATTTTTAAATAACTTTATTTATACTTATTTAACCTAATGCATGCTAGATTTATTCTATATAATATTATTTTAATAGAAAATCACTTTAGATAACTTAACTAAATAGTTTTTAACCATTCATGATTAAATCATTTAATAAAAGTTTAATTTTTATAGTTAATTGCTATTAATAGCAAATTATTTTTAATATGTTATAAATATTCTTTTATTCAAGTACTTTAAATGATATTATTATATCTATAGAAAATTTAATTTGTTATTTTAAAGTGAAATTATAATTTGGTACGTATAACTCAATATTTACTCTCTACTTTAAATGAGATGCCTGCTAATACAGAACTAATTAGTCATCAATTAATGCTTCGTACAGGTATGATTCGTAAATTAGCTTCTGGCTTATATATATGGTTGCCTACTGGTATACGAGTATTAGAAAAAATTAAAGCTATTTTACGGGAAGAAATGAGTAGGATAGGTGCAATAGAAATATCTATGCCGATAGTTCAGCCAGTTGAGATGTGGAGAGAAAGTGGTCGGTGGACACAATACGGACCAGAATTATTAACACTAAAAGATAGAAGAAATAGATCTTTTGTTCTTGGACCAACCCACGAAGAAATCATTACCGTTCTGATGCGTGATGAATTAAATTCATATAAACAATTGCCCATTAATTTATATCAAATTCAAACTAAATTTCGTGATGAATTAAGACCACGTTTTGGAGTAATACGTTCACGTGAATTTATCATGAAAGATGGATACTCTTTCCATCTTACTGATAAATCTTTACAAAAAACATATAAAGAGATGCAAATAGCTTATAGTCAAAGTTTAAAACGTATGGGTTTAAATTTTTGTATAGTTCAAGCTACTACTGGTTCTATTGGTGGTAACTTATCACATGAATTTCAAGTATTAGCAAAAAATGGTGAAGATAAGATTGTATTATCTAGTGAGTCAAATTTTGCTGCTAATATTGATAAAGCTGAAGCTATGGCTCCAATTGGAAAACGACCACGACCTTTACAAAAAATGATTTTATTTGATACTCCAGGTGTTCAAACTATTGAAGATTTAATTAATCAGTATAATCTACCTATTGAACAAATAGTTAAGACTTTATTTATTAAAGCAGTCAAGGGAAGTGCTCATAGTTTCATAGCAATGTTATTACGAGGTGACCATCATCTGAATAAAAGTAAAGCTGAAGAGTTGGATATTGTAACAAAACCTTTAGAAATGGCAACTGAAAAGGAAATTAAAGAAATGTTGGGAGTAAGTCCTGGTTCACTTGGACCTGTAGGATTAACTATTCCAGTCATTGCTGATCGTACTGTAGCAAAAATGGGGAACTTTTGCGCTGGTGCTAACATAGATGGAAAACATCTAAAATGCATTAATTGGGGTAGAGATTTACCAGAACCACGTGTTGAAGATATTCGTAATGTAGTAGAAGGTGATCCTAGTCCAGATGGACAGGGTATTTTAAGAATTGAACGTAGTATTGAAGTTGGTCATATCTTTCAACTAGGATATAAATATACCCACGCTATGAAAGCTAAGGTTCAAGATGAAAAAGGCGTTAATAAAATTATAACTATGGGTTGTTATGGTATTGGTATTACGCGTTTAATTGCGGCTGCAATTGAACAGAAACATGATGAACGTGGTATTATTTGGCCTGTAGCTATTGCACCATTTAAAGTTGCAATTTTACCTATTTATATGCATAAATTTCACAATGTTAAAATATTATCTGAAGAGATATATCAAATATTATGCTCAAAAAAAATTGATGTTATTATGGACGATCGTGAAGAAAGTCCAGGTACTATGTTTACTGACATAGAGCTTATTGGAATTCCTCATATAATCATAATCAGTAAACGAAATCTTGAAAATGAAGACATTGAATATAAATCAAGATTGAGTGGTAAAAATCAATTCATTAAACGACATGATATTGTAAAATTTTTAATCAATATTATTAAATAATAATTTAATATAATGTTTGTATTATAATGTATTTTTACTTATCTTTTCCATATTATTTGCCATCCTTGATTATTTTTAGCAACACCTTCATATGTAGTAAATAATTTTGGTGCGCCAATTAGAATTTCATTATAGTATATTAAAGGAGTACGTTGTCGTTGCCATGGAGGAATACCTAAGTCTTGCCATAATTTTTTTATTTTACGTCTATGTGCATAGCCAACTATATGATGATAGCCAGAAGCTTTGAAACGAATAGTAATTTGTTCATTATCTGTTGGATGACGCCATTTTGCAATATTGTTAATTGCTTGTAATTCTCCTAATCCTTTCGGTAAACATAAAGGATAATCCCTATTATGCCAAATAAAAATATCTGTGCTCGGTAGTGGTAGTTTTGACAAATAATAAAGTTTATGACGATAACGTCGTATTTCGTAATTAGAGAAATGTAAACATGGTTGTGCATCTTGTCGGCTATACATTACTTCGTGTATAATACGTTTTAATATAGCTCTAGATGGAATGAAATCACTTTGATTAGCAGCAATCCAACGGCGCAATATAACATGACAATATGAATCACTCATGTTTCGTAAAGGAAACCAATCTAATGCACCCTGTTTATCAATTAACCGTGCAAGTTGTTCAGATAACAAATCATCTAGTAACTTTTCTTGTTCAGCACAGTTTATAGCTGTTCTTGCTACTGCAGTATTAAAATGAGGCCATTTAGCTTGCAATAATGGTATTATTTTTAAACGTAAAAAATTACGATCATAATAACAATTAAAGTTACTTTCATCTTCTTTCCAAGAAAGTTTATGTAGATTAGCATACATCTTTAATTGTTGTCGATCAAAATTTAGCAACGGACGTACATGAATATAACCATTAAATGAATTCTTTAAAGGCATTGCCGATAAACCTGCTGGTCCACTGCCTCTCTTTAATGCTAGTAATAGGGTTTCACATTGGTCATTAAGATTATGAGCAGTTAATAAATATTCACCAGTTTGTAGTTTCTCAAAAAGTATTTTATAACGCATATTGCGTGCATTACATTCGAGATTTCCAGCAAATTTATTAACTTTTATGTACAATACTTCACACATTATATTCCATTGATGACAAATTTGCTTACAATGTGATGCCCAACTATCAGCATTTACACTGAGACCATGATGAACATGTAATACGCGTAAATTCAATAAAGTTTGTTGTCGTTGCCAATATATTAACTGATGTAACAATACTGTGGAATCTAAACCACCACTAAATGCTAATACACACCGTGCATTAGATGGTATTAACGAAGCAAGATGAGAGAACGACATATAGTACACCTAGTAATTTGTATAAAATGTTTATATTTCATAATATAATATGTTATTAATAACAAATCTATTTTTATTTATACAACTAGATTAGTTATGAGTACAATATTAAAGTAATATAATATTTAGTATCTATAATTTATACTATTACTTAAGTAATAGTATAAAAACAAAAATAAATAAAATTAGCTATTATACTAAATAACTTCCATTAAAATCATAATTTTATAATTAATTAAATTACTTAACAAAAACATAAACATTATTTAAATAAATTATCCGATTATTTTAATTCTAATATTGTTATCTATTATAAATATAATATTTATTATACTATATTCATAGTGATCTATATATCTTATATAGAAAATATTAAAAATAAATTAACTTTAATATAAGTTAGGTAAATAAAATTAAAATAAGAGGAATAATATCAGTCAATTAACTCTTTTAAAAATTAATTAATTTATTTTATATATTTATTAAATACTTTAATTCATATATATTTGTTTCTAGGTATTTTACGTCGACTAAATCGGTAAACATAATGATTTAATAAAAATCAATCATTCTTTTGAATAATTAAAGGTAAAAACATTATTAATAATATTTTTGAAAAATTGATTTTATCAATTAAGATACAAACATATAATGGCTCGTTAATTAAAAATAATTTTATTTATATAAATATATAAACCATAAAAATTTAAATGATATATTTAATATTATTTAAATTAAAAATTACAATTTTAATTATAACCATAACTAATTAATCGATGATAACGGCGTTTGAGTAATTCTTCAGTACTCCACCGTTCTAAATTTCTTAAATCAATTAATAACTGCTTTTTTAATATATTTGCCATCTCAATTGGATGTCGATGAGCACCGCCTAAAGGCTCTTGAATAACAGTATCAATTATGTTCAGTTCTAATATTCGATCTGCAGTAATCCCCATTGCTTCAGCAGCAAGAGGAGCTTTATCGGCACTTTTCCATAAGATAGAAGCACATCCTTCCGGAGAAATTACTGAATATATGCTATATTGTAACATATTTACTTTGTCACCTACACCAATTGCCAGTGCGCCACCAGAACCTCCTTCACCTATAACAGTACAAATAATTGGAGTTTTTAATTGTGACATTTCCTGCAAATTACGTGCAATAGCTTCAGCTTGCCCTCGTTCTTCTGCACCTATACCTGGATACGCTCCAGGAGTATCAATAAAAGTAAACAAAGGCATGCGAAAGCGTTCAGCGATTTTCATTAAACGTAATGCTTTTCTATAACCTTCTGGAGTTGGCATACCAAAATTACGACGGATTTTTTCTTTAGTATCTCTAGCTTTTTGATGGCCAATAATCATTACAGGACGTCCATCAAGACGTGTAATACCACCGACTATAGCTTTATCATCTGCATAAGCACGATCACCTGCTAATTCATCAAAATCATCAAAAATATTACGAACGTAATCTAATGTATACGGTCTTAAGGGATGGCGTGCAATCTGCACAATCTGCCAAGTTCCTAAATCTGAAAAAATTTTACGAGTCAATTCAATGCTTTTATCCTGTAAACGTTGAATTTCGTCATCTAAATTAATATGAAGATTTTCATCTTGATTGACAATTGATCTTATCGAATCAATTTTAGCTTCTAATTCTGCAATTGGCTGTTCAAAATCTAGATAATTAAAATTCATAATATTTATATACTCTATTTAAATTCTAATGTTACCTGTTCAGTTCCTACTAGTGATCGCAAATTGTTCATTAAAGAATCACTCAGTAGGATTCTCCATTTTTTTTTAAAAACTAATTTTGTCTGAACACTGTTTTTTTGATAATGGATATGTACTAGAACATCACCAGAATGACAAGTTTCCAAAACTTGAGCAAGATTATTTAAAAGTTGATCATTCATCTGATTTTCTAATAACAAAATGGAAATTCCAGATACATATTTTTTACGTGCTGTATCAATGTTCATTATTTTATATGCTATCATTTTTATACTGCTTTTGAACTTATCAAAAATTACTTGACCACTGACTATTAAAACATGATCTTTTTTTAAAATATTTTGGTATTTATCTAAAATATCACTAAATAATATAATTTCTAGAAAAGCAGAAGAATCATCAAGAGTGCAAAAACCAATTCGATTTCCACGTTTAGTAATCATTGTATGAATAGAAATAACAATTCCAGCTATAACAATAATTGTACCATGTTTTGAAGAATATATATCCTTCAAACGGATATCTTCTGGCACATAATGTTTAATTTCTTTTAAATATTGATTTATAGGATGACCAGTAAGATATAAACCCAATGATTGACGTTCTTGATCTAATCGCATCTGTTCAGACCATGGTAGAATATTGGAATCAATTTTTTTTACTTGGGATGATTGTGCTTCTAGAATACCAAACATATCAACTTGACCTATTAATTGATCTTTGATATTTTGTTCAGCTGTTTGTATTGCAGATTCTAATTGATGTATTAATAATGATCGATGTGCACCAAGACTGTCAAGTGCTCCAGACATGATTAATTTTTCTATCATACGACGGTTAATTTTTTTAGTATCTACACGTGCACAGAAATCAAATAATTCAACAAAATAACCACCGATATTACGAGCATTAATAATTTCTTCAATTGCAACTTCTCCCACTCCTTTAATTGCTCCCATTCCATAAACAATCTCACCTTTATTATTAACATGAAACTGATACAGTCCGCAATTAACATCCGGAGGTAATACTTTTAATCCTAAACGCAAACATTCATCAACCAATATGATCATTTTATTAGTATTATCCATATCAGCACTCATAACTGAAGCCATAAATTGGGCTGGATAATGTGTCTTTAACCAAAGAGTTTGATATGATATCAAAGCATAAGCAGCTGAATGAGATTTATTAAATCCATATCCAGCAAACTTTTCTAGTAAATTAAAAATTTTTTTTGATAATTCTGCATCAATTCCTAATTTTTTAGCTCCTTCTTGAAATATATATCGATGCTGAAACATTTCTTCAGTTTGTTTCTTTTCCATTGCTCTACGTAGCATATCTGCAGCACCCAGAGTATATCCAGCAAAAACCTGTGCAATTTTCATAACTTGTTCTTGATAAAGGATTATACCATAAGTTGATTCAAGAACAGGCTTTAGAATACTATGTTGCCATTGAACATCTGGATAAAAAATTCTTTCACGCCCATGCTTACGATTTATAAAATTATCTACCATACCTGATTGCAATGGACCAGGACGAAATAATGCTACCAATGCAATCATATCTTCAAAACAATCTGGTTTAAGACGCTTAATTAATTCTTTCATACCGCGCGATTCAAGTTGAAATATAGCAGTTGTTTCCGCACGTTGTAGAATATCAAAACATTTTTTATCATTAAGAGAAATATTAGCAAGATTAATTAATTCTAGCTTCTGTTTTGTAAGATATGTATTAATCATTTTAAGTGCTGAATCGATAATAGTAAGCGTACGTAAACCAAGAAAATCAAATTTTACTAATCCAGCATGTTCCACATCATGTTTATCAAATTGTGTTAATGGATGATCACCATTTTCATCACAATACAATGGAGCAAAATCAGTTATCTTAGTCGGTGCGATTACTACACCACCAGCATGTTTACCTGCATTACGAGTTACTCCTTCTAATTTAAAAGCCATATTAATCAGTGTCTTAACTTCTTCATCAGCAGCATATATTTCTGAAAGTTGTGGTTCAACAGCAAAAGCTTTTTTTAGTGTCATGCCTGGATCTAATGGTATCATCTTTGAAATTCGATCTACAAATCCATAAGGATAACCAAGAACACGACCAACATCACGGATAACGGCCTTAGCTGTTAAGGTACCAAAAGTGATAATTTGAGATACTGCTGCACGTCCATATGTTTCAGCAACATGCTCAATTACTTGATCTCTTTTTTCCATGCAAAAATCAATATCAAAGTCTGGCATTGAAATACGTTCTGGATTTAAAAAACGCTCAAATAATAATCCAAATTCTATAGGATCTAGATCTGTAATATTTAATGCATACGCTACTAAAGACCCTGCACCAGAACCACGACCAGGACCAACTGGAATACCATTATCTTTAGACCACTGTATAAATTCCATTACAATTAAAAAATAACTAGGAAAGCCCATCTTATTAATAACATCAAGTTCACTATATAAACGTTTATAATATTTAACTTTATTCTTTATAGGTACATTATTATTAGGAAATAAAATTTTTAAACGATTTTCTAACCCTTGACGTGATTTCATAATTAGAAAATTTTCTGTTGTTATATTTCCAGTAGGAAATTCTGGCAAAAAATATTTACCAAGACAAATAGTAACATTACATCTTTTAGCAATTTCCACACTATTTTTTAGTGCTTCTGGTATATCCGAGAATATTTTGCACATTTCTTCTGGAGTACGCATATACTGTTTAGAGCTGTAATTGCATGGACGCTTAGAATCATTTAAAGTATAACCATCATGAATAGCTACACGTATTTCGTGCGCATCAAAATCATCTTCATTAAGAAAACAAACTTGGTTAGTAGCTACAACTGGAATGTTTTTTGTAATTGCTAATTCTACAGCCGCACATAAATATTCTTCTTCATTAGGACGATCTGTACGCGTTAATTCAAGATAATAGCGATTTGGAAAATATTTGGAATAAAAATTTAAACATGTTAAAACTAAATTATTATTACCTCGTAATAAATTAAGACCAACATCTCCTTTACATCCTCCTGAAAGAAGAATTAAATCTTCACCCAACTCAATTAACCAATCTCTGTCAATTACTGGTCCAGTTACACTATATCCTCTTTGATAAGCACGAGAAATCAACAACGTTAAATTCCGATATCCTTTATTACTAATAGCTAATAACGTTAACTGAAAGAAGTCATCGCTTGTCAATTTACTAAAAACATTAAAATCAGCACCGATAATAGGTTTAATACCTAATTTTTGAGCACTATTATAGAAACGTATTAGTCCACATAAATTCATAAAGTCAGTAATAGCAACTGCTGGCATTCCAATTAAAGATACTTTATTAACTAAATCTCCGATTTTTGCCAAGCCATTTACCATGGAATAATCGCTATGGACTCGCAAATGTATAAAATGAGGTTCAGCCATATAACAATCCAATTTAAAAACAAATCTATTAAAAATAATTTAATTTTAAGCAAATATAATTAATTCTAAAAAATTACAATTATTATTATTTAACTTTATATAATCAAACTCTATTTATTGTAAATTTTATAAATTAATCAAGCTAATAAAAATCATCTAACAGATGACTAAATTTAAAAATTTAAATATAATCAATGTGCTTTAATTAATAATTAAATTATCTATAATTAGATGAAATATAAAAAATATATTAATATTTAATTATTAATTATTTCTAGTACTGCATTTGCTGCTTGTTGATTGGCATTACATCTAATTTTATGATGTAATTCATTAAAAATTTTTAATAATGTATTACGTTTAGTACTTCCACATAGTAGAGAATTTAATTCTATTGCTAATGCCATTGGTTGACATTTATCTTGTAATAATTCTTTTACTAAAAAGCTTCCAGCTAGTAAATTAGGCAAAGAAATATAAGGAACTTTTACTAGTTTTTTTGCTAACCAAAAAGTAAGAGGATTCATACGATAACCAACCACCATTGGACATTTAGCTAACATACATTCTAATGTAGCAGTACCAGAAGCAATAATTACCGCATCGCTAGCAATCATTACTTCACGACTTTTACCTTCTAACATATGTACTGGAAGATCTGGTGTAACATAAGATTTAATTATTTCAAACTGTTTGAGAAGTTTTAAATTTACTAAAGGTACCATTATTGTTAATGATTGGTGCCATTTATATAATATTTGAGCAGCATATAAAAAATCAGCACTTAACATTTCTAATTCAGCACTACGACTGCCAGGTAATAAACCAATACATATACTATTTGCAGTTATTCCTAATTGACGTCTTATGGTTAATTTATTAGGTTCTAATGGTATCTCATCTGCCATTATATGTCCTATAAAACGACATGGTATATTAAATTGATCATAGATTTTTTTTTCAAATGGTAGACAAGACAACACCAAATTAGTATTACGACCTATTTTAAATATACGACGTTTCCTCCAAGCCCAAATAGAAGGACTTACATAATGAATAGTACGTATACCTGATTTTTTTAAATAACCTTCTAAGCTAAGATTAAAATCTGGCGAATCAATCCCAATAAAGATATCTGGTTTAAGATCAATAAAACGTTGAATTAAATCCAACCGTATTTTTAGCAAACGTGGGAGAGTATTTAATACTTCTATTATTCCCATTACGCTTAATTCTTCCATTTCATACCAAGTTTCGCATCCTGCAGCTTTCATACGTGGGCCAGCTACTCCAAAAAAACGAGTATTAGGATAACGTGCTTTTAAGGCATAAATAAGACCTTCTCCAAGAATATCACCAGATATTTCTCCTGCGACTAAAGCGATAATTAGAGGACGTACCAACATATGTTAACGAATTAATCCACGAGTAGAACGAGAAAAAAAATCATAGAAAAGCTGTACTTCATTATATTGTTTTGCTAATGCAGCAATTGCTGGTTTAGCTTCATCCAATGTTTTATTACTTCTATATAATAATCTATATGCATTATGAATAGCTTGTAATCCTTCTTTACTGAAACCACGACGTTTTAATCCTTTTATATTAATGCCAAATGGAATTGCATGGTTACCTTGTGCAATAATATATGGAGGTACATCCTGTGTAATACCAGAACAACCTCCAACCATTACATGTGCACCGATGGTACACCACTGATGTACTGCAGTCATACCACCAATAATAACAAAATCATCTATAGTAACATGGCCTCCTAAAGTAGTATTATTAGCAAAAATGCAACTATTACCTATTACACAATCATGCGCAATATGTGTATTTACCATTAATAAATTATCACTTCCTATTGTCGTTAAACCTCCAACTTGCATCGTACCCCGATGAATAGTTACACTTTCTCGAATACGATTACGATCACCAATGTATACACGTGTTGGTTCGTTACCATACTTTAAATCTTGGTTTATTTCACCAATAGATGTAAATTGATATATTTGATTACCTTTACCAATAATTGTATGTCCATTAACTATTATATGTGATTTAAGTATTGTACCTTCGCCAATTTGTACATTGGCACCTATAAAGCAAAATGGACCAATATAAACATTCTCGCCAATAACAGCACCTTTCTCAACGATGGTGCTAAAATGTATGTTAGCTGTTGAATCAATCACTAATTATGTCTCCCGGCTACGGGCACACATCATCGTTGCTTCACAAGCGATTTCTCCATCAACAGTTGCTATCCCTCGGAAACGTGTCAAGCTGCGACGAGTTTTTTCGAAGGTTACTTTCATGATCAGTTGATCACCTGGTACCACTGGACGTTTAAAACGTGCTTCATCAATACCAGCAAAATAATAAAGTTCTCCTGGTTCTAATTTACCTGTACTTTTAAAAGCAAGGATACCAGTTGCCTGTGCCATAGCTTCCAAAATAAGAACACCTGGAAAAATTGGTTTATTAGGAAAATGTCCTTGAAAAAATAATTCATTAGCAGAAATATTTTTTACAGCACATAAATATTTATGCACTTCAAATTCGATCACACGGTCAACCAATAAAAACGGATGACGATGAGGCAGCAGTTCTAAAATTTCTTCGATTTTTAGAGTATGCTTTTCAATAGTCAAAATACTCTTCCTGTCCTAAAAATTTAATGGTAACAATAACACGGCCTGCGAAGGATCATTGTGATCATCGCAGGCCGCAAATCAGCTCGCAAGTATTGTACTTCCTTGCAATACTATTACCGAACTCTGGTTTACCAGAAGTGAAGAAGATATACTGCTTTATTAGTTATATACTTACTTAATAAATATGCCTAGCATTGCACTTAAATCTTGTGTTCAATGCTCTTTAATCGTTTATTTATACTATCGATATTCATCAATAACACTGCCATTTTACGCCACACTTTATTAGATTGTATTGGAATGCCAGAAGAATATATGCCTGGTTTTGTAATTGAACGTATTACCATACTCATTCCAGTTATAATTACTTCATCACATATTTCCATATGACCATTAATGACACTAGCACCACCAATCATACAATTATGTCCAATTTTTAAATCTCCAGCCATAATGACACCAGCAGCAATTGCTGTATTCTCTCCAATAATAACATTATGTGCAATTTGACATAAGTTATCTATAATAACACCATTACTAATTAACGTATCATCTAGTGCTCCGCGAGCAATAGTAGTACAAGCACCAATTTCTACCAGATTCCCTATTATTACTCTACCTAATTGTGGAATTTTAACCCAATTACCTTGATTATTGGCATATCCGAAACCATCTGCACCAATAACTGCACCAGATTGAATCAGACAATTTTCTCCAATTTGAGTCTTATGATAAATTGTTACATTAGCCCATAAACGTGAACCATTACCAATATATGTTTGTTTACCGATAAAACATCCTGGACCAACTACAACATTGTTACCTAGTTTAACATTAGATTCAATTACGACATTCGCACCTATTGAAACATTCTGTCCTAATATTACACTTGAATCTATCACTGCGCTTGGGGCAATATTTTGCGCTGGTGGAGGTGTAGAATCGAATAGTTGAGCAATATAAGCATATGTTAAATAAGGATTTTTTACCACTAACGCAGATATTTTACAAAATTTTAAATCTTCTTCTGTTAATACCACCGCAGAAGCTTGAAGATGATTAAGTTTATTACGGTAACGCCTGTTTGCAAGAAAAGTTATTTGACCTGTTTTGGCAGATCTTATAGAAGCAATACTAGAGATAGTAATATCTCCGTCTCCATATAACTTTGCATTCAAGTACTGGGCTAAATCAGCCAGTCGGATCGATAACATTAATTATTTAACCTGCTTTAATACATCATTAGTAATATCTTTTTCGTGTGAAACATAAGCAATAGCCTCTGCATTAATCACAATATCATAACCTTGACTTTTAGCAACTTTCTTTATAGCATCATGTATACGACTTAATAATTTATTACGTTCCTGTATTTGACGATAACGTCTATCTTGATCAAAAATTTGTGCTTTATTTGAAAATTTTTCACGTTGAATTATAATATCCCGTTCTATGCGATTTCGTTCACTAGCTTTCATTTTAGATTTGTTGATTTGTAATTTCTGTATTTTATTTTGAATATCTAATTCTTGAAGTTGCAGCTCGGTAGAACGTCCTTTAAATTCATTTTCTAATTGTTTAGCAATAATGTTACGTTGTGGTAATTGCTGAAAAATACTTGCAATATTGGCAATTGCAATTCTTTCAGCAGCTTGAATATTTGTAGAAATTACTATAATTAAAGCTAGACTAATTGAATACAAAAGCTTTTTCATCATACATTCCTTTAAGTTAAACATCATTCTTAACAATAGCACCTTACTATGTAGTAAATTTTATATTGATAAAATATTAAAATAAATCTCACCACCATTAATTAACATTTAATACTGCTTATTACCAAGTTGTACCAATATTAAACTGAAAAGGTTCTGTTTTATCTTCATCATATATCTTTAAAGGTTTAGCATACGAGAAAACTATTGGTCCTAAAGGCGATAGCCATTGTAAAGCAATTCCAGCAGAAATTCTAATATTATATGGATTACTATAATCTGGAATTTCTGAGTTATGCATAAATTTAATATGTTGCCATTTAGTATCCCAAACAGTCCCTGCATCTATAAAAATAGATGTACGAAAAGAATTTTTATATTTTTCATTTAGAAGAGGTGTTGGCATGATTAGCTCAAGACTTGCATTAGCTATAGCATCACCACCAATTGCATCATTTGATTTACAAAATAATTTTTCACTTAAATCACAACTGGACAAACCATTTTTAAAATAAACAGCTTTTGGACCGAGTGTATTAGATTTAAAACCACGAACTGATTTAAAACCACCGCCATAAAAATTTTCATAAAATGGCATTTCTTTCTCATGAATTCCAGTCCCATAACCTACACGAGCACTACCTAATATTACCCAGCTACCATCATTGACTAATGATATATATTGCCGTGTCTCCAATACTACTTTGTAAAAAGAATTATATGATCCAGGAATAGTGACCTTACCACTAAAATGAGTTCGATTTCCACTCGTTGGAAAAATTCCGTTATTTAGATTGTTAAATATCCAACCATAATGAAAAGTAATATCAGATGAAGATAAGTGTTGATTACTATTAAGAAATAGAGGGTTACCGATCGAATCAAAATAACGCTTCATAGCTACATGAGGATGCATATTGGATAAATCGTTATGTACATAACCTAAACCAATCTGTAATGTATTTTTTTCACTAACTGGAAATCCTAATGTACCATTTATACCATAACTTCTATTAGTATAACCAGATTTATTTGCATTATCAGCTTTAAATCGACTATGAAAAACACGACCACTTAGACTGATACCATTTACTGTAAAATAGGGATCAAGCATTGAAATGTCAACATAATCATGATGTTCATTTTTTGTGGTATTAATACTTAAATTATTACCCGTACCCAACCAATTATTTTGGTTCATACCACCTTGAAAACGTATACCAATGCCACTACCATATCCAAATCCAAAATCAAAAGTACCAGTATTATGTTCTTTAACCTTATAAATAACATCTAATTGATCTGAGGATTTCAATATTGGTTTTGTTTTTAGATCAACTGATTCAAAGTAACCGGTACGATTTAATCGTTCTTTTCCTTGTTTAAGTAAATTATTATCTAACCAAGCTCCCTCCATTTGCCGAGTTTCTCGACGTAATACTATATCTTTGGAAATTGTATTGCCTTCAAAGCGCACCTGATGTACATAATAACGCTTCCCACTATCAATGTTAATATGCAACTTAACAGTCTTATCGATCGCATTAAGTTCAGGATATACTGTTATACGGCAAGAGTTATAACCATAATGTCCTAAAACATCTTTTATATTATCTTTTAAATGATTAATTTTTTTTGAATTATATATTTGATTTGATGAAATTTTATGTGTTAAACGCTTAATTTCTACAGAATGTCCTTGCATATTACCTTGAGTATATATGCCTGCAATTTTATATATATCACCTTCAACAATATTAATTGTTATGTAAATTCCTTTTTTATCCGAGGTGAAACTAACTTGACTAGATTCTATATTAAAAGCAATATATCCTCGTTCTAAATAGAAATCACGTAGTGTTTTTAAATCATTAAAGAATTTCTGTTTATTGAATTCAGTATTACTCAATATATTCCACCATCTTACTGAATCATGCAAATCAAAATGAGAAAGAATTTGTTTAGTACTAACTTTTTTATTACCTATAATATTAATTTGTTTGATTTTTGTAGATACACCTTCTTTAAATAACATCTTTAGCTTAACACGATTACGTGGCAAAGACGTTACAATAGAATCAATCGTTGCATTATATTTACCAATATCATAAAAAAAATTTTCTAATCCTTTTTTAACTAAATTAAGTGAAGCATAATTAATTGGTTCACCTACACGAATACCTAAAGTATTAAGATTAGTATTTAATTGTTTTTTACTTAACATTTTGTTGCCGGAAAAAATAATTTCTGTAATAATTGGCCTTTCTTGAACTCTAATTACTAATTTTTCATTATCTGTTAACACATTAACGCTTTCAAAGTTGCCTGTAGCAAACAATGATTGAATCATATTAGCTATATTCTTCTTACTCACTATGTTTCCGACATGGAATGGTACGCTTAACATAGCGGTACTAATACTAATTCGTTGCAATCCTTCAAAATGAATACTTTTTACCTGAAAAGTATCTACACCATAAACAGTGCTGCTACTCAAAAGCAGCAATGCTACAATAAACTTTTTCATAGCCATCGTTTTGTGCGTTATCCTAACACATCTCACATCTATTTATTTTCTAGCTATCAATAGATGTGAAAAATCATTGAAAAGCGCAAGTCCCATTAATAATACTAATAAAATTGAGCCAATACGATAACTAACGTTTTGAACTCTATCTGAAACTTGTTTACCTTTTATTTTTTCAATCAATAAAAATAATAAATGTCCACCATCTAATACTGGCAATGGAAGAAGATTAACAATACCTAAATTTATACTAATTAAGGCTAAAAACATTAAATAGCATAAAACACCATAATCTGCTGACAATCTTGCTCCTTGAGCTATAGCAACTGGTCCATGCAGATGATTTAACTTTACATCTCCACTAACTAATTTTTCTAACATAGACATTGTTATTTTAATTAGTTCCCATGTTTTTAAAGTTGCTGCACTTATTGCATTAAGTGGTCCAAATTGCTTTACTGTTTTATATTTATCAGTGATTGGAGTTGTACTCGGTATTATTCCTGCAAAACTTCCTTTATTATTAACTAATGTATTGTTTAGGATCATCTTCAATTGAAGATTTTTGCCATTACGTTCTACTTCTATTACTTTTGTATAAGTATTATTTTGTAACTTTAATGCAAAATCTTGCCATCGTGTTAAGAATTGTCCATTTAGTTTTATGATTTTATCACCAGCCTGAAATCCAGCTATGTAAGCTGGTGAATTAAATTGGACATTTGCAACTACCATTTTAACTTGTGTATTACTATATGGTAATATGCCTAAAGTAATTACTGGATCTTCTTTATCAGGATTAAATTTCCATTTATATAAATTAATGTATTTTTGTTGAATTTTATGATCACCGAACTGTGAAACACTAAATATAACTTTACTATTACCAATTTTACTTAGTAAAATCATACGTACTGTATCCCAATCAGGTGTGTTAATACCATCTATCGCTTTAAGTTCCATGCCAGATTTAATCTCTGCTTCTGCAGCAATAGAATGATTTATAACTTTATTAACAACTGGCCGCACTACGGATATACCATGAATAAATACAAACCAATATATAAAAATTGCAAAGATAAGATTTGCAGCAGAACCAGCCGTAATAATAAGAGTGCGTTGAAGTATAGTTTTATTATTGAAAGCTTGATGACTAAATTTACTAGATACACAACCTTGAGTGCGTTCATCAAGCATTTTAACATATCCCCCAAGAGGGATAAGCGCAATAACGTACTCAGTATCATAACGATCACTAAATCGCCATAAAATTTTTCCAAAACCGATAGAAAAACGTTCAACTTTAACACCACAAAAACGTGCTACTAAAAAATGCCCAAACTCATGTACGGTTATCAATAGACCTAGTGCGCCAATAAAAGCTACAAGACTCCAAAGTATACTCAACATTAATGCCTATCCTTCCTTAAAAAAAGCGGAATATCAATAACAAATATACTAAAATCGGTACTGCAGATGTAAGGCTATCAATACGATCGAGAATACCGCCATGACCAGGAATTAAATTACCACTATTTTTTATACCAGCTTCACGTTTGAACATACTCTCAGTCAAATCACCCAGCACAGAAGTAAGTACAATAATTATAGAGAAAAAAAACAACATGCTTATTTTAATATTATTAAATGGTGCTAATAAACTAAATAACCACGCAATAATAGTCGAAAATAATAAACCTGCAAACAAACCTTCCCAAGTTTTACCTGGAGAGATTTTAGGTGCTAATAGATGTTTACCAAAATATCTGCCAAATATATAAGCTCCAGAATCAGCACTCCATACAAGAAACATCACAATTAATAACCACCATGTTCCTGTAATGTTTTTAATATTATTGGTATATATACGTAATAGGATAATACTTAAAAAAAATGGTATTAGTATAAACATGCCAAATAATAAACGTAGTAAACGTGAATTACGCCATAATCCCGCAGAAGAAGGATAAAAAGATACTAAGATAAAAGCACTAAACCACCATATTATGGATACCCATAAAAATGCTTGTATTTCGAACTGCTGTAGATTATTTTGAGTGATTTGTAGTATATAAACCATTATTAATAATATAAAACCATATAACATAGCAATGAAAGCTCGTTGTCCATGTGTGATTATTCCTGCTAATAATCCCCATTCCCACGCAGCAAGCATACAAACAGCAATATTTATAATAATAAAAATAAATAACGGTAAATAAGATATCAATAGAATTACTAAAGGCATTAAAATACATGCACTAACAATACGAATTTTCAGCAGAAATCACCTCTCTTAACAAATAATTTTGAGATAATCTCTTGTGAATTTCCGCCATATCGACGTTCTCTTTTCATAAATGAATGTAATGCATCTTGAAAAATTAGTTCATTAAAATCCGGCCAAAGAATATCAGTAAACCAAAATTCAGCGTAAGCAATCTGCCATAGTAAAAAGTTGCTAACCCGATGTTCTCCACCAGTCCTTATTACTAAATCTACAGGAGGTAATTCTTGCGTACATAAATATATAGATAAAATCTCTTCAGTAATATGATCTGGATTTAATAATCCTTTCTGAACTTGTTTAGCTATTTTCTTCGTACCTTGAACGATATCCCATCGTCCACTATAGTTGGCAGCAATGTTCAGCACTAATCCCTTATTATGCTGTGTTAGTTTTTGTGCATAGTGTATACGTTTTTGAATACAATTATTAAATTGTTCAATATCACCAATCACACGTAAGTTTACGTTATATTTATGTAAGCTTTTAACTTCGTTATCAAGCGCCCAAATAAATAATTCCATTAAATCTATTACTTCTTGGACAGGTCTACGCCAATTTTCACTGCTAAAAGCATAAAGAGTTAATACTGATAATTTATGTTTTATAGCAAATTTAACCGCTTTACGTACTGATTTTACACCTGCTCTATGACCAAAGATACGTAATTTCCCTTGCTTTGTTGCCCAGCGACCATTACCATCCATAATAATCGCGACATGACTTGGTACAAGATACGATCTTTTATTGATTAAATCATAATTATTAGAGCACATAATAATCAAATACTTCCTTTACTAGAAGGAGTCCTACTTCAATACATATTACACACATGTTAATCCATATTAAATATAACAATCTAGTATATAATGACCATTTTTAGTTTAACATAAAATTTTAAAAGGAACAAATAACAAAGATATTTAAGCTATTAAACTAAAACGTGGTAATAATTTATTAACAATAATGCGTACACGTCTATCGATCTCCACAACATCTTCAATATTAATTGGTTCTGAACATGAAAAAGATGATAAAATTTCTTTATTAATATGCGCAATATCTGTAAATCTAATTTTATGTTGTAAAAAAGCTGTTACTGCAATTTCATTGGCTGCGTTTAAAATAATAGTGGCCGCCTGACCTTCAGCACATGCATCAATAGCTAATTTTAAGCATGGATAGCGATTATAATCAGGTTTTGCAAAAACTAATTCTTTGATCTGTGTTAAATCAAGTGAATTTATCTCAGTATTAATACGTGTAGGCCACGACATACTATATGCAATGGGAGTCCGCATATCTGGCACACCTAATTGAGCTAAAACGCTACCATCACAATAACGTACCATAGAATGAATAATAGACTGTGGATGTAAGATGATTTCTATTTGATCTAAATCAGTAACATTAAATAACCAACGAGCTTCAATATATTCAAAACCTTTATTGATCATGGTAGCAGAATCAACAGAAACTTTATTACCCATGGACCAGTTAGGATGTAAGCATGCTTGTGCTGGAGACATATAAACTAAATCAGAAATTGGTACATTACGAAAAGGACCACCAGATGCTGTAAGCAGAATTGATTTAATACCATGTTTTTGAAGATCAGCATATCCTAATTGATGCTGCATACTTATAGGTAAAAGCTGAAAAATAGCATTATGTTCACTATCTACAGGTAATAACTGCGCCTTATATTGACGGACTGCGTTCATAAATAAAGCACCACAAGTCACAAGAGATTCTTTATTAGCTAATAATATAGTCTTTCCAGCACGTATAGCAGCCAATATAGGTTGCAAACAAGAAAATCCTACAATAGCGGCCATAACCTGATCAACTTCATCCAATACTGCTAATTCACTAGCTGCTTCAATACCAGAAAACACTTCAGTGTGAATATTTAATAATTTTAATTGTTTACGTAAAATTTTAGCTGAAGCTTGATCAGACATAGCTGCATAACGTGGTCGAAATTGCTGACATTGTGCAATCATTTTAGTTACATTCTGATATGAAACTAACGCTGTAACATGATATTTATCCGGATTAGCTGCTATTATAGATAAAGTACTAGTACCAATAGAACCAGTAGAACCTAGTAAAGTTAATTTTTTCTTCATTAGATATCCTTATGAAGTCATAATGAAGGATATTTTGTATATATGTAGAATACATTTCATAAATTAACAAATTATATAGCTATAAATTAGGCGTCTTGAAATAAAGTATTAATTCTATTTAAATAAATAAAATTAAACCTCCATAAGTTCTTTTTCTTTTTCAACCAATGCTATATCAACATATTGGATATGTGTATTAGTTATATTTTGAATCTCTTCTTGTAATCGATGTTCATCATCTTCACTAATCTCTTTGCTCTTTAGCAATATTTTAATTTTGTCATTAGTTTCACGACGAATGTTACGTATAGCAACGCGACTCATTTCTGCTTCATTACGAACAACTTTAATCAACTCTTTACGACGTTCTTCCGTTAATGTAGGTAATGGAACACGAATATAATTACCATCTGAAGTTGGATTTAATCCAAGATTTGATGATACAATTGCTTTCTCAATTGCTGGTCCTATTGATCGATCAAATACATTAATCTTCAAAGTATGTGCATCTTCTACTGTTATAGAAGCTATTTTATTTAATGGTATAATTGTACCGTAATACTTTACTGTAATTCCACTAAGTAATCCAGGTGCTGCACGACCAGTACGTACTTTACTAATAGTATTCCTAAATGCCGATATACATTTATTCATACGTATATCAGCAATATTTTTAATATTGTTAATCACATTAAACCCTCTAGATTTAAATTAGTGGATTTTATTCAGAATAATTAAAGCATTACTAATGTAATTTCATTTGTCTTATATAATTTATAATTGTAAAAATATAGTATAAATATTTATATATTTTAATTATATTTACTTTTTATTAAGTCATAATTAAAGTTCCTTCTTTTTCACCCATAACTACTCTTCTTAATGCACCAAGTTTATTCATATTAAAAATGCGGATTGGCAGTTGATGGTCACGAGCTAATGTAAAAGCAGCTAAATCCATTACTTTAAGCTCTTTTTCTAATACTTCAGTATATGTTAATTGATCGTACAATTGTGCACTAATATTTTTGATTGGATCAGATGAATAAACACCATTAACTTTAGTTGCTTTTAGCACTACATCAGCTTCGATTTCAATTCCACGCAAACAAGCTGCAGAATCAGTAGTAAAAAATGGATTTCCAGTTCCTGCGGAAAAGATAACTACTCTATTATTACGTAACAAACTGATTGCTTCTGCCCAGCTATAATTATCGCATACACCATTTAGTGGAATTGCAGACATTAAACGAACATTCACATATGCACGATGTAGAGCATCACGTAGAGCTAAACCATTCATTACAGTTGCTAACATACCCATATGATCACCAACGACTCGATTCATTCCTGCCTGTGCTAAACCAGCACCGCGAAATAGATTTCCACCTCCAATTACCACCCCTACTTGGATACCTAATTCCACTAATTCTTTTACTTCTTGTGCTATACGATCAAGTACACTTGCATCAATACCAAAATCTTCATTTCCTTGTAGTGCTTCACCACTTAATTTTAATAGGATACGTTGATATATAGGTTTTATATTTATAGGCATGTTTAGCTCTTAAAATATGAAGCTTGACCTAATTAATTAGGTGTTCTTATAAACATAAGAGAAAATAGCTGATTAAAAAAATTAAGGTAATAGCATTTTACACACCTAAAAAATCACTAGAACTTGTTATGCTCTAACAAGTTTAAGATTTATGTGTTCTTATTCAAGTTTATTAGTAAATTAATTTTGGTGTTTCTATTGCTTCTCCAAGCTCAAATCGTATAAAATTAATCACGCTAGCATTTTCTGCTTCTAATATTTGCATAACACTTTTATTTTGATCAAAAATGAATAATTGACTAATTAAAGATATTTCTTCAATAAATTTTTTCATTCGACCGGCAACTATTTTTTCTATAATTTCTTTTGGTTTATTAGATTTTGCTGTTATTTCTAATTGTATTTCATATTCATTTTTAATGACATAATTAGGTACATCTTCTGGTTTGATAAATTCTGGTTTACTAGCAGTAATGTGCATTGCAATTTGCTTGCTTAATGTTTTATTAAGTCCTTGAGTAGAAATTAAAACACCAATACGTTCACTATGTTGATAACAGTTTAATTCTGTACCTTCTAAAATGGCAATGCGACGAATATTGATGTTTTCACCAAATTTTGAAATTAAAGCAATGCGTTCTTCTTCAAATTGTGATTTTAGTTTATTAATATCAGTTAATTTTTTGGTAATAGCTGTATGCATAATGTCACCAACAAAACCTTGAAAAACATTATGTTTAGCAACAAAATCAGTTTCACAATTAACCTCTAATATCATCGCATAACCGTCACTAATTTGAACATTAATTAATCCTTCAACAACTGCATTGCATGATTTTTTTGCAGCTTTAATAATACCAGATTTACGCATATTTTTAATTGCAAGTTCAATATTCCCATTTACCTCAATAAGTGACGTTTTACATTCCATTATGCCTAATCCAGTACGTTCACGTAATTCTTTCACTAATGCAGTAGTAATTTCATTCATTCAAGAATCCTTAATTTTATTTTTTAAAATTATTAGGAATTAATGTAGGAGATTTACTTTATTAATCAGCAGATTATTTTATGAATATAAAGATATAAATCTGGATTAAATAAGAGAGAATATTCTTTGAAAGTTTTAAAAAAAAATAAGTTTTTCAAATATTAGTGATTTCTTCAACATATTCTGATAAACGTTGAGAACGTCCTTTTTGTATAACAACTGCAACAGCAGTTAGATATAAATGTACAGCACGAATTGCATCATCATTACCAGGAATAACAAAATTAATACCTTCTGGATTTGAATTAGTATCAACAATAGCAAAAACAGGAATACCTAATTTATTTGCTTCTTTAATTGCAATATGTTCATGATCTGCACCAATAACAAATAATGCATCCGGTAAACCTCCCATATTTTTAATTCCACCTAAACTATTTTCCAACTTCACTAATTCACGAGTACGTATCAAGGCTTCTTTTTTAGTTAATTTATCAAAGGTACCGTCTTGAGATTGAATTTCTAGTTCTTTTAATCTTTTAATAGATTGACGAACAGTTTTCCAATTAGTTAACATACCGCCTAACCAGCGATTATTTACAAAAAATTGATCACAATTTAAAGCATATTCTTTTATTGCTTTGCTAGCAGCACGTTTAGTACCAACTAATAAAATTTTACCTTTACGGAAAGAAATTTGACTTAATTCTTTTAAAGCTTTATTAAACATAATAACAGTTTTTTCAAGATTAATAATGTGAATTTTATTACGTGCACAAAAAATAAAAGGTTTCATTTTTGGATTCCAATAACGAGTTTGATGACCAAAATGAACACCTGCTTTGAGCATATCGTGCATAGAAACAGTTACCATAATTACCTCCAACTTTAATTTAACGTTATGCTTGCATGCATTTATAATACATTGATTCCTTATATAGAATCAAAAGCATTTAAATTATATGCCAATGCGTAGGAGTGTTAATTTTATATTTTGTTTTTTAAAGGTTCATGAACAAATAATCAAAATTATAGATTAATTATATTATACTGAAGTATCTTAATACATTGATAATTATCATTTTAACAATCCTTTTAGATTTAAAATAAATATTTATATATTAATAATTTTATTGTAATCTTAGTATTGATTTTAAAAATAAATAAATTATCCCATACTTTTTTATTAAAAATAATAGACTATCATTCCCTATATTATATTTTTATAGTACTAGAATATAGTTATATATTCAATTGATAATATTTTAAAATATTAAAGACATATCTTTTAATACATCAATATATAAACTACATTTATACAGTAAGTTATTCAATATAAATTTAATTATTTTATTATTATAATAATTTCTTAAATTATTAATTTATACTTAAGAAGTATAAATTAGCTAAGTAAATAAAATAAATTATATGGTCATTATATAAATTTATTAGTCAGATAACTACATAAAATATTTATTTTTATTTAAAAAATTACATATAAAGTTCCCGATCTACATCTAAATAATATTAATGTATTAATTATGTTATAAACATTATTTAAATTGTTAAAGATATTTTTTAATCTTTAATTTATGCGATATTTATGAAATTTTTGATTTAAAAAGTTAGGAATTCATTATGCAAGAATTACAGAACATTATTGAAAATACTTTTGAGTACCGTAATAACCTTAGTCCATCAAATATAGATGATGCAACTAAAAAAGCTATTAATCAGGTAATTATACTTTTAGATAAAGGTAATATACGTATTTCTGAAAAAATTAATGGTAAGTGGGTAACTTACCAGTGGATAAAAAAAGCAATTTTATTGTTTTTTCAAATTAATGAAAATAAATTAATAAAAGGCATTGAAACATGTTTCTATGATAAAATTCCAATGAAATTTGCAAATTGGAATATTGATAAATTCAAACATGAAAGGATTCGTATAGTTCCTCCAGCTACTGTTCGTCAAGGAGCATTTATTGCCCGTAATACTGTTTTAATGCCATCTTATATTAACATTGGAGCTTACATTGATGAGGGTACTATGATTGATACTTGGACTACAGTGGGGTCCTGTGCACAAATCGGGAAGAATGTTCATATTTCTGGTGGTGTTGGTATAGGAGGAATTTTAGAGCCTTTACAGGATAATCCTACTATTATTGAAGATAATTGTTTTATTGGAGCACGTTCTGAAATAGTTGAAGGTGTAATTATTGAAGAAGGTTCAGTTATCTCTATGGGAGTGTATATTGGTCAAAGTACAAAAATTTATAATCGTAAAACAGATGAAATTCATCATGGATATATACCTGCTGGTTCAGTAGTTATTGCAGGTACTCTACCTTCTAAAACAGGTAAATATGCAATGTATTGCGCAATCATAGTAAAAAAAGTTGATATAAGAACTCGTAATAAAGTAGAAATCAACAAATTATTACGTTCTATTAATTAGAATATTTATCAAATTATCCACCTTACAGATTGTAATCAAATCAAACTAAATTTCAATAATTTAAATATAATTATTTGATATATATAATTTTCTAAACTTAATAATTCACAGTTACTTTAATATCTAACAAATATCCAAAAATTTATTTTAATTCAATAATTGAAATTTGTTAAAATAATAAGAATTTAATCTTTTAACTACTAAATCCTTAATAAGGATTAAGGTATTTTATATAAAATTATTGTAAGGTAAGCAATAGCTTACCTTACAAAGAACTTGTATATTTTATTGCATTAGTAAAAGATAAATATTATTAGAGCCACGTTGAACATTTATCGCTAAAACCGGTGGTTTTGTATCAAGAATTTTACGTAATTCACCTAGATTTTTTACTGATTGTTGATTAACAGATAAAATGATATCACCTTTTTTGAGACCAACATGTGAAGCAGGACTACCATTTTTTACACTATTAACACGTACTCCTCCTTTTCTACCTCTAACATTACTTAAATCAGCACCTTCAATTCCAGAGTATATTGAAGATGATTCTAATTTGTTTACTTCACTTTCCTGAAGTTCAACTACTACGTTGAATATTTTCCCATTGCGTAATATGCCTAATTTTATTTTAGTTCCTACTGGTAAAGTTCCGACCTCTGCTCTTAGAGCAGCAAAATTACTTAATGGTTTATTATTCATTGATATGATAACGTCACCTGATTTAATACCAGCTCTAGCAGCAGCAGATTTGGATAATACTTGACTAATGAAAGCACCTCGCTGTACATTAATCCTCATTGCTTTTGCTAGATCTGAATTTAATTCAGTACCTAAAATACCTAATTCACCACGTTTTACTTGTCCGTATTCTAGCATCTGAGCTATTAAATTTTTTACCATAGAACTAGGAATAGCAAATCCTATACCGATATTACCACCATCTGGTGCTAAAATAGCAGTATTTATACCAATTAACTCACCATTTAAATTTACTAATGCACCACCAGAATTACCACGATTAATTGCTGCATCAGTTTGAATAAAGTTTTCATAATTTTCTACATTTAAGCCGCTGCGACCTAATGCAGAAATAATACCTGATGTAACTGTTTCACCAAGGCCATAAGGATTACCAATAGCTACTGCATAATCACCTACACGTAAATTATCAGAGCTAGCGATTTTAATAGAAGTTAAATTTTGTGCATTTTCTAATTGAATTAATGCAATATCAGATCTTTGATCTTTACCAATAATTTTAGCATTATAACGCCGACCATCACTGAGTTGTACTTGAATTTTGGTAGCACTATCAATTACATGATTATTAGTAACAACATAACCTTTTTGAGCATCAATAACTACACCTGAACCAAGCACATGAAATTTACGCTGTTGATTACTAGTGTTATTATCATCATTTTCATTATCACCATTGCCTTGACAGATTGGGGAACCCTGAAACGGTGAACCCTCTTGGCAAAATAAAAAATTGTCACCAAAAAAATGTCGAAATTGTTGCGACATATGAGGCGTTTTAACAACAGTATTTCCTTCTACACTAATACTAACTACAGAAGGCATAACTTTTTCTAACATGGGTGCTAAACTAGGTAATTGATAACTCGAGGAGGAAGAGGACGTTATTCCTTCTGCGAAGGTATTTATTGAGCTTAAAGCTATACCAATACTAAATGTTAGAACACTTAACGTTAATGTATTTTTTTTCATTCATCTATGTCTCATCTAAGATTTACGGACAGACCATTCTTTGGTCATGAGAGTGAGATTTAATATTTAGCACGAAGTTCCTAATGAAGTTTTATAAAGGTAAAATTTATTTTTAATACTTTATAAAAAGTTTGTTATATTTTATAATATAAGGTAAAAAGATTTTACTCAAAAAATAATTTCTAATTATATCACTGCTCTTGCTACTAGTAATTTTAATTAAATTAAAATTATAAATAATAACGTTTAGATAACATTTTTAACATAACTATTCAAAAATAGTCACTAATTGATAGTCGGATATTAGATTTTTTAATTTTTATTAAATCAAATTAAATTATATTTTAATATATGAACTAAATATCATGCTTTTCCAATACTGTTATATTTTCATTGCATTATGCCAAATAGCTATACGTACATAACTATATATAAGTAAATTAAATATAATCATTATATAACTATATTTTTAAAAAAACTTAGATAATAGTTATTTAATAATAAGAAAATCTCTAAAAAATAGAAATTTTAAATAGAAAAAGCAAAAAATAAAATTTTGATAAAAGTAATAAGATAAATTATTTCATATTAGCAACATTAAAATTACGTAGCTTAATTACATAAAGTAAATCTAATCTTATTAGATTCAAGATTGAGAAAATGGATGTATTATATTATCACTATTATTTTGATAATATTATACAAATCGAATTTTATAATTAATAATTTTTGTAATGGAATAATAGCTCCAATGTTAAAAATGAGCGATAGATTAAATCTAATGAAAATTAATTCTTATTATACTAACATAAGAATGTTTGGATACGAATTTGGTCAAGCTATGAGACTTGCATAACGGTACTTCTAATAATATTTAAATTTTCTATCTTTAAAGAAGATATTAAATCTGCTTTATTTATAGTAATTCGACAACTATTAAATATTAATTAATTTTTTTGATACTTAAATTACACCAAGTTAGCTATAACTATTAATTATGTTTATTACCGATTTAATATATATTATTAGTAAAAATATATGTTTTTTGATATAGCTGCGTGAAAGCTATTTTGTAATTTTTATGATTTACTTATGCCTAATGTATCATTAATAATAAATAATGATCAAAACTATTAGTTAATAACTAATTAATAGATTATTCAGCTTATTTAAGGTTTCATAAAGTCTTAAATAAAAAATTTGAAGTAATTAAAACGTAAAATATAACATTGATTCATTATTAATGATATTAGCTATTAATCATATTAGATACTAAAAGAATAACCACAACCACAAGTTGTTTTCGCATTTGGATTATTTACAATAAAACGTGATCCATCTAATCCTTCGATATAATCTATTGAACCACCAAATAAATATTGTAAGCTAATTGAATCAATAACTAAAATTACGTCTTGTTTTTCAACAATTATATCACCATCATTGATTTTATCATCCAAAGTAAAAGCATACTGAAAACCATTACAACCTCCTCCTGTAATATAAATACGTAATTTTAATTCTGCTTTATTTTCTTGTTCAATGAGATTTTTCACTTTTTGAACTGCTGTATCAGTCAATTGTAATGGTATATCTATGCTTTGATTCATTTTTTACTCCAATGATACTATCTAAGATATATATGTTTTGTATTTTTAAAAAATATAATCAAGTAATCTTTTACTTAAAAATTTTGATTAATATACTTTAGCCATTAATCTTCAACATTAATTCCAATATTTTATTTTCTATTTATTTCTTGATTTTTCTAATTGACATTATTGAGAATAAATAAGCAAATTATTCCATATGTACTAATTATTATACATATAATAATTAGCCCTTTTATATGTTAAATGCTTATATACAATAAATTATTTGAAATAATACAATATTTTTAATGTATTCATTATGTTAGTACAAATATATTAAGTTACATTATATTTAATATATTCAAGTTATATTTAAATAAATTTATTAAAATTCAAAAATTTTTTAATCTATATATGTATATAATAGTATGTTATATACATATATGAAAACAATTTTGATTTGTTCATTAAACTAATTAGCAATATTTGAGTATTTTAAAAATATATTTGTTATATCTATGTATATATAAATATAATAAATTAGAATGTTAACATTGACTTAAATTATCATAAAACTAACTAAACTAGTTTTATGATAAAATAAAATACTATTAGTTATAGTACATAAATACTATGTATATTTTCAGTAGATATTAGAATTTAAATTCTATTTATAATAATATAAATATTAGTATAAGTTTTACATAACTTACCATATAAAATAACTTCAGAATTAAATTCTTTTATCTAACACAACATATAATATAGCAATAAATCAATTTTTTAATTAAGTTAAAAAATTTTAGATATGAATGACAATAATCATTCAGTTATTTTTTTTGGATTTTCACATAATTTATCTGGATTTAAAGTCCACACTGGTAATGTACGTAAAGTTTTATTACACACAAAATTACCAATTGAATCAATATTAAAATATGAAATATCTTCAGGTAATATCAATTCCAAAGGAGTTGGTGCTTGATTTTCTAAATAACGAATATAAACGTGTAGTGCACCAGTAGCACCATAAAGCTTTGAACTTTGATTATTATCACGGCCAACCCACGTAATAACTACTTCCTTACCATCAATTCCTGCAAACCAACTATCTACTAAATCATTAGTAGTACCCGTTTTACCAGCTAAGTGTGCTTTTGGATATCGTCTGCCTAATATATGAGCAGTACCATGTGAAACAACTTGTTGCATAGCATACATTGTTAAATAAGCAGCTTGTGGAGCTACAACATATTCTGCTTGAGGATAACTTTGATATAAAATAGTTCCATTTTCTGCTATTATTGCGCGTACTGATGATAATTTAGCATAGTTACCTCCGCTAGAAATTGATTGAAACACCTGTGCTACTTCAATAGGTGTTAAATTAAGTGCACCTAATAATATAGAAGGTACTAAATGTAATTGATTTTTTGGCACACCAAGTTTAATCCAAGTCTTAGCAACTGATTCTAAACCTAACACCATACCAAGATGTACTGTAGGTATATTCATTGAGTAAATTAATGCATCTCCTAACAATACTTTGTCAGTATAATGATGATCGTTATTCATAGGTTTCCAAACATTACTATGTGATTGTTTTAAAGCAATTGGAGTATCGGCAATCCATGAATTTAAACGATAACTATTTGGTTGACTTAAAGCTGTTAAATAAGTAGTTGGTTTAGCTAGTGACCCAATTGAACGACGAGCTTGAAGTGCACGATTATATCCAGCAAATTGAGGTTCAGAACCACCTATTATAGCACGTATTTCACCACTAAATCGATCTACTACCACCATTGCTATTTCTAAATCTTTTAGAGCATGCTTTTTTTTTAAAATTGGAATTTCTTTTTGAACAGCTCTGTCTGCTAATTTTTGAGTATTCAAATCTAATGTAGTAAAAATCTTTGCACCAGAAAGATCTTCAATATTATTCCCAATTTTATTTTGAATTTCATTACGCATAAATTGAATAAAAGCTGGTTGCGGAATAATTACACCACCTTTTTTTTGCACACTTAAACCACGCACTGATAATACATCATACAGTTTTTGATCAATTATTTTTTGATGTTGTAATAAATGTAATACTACATTACGACGTTGTATAGCTAATTTTAGACTATGCCATGGATTATAAAGTGATGCACCTTTTACCATACCAACCAAAGTTGCTTGTTGATCTAAGCTTAATTCATCTACTGGACAACCAAAATAATATAAGCTTGCTAATGGAAATCCATGTATTTGTTCATTACCAATTTGTCCCAAATAAACTTCATTAAGATAAAGTTCTAGAATATGATTCTTACTGTATCTGGCATCCATAATTAATGCCATATAAACTTCTCTCACTTTACGCCATAGAGAACGTTTATTTGTTAAAAATAAATTTTTCACTAACTGTTGTGTTAAGGTACTACCTCCTTGTACTGTACGTCCTGCATGAATATTAGCTAAAATTGCACGTCCAATTGAATATAAATTAATCCCACCGTGTCTATAAAAATAACGGTCTTCGGTATCTATTAACATATTTATTAATAAATTAGGAAATCCGGTAAGAGGAACAAATAAACGTTGTTCACCATTAGGTGACTGCAACATACTAATAAGACGAGGATCAAGTCGAAAAAAACCTAAATTACGTCCAGTATCTAAATTTTTAATCTCGGTTATTTCATTTTTATTAAAAGTCATACGTACATGAAACTGCCACTCTTTACTATCTGGAAAATTGAAGGCTCGTCGTAAAATATCAATAGTATTATCTTTAATACTAAATTCACCCGTATGATTAATATATAATACCTTTCGGTATTGTGCTACTTCAAGCAATTTAATTACTTGATTTTGCGTATATAACATACCAGGTTCAAAATCTACAATACGACCGTAAACTAAAACGGGAAATTTCCATACCTTACCATCAATACGTGTACAGATTTCTGAATATAGATAAATTCCCCATATTAAAATTGTAATTATCAAAATTAATGATATTATGGTTAAATAACCTAGATAATGATATTTGCCATTGTATAATAAACGTTTTATTAAAATATACTTATTATTTAGTTTATAGGAACTACGTTTGATATTGTGATGCACAGTTTTAGTTTGTCGTTTTTTGCGTCCAATAGGTTCACGATTGTTCCATAACATGCTACGATTCTCCAATCGTAATTAATGATAATTTGATTAGTTTATTAAACTATATACAAATTTACTGGAAAAGATTAATAATTTCAAATTATTAATCTTTATTTAATAGATTTAAATAATAAAACAGTTACGATAGTTATTATTAATAACCACTATTATACAATACCAAAATATTTTATGAAAATTATTTATTTTAGTTTAATCACTAATAAATAAAAGCTATTGATGCATAATCAGTATTAAATTTTATTTTTTTGTAATTTAGCAATTTAGTATTATTAGTTAGTTTTTATAAAATATTTTCATTTAATTAAATTAACTAGCTTTAATTATAGACTGTATTTTTACAGTCGGCGTTTAAATTATTTAATAATACATCTTATACTTAATATAAGTATTCTTTTAACTACTTTAAATTATTAAATAATCTTATATGAGCTTATAATTCTATGTTTATTATATATAATGATATTTGAATCTTTATTAAATATGATTATCTTCTAAATAGGTTAAAGCTAAATATAAAGCATTATTCATATATGATTTTATCATAACTAAATTGATTATTAATCAATAATCAATTTTTCTGGTTTAGAAAATGAATTATTAACTTTTATCATGATGAAATAATGATTATTGATTTTAATAGATACCTAAATTTTTATAATGATGTTTATCAATTTTTAAAAAATATGCAATAAATTACAGAAAATGTTTAATTAATAAAAAATATAAAAATTTACTACTGATTTTATCATTGGTCATAAAAGATTAAATATTCATCGTCTTCATAGGATACTTTAGTATGAATAATTGCTAACCTTAATAGGTTCTGTTATTTATAACGTTTTATTTTCCCTGATGGGAAACAATAGTACGTATTAAGTAGGAGAAATAACATGCAAAAAGAGCAAAATCGTAAAACATCATCTCTTAGTATCCTAGCCATTGCTGGAGTAGAATCATATCAAGAAAAATTAGGTGAAAAATATATGAATCAAGATCAACTTGATCATTTTCGTAAAATTTTAAAAGCCTGGCGTGATCAACTTAGAAATGAAGTAAGCCGAACTATGTTGCATATGAGAGATGAAGCTGTTAATTTCCCAGATCCAATTGATCGTGCAGTACAAGAAGAAGAATTTAGTCTAGAACTACGTAATCGTGACCGTGAACGTAAACTAATTAAAAAAATTGAAAAAACACTAAAAAAAATGGAAGATGATGATTTTGGGTACTGTGAATCATGCGGCATAGAAATTGGTATTCGTCGTCTTGAAGCAAGACCTACAGCAGATCTATGCATAGATTGTAAAACATTAGCAGAAATTCGCGAGAAACAGATGTCTGGCTAATAGCTATGTATAGAATTGTTATACAATTATTACTTATTACACAGTGAAAATCATTGTTACTTTTTCACTGTGTAGGTACTGAACCACTATCTTTAATATTTTTAATTTATTGTTTATCCTGTTTGTATTCCTCTTTATTTTAATGATTATTATCTTCTTAACAAAATATAATAAATATATATTCATACTAGAAACTAGCTCTATTTAAATATATTAGAACACCTATTATCTAAAATAGATAGTTTTTCTTATCATTATTTTGTTCAGTTGTGGTAATAAGATGTTTAAATAATTTGTAAAATAATATTTTTAATTATGAATCTTATTCAACTCAATTTTGTTATTATGAAATTTTCTATTTATTATCATAGTTAATAATTTGTTATATTTGCTTGAAGGATAACAAGAAATAAACTAAAGGAATTAAACTTAAAAATGCAATGACCATCATCTATAAAAAAAAACATAAGATTTCGCACAAAGATATAAGCGAAAATGCACTTAAGGTTCTAAATCGTTTACATAGAGCTGGATACGAAGCCTATTTGGTGGGAGGAAGTGTACGTGATTTATTATTAGGTAAAAAACCAAAAGATTTTGATGTTACCACTAATGCTACACCTGATCAAATGCGAAAATTATTTCGTAATTGTCGTCTAGTAGGACGACGTTTTCGTTTAGCACATGTAATGTTTGCTTCAGAAGTAATTGAAGTTGCTACCTTTCGTGGTAATCCTCAACAAATAAATGAAATTGATTTTCATTATTTACATCGTAACTATAATGGTGTATTACTTCGTGATAATATTTTTGGTAACATTGAAGATGATGCACAACGTCGTGATCTAACAATTAATAGTCTTTATTACAACATATCAGATTTTACAATACATGACTATGTTGGAGGATTAAAAGATCTACATAACGGAATTATTCGTCTTATTGGTGACCCCGAAACTCGTTATCGTGAAGATCCAGTAAGAATGTTACGTGTAGTACGATTTGCTGCTAAACTAAAAATGCGAATTGCCATTGAAACTGCCAAACCAATTACCAAGTTAGTATCATTATTAAATGATATGCCACCTGCAAGATTATTTGAAGAATCTCTTAAATTATTACAAGAAGGTTATGGTCTTAGTACTTATCAACTGTTACGTAAATACCAATTATTTCAACTCTTATTTCCAGGCCTTGCATCTTTATTTACAGAAAAAGAGGATAGTGTTATAGAACGTATGTTAATACAAGTATTAAAAAATACCGATATCCGTATTAATAATGCTATACATGTTAATACAGCTTTTTTATTTGCAGCAATGTTTTGGTATCCGCATTTAAAATCAACTGAACAAATAATTGCACAAAGTACATGTTTAACATATTATGATGCATCTTCAATAGCCATGAAAAATATATTATATGAAGCATGCAGAGTACTAGCAATCCCTAAAAAAATTACTATGTTAATTCGAGATATATGGCAACTTCAATTAAGAATGCCGCGTCGTCAAGGCAAACGTGCTTGGAAGTTAATGGAACATCCAAAATTTAGTGCAGCTTATGATTTATTAGCATTGCGAGCTAATGTTGAAAATAATTCAGAATTACATCTTCTCATTCATTGGTGGGATGAATTTCAATCATCTGTACCAACACATCAAAAAAATATGCTTAATCAGCTTTGTAACACAGTGCTGAAAAAAAATATTAATAACACTATAAATAGTATCACAAATCGTCATGAATCATGTTTACATCGCTTTAGGTAGTAACCTTGCTGATCCTTTATACCAGATAAACACGGCATTTACTGCTCTTGATAATCTTCCAGATACTATTCGTATTGCCACTTCTTCTTTATATCAAACTTCACCATACGGAAGTTCATTAAATCAATCTGATTATCTTAATGCAGTAGTAGAACTAGAAACACTATTAGAACCAGATATACTACTTCAATATATACAACATATTGAATTAAAACATGGACGAGAACGTAAAAAAGATCGATGGGGACCTCGTACGTTAGATCTAGATATTTTATTATTTGGTAAAGCATTAATTAATACAATTAATTTAATTATTCCACATTATGACATGCATAATCGTCCTTTTATGCTAATCCCATTAATAGAAATTGCTCCACAATTATCTTTACCAAATGGTCATTCATTAATACAATTAATCAGTAATTTAGATTGCAGTACGGTTCATCCATGGTTAAAATAATATAACTTAATGTTAGTCAATTAACTGTTTAATAAGTATATTATATTTTAAAATAAAAATTAGATTGAAAATAGATATTATAACTATTGATGATTTAAATCATTTTAAAATCATAAATTATACATTTATACTTTTCTTACCTAAATTGCTTATTATTTTAAATTCACTTATATATTGTTTGATGAAAATATTAAATTGCTATTATTTGGATATTAACTTGCTATGACTATACAAAGGCAAGATTATATATTACTATTTAGTAAAAATAGTAGAAAATACAAGTATATCATAATACTATAGCAGTATAGTATGATACATCGAAAACATTAATAATAACTGATGTATTTTGTATGCGTTATATTACTACAAAATAAATTCTATACAATATAAACACGTTGTTCAAACAGGCAGCAAGTATGCTAGCAAATAGCTAATTAGAAAATGTATACATATGTTAAGTGTAGATTATTAATTTCCATAGAAAATGGTATCTAACTTTCCTTAATAAATAGATATAATGATAAATTATAAACTATAAGCAGTAATGAAATAAAAGAAGTAAATCATTATTAGGAATGTATGATAAGTATCAAAAGAATATTTACTATTATTATTAGACTGTATACCAGTATAGTGAATAACATCTATCATCAAATGTATAAAAATTCTTCTTATTAATATCAATTTAAGTAATGTTATTGATGAGGACTAAATCTTAGAATCGCATGATTTATTTGCTGTTTTAGTGAAATATTTCTCAATTGGCAAAGTAATTTTAATTACAATAACTGATCTATAGTATTCATAATACGATTTATTCGTGTAATCTGAATATTCAGATAAAAATATTCAGATAAAAAATTGAATACTTTTATCAGAAAAGAGTATAGCGTTAGTTTCTGGTAGCAAGATGGATTATATACATGGATGTCTTCTATTAAATAGATATTTTATGTATGTTAAAATGTAAATATTATATTAGTCTTATCAATCTTTGTAAATTATGTGCAATTTGATTGCATAAGTGATTTAGAGAAATTACATGTATATTCAAAATGGTTATAAGCAATTAAATAAGATTCAAGTTAATTTGTTGTGTTATCAACATTAGAGGTATAGATAAAATCTATTCATCAAATAGTTATAGAGTTTATAATTTTATTACTTATTATGCAATAAGTAAAACATGCGAATTACTTGCAAAGCATAAGAAATTAGCATTATGAATAAGATTTTTAATCTTATAACAGCAAGTATTGGTTGCTTCCAACAAAAGATCTCCAAGAATTAATAATTCTTCTTAAAATATCATAAGATGACAATAGATATTATAGATTAACTTAAATATTGATATAGAATTGCTAGGCTTATTTTCTCTGACAATAATGGAAAATTAGGTTCAAGTAATATTCTTCGCACCATATCAAAAAAAAAATCACACCAATGTGAAATGAAATGATTGTTAATATCACTAACAAATTTCTTTAGAATAAAAAGAAAAGAGATAATCTTATTAAATATTCTAAGTTAATCATTATATATAAAATATTTTGACTTAATGACATAGCAATATGTAAGAAAAACATCTTATAACTTTTGAGCATTAATAATAAAATATTAAATGATAATCACCGCTACATAGTTAGCAATTGCTCATCTAAACAATAATCAACAATTTATATGAGTGTTAAGTATGTATTATTTATACTAAATAATGGTTACATACGCAATCCTCGTCCATGTTGAATTAACATATAAATTGTAATATAAAATATTATAATAAAAATTACTAATACAGAGATTGTAAGTCTTATCGATACATCATGTATACCGAGAAAACCGTAACGAAATCCACTAATCATATATACTACAGGGTTCAAATGGGATATAGATTGCCAAAAAGATGGAAGTAAAGTCAATGAATAAAATACTCCACCTAAATAAGTTAAAGGAGTAAGTACGAAAGTTGGAATCAAACTAATATCATCAAAATTATGTGCAAATACTGCATTAAGCAATCCAGCTAAAGAAAATAAGATGGCTGTTAATAGCAGTGTAATTACTACCATAAACCATGAGTATACATGAAAAGGTACGAATAATAATGATATTGCAGTTACTAAAGCTCCTACACAAATTCCCCGCGCTAAACCTCCACCTACGTAACCAGCAATAATGATATGTGTAGGGACTGGTGCTACTAATAATTCCTCAATATTACGTTGAAACTTAGCACTAAAAAATGAAGATGCAACGTTCGTATAAGCATTAGTGATTACTGCCATCATAATTAAACCAGGAACAATAAATTGCATGTATTTAACACCACACATATCTCCAATACGAGTACCTATTAGATTGCCAAAAATAATAAAATATAGTGTAATAGTTGTGACCGGTGGCACTAATGTCTGAATCCAGATACGAGCAAATCGATTAATTTCTTTCATCCAAATACTTGTAAGAGCTACCCAGTAAAATTGAGTCATACCTTTGCCTCTGTTTCTTTGCGCATAAGACTAATAAATAATTCTTCTAAGCGATTTGCTTTGTTACGCATACTTAACACCTGTATTCCCTGTAAGCTTAATTGATGAAATAAATCATTTAATCCTTGTCCTCTCATTACTTCTACTTCTAATGTTAAATTATCTACTAATCTATAACTAAAATATTTTAAGTGAAGAGATGAGTGATATGGAGATAAATCTAAAATAAATATTTCAGATTTTAATTTAGAAAGAAGACTTTTCATTGAGGTATTTTCTATAAGTTCACCGCTTTGCATTATGCCAATATTTCGACATAACATTTCTGCTTCCTCAAGATAATGAGTTGTTAAAATAATAGTCGTACCTTTAGCATTAAGATCTTGTAGAAATAACCACATAGTTCGCCGTAATTCAATATCTACTCCTGCTGTTGGTTCATCAAGAATTAACAATTTTGGATCGTGCATTCTAGCGCGGACAAGCATAAGACGCCGCTTCATTCCTCCAGAAAGCATACGAGCTCGTTCATTACGTTTATCCCACATCTCAAGTTGACTAAGATATTTTTCAGCACGCTGATTTGCTTCTTTCCGTTTAATACCATAGTAACCAGCTTGATTAACTACAATTTGTATTACAGTTTCAAATGGATTGAAATTAAATTCTTGCGGGACTAATCCAAGTTGCCTCTTAGCATGTACAACATCTTTTTCTAAGTCATAGCCAAAAATATGCACATTACCACTCGATTTATTTACTAGTGAACTAATTATTCCGATAGTAGTAGACTTACCAGCACCATTTGGTCCAAGTAAAGCATAAAAATCGCCCGATTCAACACTTAAGTTGAGATTTTTTAAGGCTTGTACTCCACTAGGATATGTTTTAGTTAAACTAGACAGTTCTAGTGCATAAAAAGTCATTATGAATTGCTACCCCTATATTATAGGTATGAACATTTATCAATAATAAAAAATAAATACTTAATTTAAAATACTAAATATATAAATTGATAATTAACTCATTTTGTATATTAAAAATTAAAAATAGCAAATATCTATTATAACACTTATAGTATTATTTTATTTACCTTCAATTACATAATAATTTTTTTTAAAAATATAATTTTATTACAATCAAGTATATATAATACTATAAATAAAATTAAATGATACAAAGAATAAATTTATTTTTTTAGATTTTAATTAGCATGTTTGATTGAATAATTTAGTTAACATAACTATTCACTTATTTGAGAATCATTATCATTCTATTTTATGAAAAAAGTATATATTCACTTTTAATTTTAATAAAATTAAAAGTGAATATATACTTAGATACTATCTACCAATAATTAAGATTATTCCATGCGATATATAAATAAATTAAATTATATATTATATTTAAATTTATTAATTCAATTTCAATCTTTAATTTTATTATATAAATATATTTTAATTAAACTTAAATAATTAAAATTATTGAACTTATAATATATTTAAAATATTATTAAACTATTGGTATATAAACATTAGCTGTTTATGAAAGCAGCTAATGTTTATGAATATATAATTTATTTATTTTTAAAATTGTTGATTGCTTTTGGATTTATTAAATCCGTAATACTACCTTCAAAAATTTTAGCAGCTAAAGCAATAGATTCATATAACGTAGGATGTGCATGGATAGTTAGTGCTATATCTTCAGCATCACAACCCATTTCAATAGCTAATCCTATTTCTCCTAATAATTCCCCTCCATTATTACCAACAATTGCACCACCAATAATACGCCGCGTCTCTCTATTAAAAATTAATTTAGTCATACCATTAGTACAATCAGAAGCAATAGCACGTCCTAAATTCTTCCATTGAAAAGTGGAAATTTCATAATTAATAGCTTGTTTTTTAGCTGCTTTTTCAGTTAACCCTATCCATGCTATTTCTGGATTAGTGTAAGAAATTGAAGGGATAACCTTGGGATCAAAATAATGTTTTAATCCAGATATTACTTCAGCTGCTATATGTCCTTCATATATACCTTTATGTGCTAACATAGGCATACCTACTATGTCACCAATAGCATAAATATGAGATATATTAGTTCTCATTTGCTTATCAACACTAATAAAACCACGACTATCTACTTCTACTCCAACTTTATCTATATCTATTGTTTTAATATCAGGTATACGACCAATTGCAACTAATACAATATCATAACGTTTTAATTTAATTTCTGAGTTTTTACCTAATATTGATACATAAATTCCATCTTGTCGACTTTCAATTGCAGTTACTTTAGTCTCTAACATCAAATTAATCTTTTTACTAAGACTTTTAGTTAATATTTTTACTACATCTTGATCAGCTTCCGGAATAATTTGATCACATATCTCAACCAAGTCGATTACTGAACCTAATGTCTGATAAATAGTACCTATCTCCAATCCGATAATACCACCTCCTATAATGAGCATATGATTTGGTATATCTTTTAACTCTAGTGCATCACTGGAACTCCATATACGTGGATCGGTATAAGGTATCAAGGGCATTTGAATAGGAATGGAACCTGTTGAAATAATGGCTTGTTTAAAATTAATAATAGTCAAATGATCTTTATTTTCAATTAGTAATGTATTAGAATCTTTGAATTTACCTATCCCATGTATTACTCGTACATTCCGGCATTGGGCCATGGTCTTTAAACCATTGGTTAACTGATTAATAACAGTTTCTTTCCAATTTTGAAGTTTCTTTATATCTATAACAGGATTTGCAAAAAAAATACCATGTTGTTCGATATTTTTTGCTTCTTCAATAATTTTTGTTAGATGCAATAATACTTTAGAAGGAATACATCCAACATTTAAACAAACTCCACCAAGATTTTCATAACGTTCCACTAATATAGTTTCTAATCCTAAATCAGCACAACGAAAAGCTGCAGAATATCCTGCAGGGCCGGCCCCAAGCACCACAACTTGAGTTGTAATTTCTATACTCATTAAGAACCTCTTATTAGACCGGTAAATAAAAATTAGCTGCTCTTAACCTCTTGATAATTTATCTTGTATTGAAATAATATAATTAGCAAGTTCTAATAGCACTCTTTACAATAAAATTTAAATAATGCAATTTTATGATTTACATTAATAAACAACGAATATCTCTTAATATTTTATTAATAATATTAATAAAACGAATACCATCAGCACCATCTATGATACGGTGATCGAACGAAAGAGATATTGGCATCATTAGTCTTGGAATAAATTTTTTACCGTTCCAAACAGGTTCCATAACAGCTTTAGAAATACCAAGGATTGCTACTTCTGGAGCGTTGACAATTGGGGTAAAATAAGTAGTTCCTAAACTCCCAAGATTAGAGATCGTAAAACAACCACCTTGTACATCACTAGGCATTAATTTATTATCGCGAGCTTTTTTAAAAAAAATTATTAATTCACGAGATAATTCAGTAATTCCTTTATGATTAATATTTTTAAATACAGGAACTGTTAAACCACTAGGTGTATCTACTGCCACACCAATATTAATGTATTTTTTTAATGTTAATGTTTGGCCATCTTCAGACAATGAACTATTAAATAATGGCATTTGTTTTAATGCTACAGCGACAGCTTTTATAATAAATACTAAAGACGTAAACTTGATATCTAAATTGTTTTTTTCTGCTTCAATATTTTGTTGTTTACGGAATAGTTCCAATTCAGTAATATCACTTTTTTCAAAATGAGTAACATGCGGAATTATTATCCAATTACGGCTTAAGTTAAAACCAGCAATTTTCTTAATACGACTAAGTTTTATTTCTTCAACTTCACCGAATTTAGAAAAATTTACTTTTGGCCATGATGACATATTGATATGACTATTACTACTATTTAAAACTGGTAACGCTTGTACATAGTGAATAGCATCTTTAATATAATGTTGTATATCTTCTTTTAGTATTCTACCCTTACGACCACTACCTACAATTTTTGTTAAATTAATACCAAATTTACATGCTAGACGACGAACAAGTGGAGTGGCATGTACTTGAGTATCTTTTTTATCTTTGTTGGTACTCATATCGTTTTGAGCAAGATTATTTACTATATCTTGATCTATTTCTAGTTTAGATGCACAAGATAAAGATGTATCTTTATTTATTTCAAATACCATGATTAACGAGTTAGTAATTACTTTATCAGTAATTCCTACTTTTAATTCTTTTACTACACCTGCAAATGGTGATGGTATTTCCATTGAAACCTTATCGCCTTCTACAGTAATTAAGGATTGTTCAACTTTAACTTCATCCCCTACTTGTACTAAAATTTCCGTAACCTCAACTTCATCTGATCCTATGTCCGGTACTCTAATTTCGATAAGCATTACCCTATTACCTCTTAAGCTAAACGTGGGTTAACTTTATCGGCCTCAATGTTAAATGTATTAATTGCTTCTTTAATTGTAGTTTTACTAATTAAACCCAGTTTAGATAATTTACTTAAAGCAGCAACTACAATATATGATGCATCTACTTCAAAGTAATAACGTAGATTTTCACGACTATCAGAACATCCAAATCCATCAGTTCCTAATACATGATAATCATCTGTTGGTATATAATTTCTAATTTGTTCTGCGAACAATTTCATGTAATCCGTTGATGCAATCGTTGGAGCATCATTCATTATTTGTGCAATATATGGAACACGAGGCTCTTCAGTTGGATGTAACATATTCCAACGCTCGCAATCTTGACCATCACGTGCTAATTCAGTAAACGAAGTGACGCTATAAACATCCGAGCCAATATCATAATCTTTTGCTAATATACGAGCTGCACTGCGAATATAACGTAAAATAGAACCTGAACCTAGCAACTGAACTTTTCCTACATTACCGCTTAATGTTTCTAATTTATAAATACCTTTAATTATACCTTTCTCTACACCTGGAGGAATAGCTGGCATGAAATAATTTTCATTTAATGTAGTTATATAGTAATAAATATTTTCTGGTGATTCACCATACATACGTATTAATCCATTATGTATGATTACTGCAACTTCATATGCATAACATGGATCATAAGATATACAATTTGGGATAGTCAAAGCATGGATATGGCTATGACCATCTTCATGCTGAAGACCTTCCCCATTTAATGAAGTGCGTCCAGATGTTGCTCCTATTAGAAAACCACGTGCTTGTTGATCTCCTGCTAACCACATTAAATCACCAATGCGCTGAAAGCCAAACATTGAATAATAGACATAAAAAGGAATCATTGGTAAATTGTTAGTACTATAAGAAGTTGCCGCTGCTAACCAAGAAGAACCTGCACCTAATTCACTAATACCTTCTTGTAAAATCTGACCCTTTTTGTCCTCTTTATAATAAGCTAGCTGTTCTTGATCCTGAGGAACATATTGTTGACCATGTGGACTATATATGCCAATTTGTCTAAATAATCCTTCCATACCAAAAGTACGAGCTTCATCAGCTAAAATAGGTACTAAGTGATTTTTTATAGATTCATTTTTTAAAATTAATTGCAGTATACGAACAAAAGCAATTGTAGTTGATATATCTTTGCTTTGTTCTTGCAATAATGTGCTAAATATTTCTAATCCTGGTATTTTTAGTTTTTTAGTAAATTCAATTTGACGTTTAGGTACATATCCTCCCAGTTTTTTACGTTGATTATGTAAATAATTAAATTCTTCTGAACCTTTTTCAAAAACTACATATGGTAAATTATCAATTTTATCATCAGTTACTGGTATATTAAAACGATCCCTAATATAACGTATATCATTCATATTTATTTTTTTCACTTGATGCGCAATATTTTTACCTTCTGCCGTTTTTCCCATTCCATATCCTTTAATAGTATGGGCTAAAATAATTGTTGGTTGATTTTTAGTATCTTGAGCTTTCTTTAATGCTGCATATATTTTTTTTGGATCATGTCCTCCACGATTTAAAGCAAATATTTCTTTATCTGTCCAATTTTTAACTAAATCTGCTGTTTCTGGATATTTTCCAAAAAAATGTTTTCGAACATAGGCGCCATCTCGGGATTTAAACGTTTGATAGTCACCATCAAGAGTTTCATTCATTAACTGAATTAGTTTTCCACTATTATCTTTTTTAAATAATTTATCCCATTTATTGCCCCAAATAACTTTAATTACTTGCCATCCAGCTCCAATAAAAATTCCTTCTAATTCATTAATAATCTTACCATTACCGTTAACTGGACCATCTAAACGTTGTAAATTGCAATTAACTATAAATATTAAATTATCTAGCTTATATCGTGTTGCTATAGTAATAGCGCCTTTAGATTCTGGTTCATCCATTTCACCGTCACCAATGAAAGCATAAACTATTTGATTAATAGTATTTTTTAAGCCACGATCTTTTAAATATTTTAAAAATTTTGCTTGATAAATTGCATTTATTGGACCTAAACCCATAGATACGGTTGGAAATTGCCAAAAATTTGGCATCAATTTTGGATGAGGATAAGAAGAAAGTCCTTGCCCTTTTTTTATTTCTTGACGAAAATTATTCATCTGTTCTTCAGTAATACGGCCTTCAAGAAATGCACGTGAATAAATTCCTGGAGAAATATGCCCTTGAAAATAAACAAGATCTCCACCATCAATTTCATTGCTTGATCGGAAAAAATGATTAAAACATACTTCATAAATAGTAGCAGCAGACTGAAAAGAAGCAATATGACCACCTAAATCTAAGTTTTTTTTAGATGCCCGTAAAACCGCTATAATAGCATTCCAACGAATTACAGAACGAATACGGCGTTCAAGAACAATATTACCTGGATATTCAGGTTCATTTTCTTTATTAATAGTGTTAATATAATCAGTAATTACAAAAGATTTTGTTGTTGTAACTTCTACGCCTCTTTGGCGTGCAACAATTAATACCTTATCAATTAAATATTGAGCACGTTTGACACCTTCTTCACGTATAACTGATTCGATCGCCTGTATCCATTCGCAAGTTTCGATTAGATCTGTGTCATTTTGTAGAGATTGTGGCATAGGATATATTCCTTATCTATATCTAGGATATTATGGCAATAACTTTTTACTCATCTTGTATTTTGTTGCGTTACTTTAATTGTTATGAAAAGTCTATTTTTATTGAGCTTTTGTATTATTACAATTTCATAATGAAATTGTAATAAAGTATCTAAGAGATAGATAATAATATCTATATACTTAATTTTTAATATAGCAATAAACTTAAATGAATTATTAATTAATTACTTATATATTTTAATAAGTTACAAACGGTAAATCTTTCATTAAATATATATATTATGTATATAAATCTAATTGAGCATGTAAGTAAAATTATACTGTTAATGATTGATAATTTTATTAATTATGGATTTTTAAAAATATAAAAATCTTATAAATTTTGTTATATTATATAAAATAATTGAATATATTAAATATAGTAATTAACTTTTCATTATTTTAAATAAAATTTAAGCGTTTTATAAAAATTATTTAAAACACTTTACTAATTTAAATTTTTTATAATATAAATATATTTACAAATGGTAATTTTACTAAATAAATAATAATTGATTAATATAGGCTAACGATTATTGTAAAACAATTATGTGTAGGTAGCACTCGTTATCCATTATTTGTATGACGATTTCAACATAATCACTCGTCCAGATATAATCTAAGGTAGCGGTATTGTCCCACGGGGATAAATAAATTTTTTTTTAACAAGAGGTAAGATTTTTTAATTGTTCTCATTATTTTATTTTTTATTGTGCTCTAAATATTATTAATTACTGCAATAATCCTTAAAAGTAATTTTAAAAGAAAAGAGTAAAGAAGTGATGGATACAAACAAAAAGAAGTAAGAAAGATAATCAAAAAAAATCTGAGAATAAAAGTATTTTGTTGGGAGAAAAAAAAAAAAAGAAGCTCTATCACGCCTAATTACAAGAATAAAATAATACCACTAAACAAATACAATCTGTTATAAATGCTCAATATATTAATAGTTTAATGCATATTACAGGGAATAAAGTTGTTCATGATTAATTAGACAATATAGGAGA
>NZ_SZZX01000002.1:0-159231 GCF_009830015.1 Pantoea sp. Mhis | reverse complement strand
AATTCATTTAAATTTAAATTTAATAAATTAATTATAATTAATTTATTAAATTTTATTTCTGTTTTATTGATGAAAGTTTTTAACTATTAAAATATTATTTTTATTCTTAGTTATAGATGTAATACACTGATCATAATAGATACTAAATTAAACTAAGACCAATACATAAATAATAAAATAAATATATTAGATTTATCTTATTATAAAACATTTAAATATCTATATAGTAATTTTTACTTAATACTATAATTTAACTATTGTGCTTTAACTTTTTATTAAAAAATAAATATTTTAATTTTAATTCAAGTATTAACAAATATCTGTATATTAATTATGATTAATCATAAAACGATAAAAATCATATCGAGGTTAAATATAATTATTATGAAAAATTTGCAATGTAGTATAGATTTACCACAGCTGCTATTTTCACTAATATTTATTTTAATAATGATAATTGCCTGTTTATGGGTAATTCAACCATTTATACTAAGTTTTACATGGGCAAGTATAGTAGTCATTGCTACTTGGCCTATTATAATGCGATTACAAAATATCTTATGGGGTAAACGGATTCTAGCTATAGTAACTATGACTATACTAATACTGTTATTATTTATTATTCCCGTTGCATTGTTAGTAAGTAGTTTAATTGATAATACTGGCCCTGCACTTGTTTGGCTAAATCAAGGTCATCTTGTATTTCCACAATTAAATTGGCTAAATGATATACCAATACTAGGAAAAAAATTATATTTTAGTTATAAAAAATTAATAAATGGCGGTGGAGCCCCAATAGTGCAACAATTACAGCCTTATATAGGTCGTACCACAGGATTTTTTGTTGCACAAGCTGGACATTTTGGTCGATTTATGGTTCATCTTATTCTTATGTTATTATTTAGTGTACTTCTTTATTGGCGAGGTGAGAATGTTGGATATATTATTCGTCATTTTGCGTTTCGCATAGGAGGACGATGCGCTGATGCAACAGTATTATTAGCTGGTCAAGCAATTCGTGCTATAGCACTTGGTGTTGTAGTTACTGCCTTAATTGAAGGAATACTTAGTGGTGTTGGGTTAGCTATCTCAGGTATACCATATGTCCCATTACTTACCATGTTAATAATTTTAACTTGCTTAATACAATTAGGACCATTAGTAGTATTAATACCGATAGTAATTTGGCTATATTGGACTGGTAGTACAACTTGGGGTACTGTGCTACTCATTTGGAGCTGTATAGTAGGCACATTAGATAACATATTACGTCCTATGCTAATTAAAATAGGAGCTGATTTACCAAGTATGTTAATTCTTTCTGGTGTCATTGGGGGATTAATTGCATTTGGTATGATTGGTTTATTTATCGGCCCAGTAGTATTAGCATTATCTTATCGTCTAATATCTGTATGGATACATGAAGTACCCATTCCTGAGAATAATATAGAAACAGTTATTAAAGAATTAATTAAACATCATGAATAGATATTTGAATTTTATATTTTAAGAATATATTTATTAGAATAAGTTAATGTATAAATACTAGGAGATACAATCCTTCCCGAGGAAGGATTGTATTAAGTACTACTTATTTATTGTCGTTAAATAAAGCAAAAATATCAAATATAAGAATATATAAAAAATAGATGTAATATATATCATCATCTATCATTCATGTCAAAATACAAATAGACACAGATACTAACTTCGTAATTAATAAAACATTAGCATATATCCTTAATATTATTGCATAGTAAAATTCACAATAATATATTTGTTACAACCTAGTTATTGATAACCTTGATTATATTCAATACATTCTTAAAACATTAATAAAATTAGTAATAATATAATACATAAATTAATAATACAAGAGCTGCATACTATTATAAACTATCAATGATCTTGTTGGTTAAGCGATATATGCTCTACACGACTTTTTAACTTTTGTCCTGGTCTAAATGTTACCACACGTCGAGCAGTAATTGGAATATCTTCTCCTGTTTTTGGATTACGACCTGGGCGTTGATTTTTATCTCTTAAATCAAAATTACCAAATCCAGAAAGTTTTACTTGTTCTCCATTTTCCAATGCACGACGTACTTCCTCAAAAAAAAGCTCTACTAACTCTTTAGCGTCACGTTTGCTTAATTTGAGTTTTTCAAATATATATTCTGACAGTTCAGCTTTTGTAAGCGCCATAGGTTCAATTCCTCAAGGTTGCCTGGAATCGCTCTTTCAATGCCACAATACAATTATTAACTATTGCGACAATTTCCTTTTCTTCAAGTGTCCGTTTGTTATCTTGTAATATCAAGCTAATTGCAAAACTTTTATTACCTTTACATATACTCTTACCGCGATATATATCAAATAATTTTATATCAACTAACTGATCTTTCGCAATTTTTTTGCATTCTAAAATAATATCAGCTGCAGCTACATTTTCATCAACAACTACAGCAATATCACGCCGATTCGATGGAAATCGTGAAACCTCACATGCTCTGGGTAAAATCCGGTTTGATATCTTATTCCAAAGTAATTCAAACATTATTGTATGTCTGTTAATATTTAATTCATGTGCTAGTCTTGGATGAATTGTGCCTATGAACCCAATACATTCGTCGTACAAATAAATAGCAGCACTCTGTCCTGGATGTAAAGCTGGATGTTGCTTTGCACGGAAGACAAAACTTTCTAATTGACCAGTTAAACTCAACAATGATTCTAAGTCACCTTTTAAATCATAGAAATCAACAGGTCTAAATGTTAAATCCCAATGTTCTTCATAGCAATTACCACTCATTATACCAGATATTACAAAATCTTGACTAATACCAAATTCTGCTTGCACATTAGGTGTAAAACGCAATCCAGTTTCAAATAAACGTATACAACCTTGTTGGCGTTTATAGTTATACACTACAGCATTTAATAAACCAGTCCATAACGATAAACGCATTACAGACATATTATTAGAAATTGGATTTGGTAGAATCAATGCTTTTGCGTTAAAATGCAATAATTTTTGTATTTTAGGATCAACAAAACTATAAGTAATAGCCTCTTGATATCCTTTATCTACCAATAAATTTTTTACCCTTTTTAATGATAAATTAGTTTCAAGATGTTGTGTCATTATCAAATTAGCTTTAATTGGAGTAGCAGGAATCTTATCGTATCCATAAATACGAATAATTTCTTCAATTAAATCTTCTTCAATTTTTAAATCGAAGCGCCAACTTGGTACTGTAACTTTCCATTGATCAATACCTACATTTATATCACACCCAAGGCCAACCAAAATAGTCATTATTATCTTGTCTGTAATATTGCAACCAATTAGGTTATTTAATTTTTCACGACGTAATGTAATTACAATACGTTGTGGTAAACTCTGTATATCTGTTTTATCTATTATTGGACCAGCTTTCCCTCCACAAATATTTAGTAATAAATTAGTGACGCGCTCCATTGCTTTATATTGCAGTTCACTATCTACACCACGTTCATAACGTTGTGATGAATTGGTATATAATCCATAACAACGTGAACAACCTATAATCGATAATGGATTAAAAAAAGCAGATTCTAATAGTATATTCTGCGTGGTATGGCTTATATATGAATCTTTTCCAACAAGAATACCTCCTATTGATAACACTTTATTACGATCGGCTACTATTAATGTATCACTATTAAGTGCGATTTCTGTATTATCAACTAACGTAATCTTCTCAGTTTCTTTTGCCATACGTACTGTAATACCGCCGTTAATTTGATCAAGATCAAAAACATGAATTGGCTGACCAAATTCTAACAAAACATAATTAATAATATTCAATATTGGATTAGTAGAAAGATCACCACATCGACGTAGCTTTTCACAAATCCATAATGGCGTTTTAGTGTTAACATTAATATGTTTTATTATACGACCTAAATAGCGTGGACAAGCATTAGTATCATTAACATGAATTGAAATAGTATCATGAATTGTAGCTTTTACTAATTCAACTAATGATGTTTTTAGTGATAAATTATTTAATACTGCCACATCACGTGCTATCCCAATAATACTCAGACAATCAGGACGATTATATGGAATACTAATTTCAATACTGTTATCGTCTAGATTTAAATAGTTTCGTATATTTGCTCCAATCGGAGCATCATCTGGTAACTCAATAATATTAGAAATATGATAGTTTAAAATGCCTAATTCAGAAAATGAGCAAAGCATACCTTCAGATATTTCATTATGTAATTTAATATTAAATTTTTTGAAAAATACCGTATCTAAAGGAGCTACTACAACTTTTAAACCTTTTTTACAATTTGGAGCACTACAATTAATTTTTAAAAGACGTTCATTGCCAATATTAATGATATTAGAGTATACTTTATCAATCTTTGAATGTGGTGAACATTGAATAATTTGACCAACCACAACACCATGAAACATGTCAGCAACTGGTTTAACATCAACAACCTCTAATCCAGCCATAGTGATTTGATTTAATAACTCATTTCTATCCAAAAATGCTGGATTAACCCATTCACGCAACCAGTATTCACTAAACTTCATGGAATGGTCCTGTTGTTTATTTATTTAAATTGTCTTAAGAAACGTAGATCATTTTCAAAAAGAACACGTAGATCATTTATACTATAACGCAACATTGTAAGACGCTCTATGCCTATTCCAAAGGCAAAACCAGAATATATCTCCGAATCTATTCCAACATTATGTAATACTGTTGGATGAACCATGCCACATCCAAGCACTTCTAACCATTGTTCATTTTGATCTAAAATATCAACTTCAGCGGAAGGTTCAGTAAAAGGAAAATAAGATGAACGAAAACGAATTTGCACATTTTTCTCAAAAAAAGTATTTAATAAATCATATAATATCCATTTAAGATTAGAAAAATTGATATATTTATCAATAAATAACCCCTCCATTTGATGAAACATAGGAGAGTGAGTTTGATCATAGTCATTTCTATATACACGACCTGATGCAATAATACGAATAGGTGGAGATTGATGTTTCATCGTACGAATTTGTACACTAGACATTTGTGTACGTAACAAACGATTAGTGTCAAACCAAAACGTGTCATGTTTAGTTCGTGCTGGATGATATTTTGGAATATTTAATGCATCAAAATTATGATAATTATCTTCAATTTCTGGACCACAAACTATATTAAACCCTAATTCGATAAAAAATGTTTCAATGCGATCAATAGTACGAGTAATTGGGTGCAGACAACCATTCTCGATACGACGCCCAGGTAATGAAATATCAATAGTTTCTTTAGATAATCTTGCATTTAGTTCAGTATTCTCTAATTCATATTTACGAGAATTAATATAATTTTGTATTTGTTGTTTAGCTGTATTAATTATTGCACCAATTTTAGGACGTTCTTCAGAAGGTAATTTATGTACCATTTTCATTTGTAATGTTAAATGTCCTTTTTTACCTAAAAATTTAATGCGTAAAGCTTCCAGTGAGTTGATATCTTTTGCCTCATCAATAGCAGCCTTAGCATCAGATACTAAGCCTACTAGTTGAGACATAGTTTCCTCTCCTCTTTTGTGCTAGTGAAACTAAATATTAGTTGCTATAAACAAAAATCTTTATAAAATTTAAATATAATTTTGGCTGTCTTGACATTTAAAATTATATGTATATAACACTTCCGATAAGTAAACTTTGAATTACAAAGATAGCGATAGGCAAAAACAAATATTTATTTAAGTTTAAATTTAATAAAATAACTATAATTTAAATGTACAATAGTTTATTTATTTATTTTTCTTTATTGAAAACTAATACATTTTAAATATAAACATAAATTTTATAAGGTTTTATACACAAATTGTTTTTGCTTTTTCAGCAAGAGCAGTAAATGCAATTTCATCAAATACAGCAATATCAGCTAATATTTTACGGTCAATGCTAATACAACTTTTTTTCAAGCCGTTAATAAACGTACTATACGATATACCATTTTGTCGTGCAGCTGCGTTAATACGTGCAATCCATAATTGTCGGAATTGACGTTTACGTACTCGACGGTCACGATAAGCATATTGACCAGCTTTTATAATAGCTTGAAAAGCTACGCGATATACACGAGAACGGGCACCATAATAACCTTTAGCACGTTTTAAAATTTTTTTATGATGTGCACGAGCAATAACACCTCGTTTGATGCGAACCATTATTAAGTATCCTTTTTATTGATTACATCAATCAATATATAATTACAATATACATTAGTATTTTTAAATTCTACATGTAAGGAATACATGTCATCATTAGATGTAAATCTCCTTTAGATAACATGCTTTTTTTACGTAAAAAACGTTTATGTTTGCTTGATTTTTTAGTTAAAATATGACGTAGATTTGCATGTTTAAATTTTAAGTTTCCAGAAGAAGTTTTTTTAAAACGTTTAGTTACGCTTTTTATATTTTTTATTTTTAGCATTTCTATAACCATAGAAAAAATCACAATTTAAAGTTTACCGTGTAAATACTATTTTTTTTTAGGAGCAAGTACCATAGTCATTTGTCTACCTTCAATTTTTGTTGGAAAAGATTCAACTATAGCTAATTCATTTAAATCATTTTTTACACGATTTAGTACCTCTATTCCAATTTGTTGATGAACTAATTCACGACCACGGAAGCGTAAAGTAATCTTAGTTTTATCACCTTCTTCTAAAAAACGAATCAAACTGCGTAACTTAACCTGATAATCACCTTCGTCAGTACTAGGACGAAATTTTATTTCCTTGATTTGAATTATTTTTTGTTTTTTCTTTTGTTCTTTAGAAGTTTTACTTTTTTCATAAAGAAATTTTCCGTAATCCATAATACGACATACCGGAGGTTCTGCATTTGGGCTAATTTCAACTAAATCTACCTCTGCTTCTTTAGCTTTTTCAATAGCCTCACGCAATGAAACAATTCCAATTTGTTCTCCTCTAATGCCAGTTAAACGCACTTCAGTAGCACGAATTTCGCTATTGATACGATTAGGACGTATCAATGGTATTCGTTTTCCGGCTTTAATATTTTATCCCTCCATTTGATATAATTGTCGACTGCGAATTTCTTCTTGCAATTTATTAATAAACACATTTAGGTCCATATTTTTAAATTCTTTACCATGGTGTGTGCGCACACTAACTTTACTTGTTCTTACCTCTTCATCACCGCATATCAGCATATAAGGTACACGATATAATGTATGCTCACGAATTTTAAATCCTATTTTTTCATTTCTCAAGTCTGCTTTAACACGAACATCTAAATTTTGCAATTTTTTTGTTAAATTATTCACATATTCTACTTGAGCAGAAGTAATATTTATTATAACAACCTGTATAGGTGCTATCCAGGTAGGCAAAAAACCAGTAAATTCTTCTATTAAAATGCCAATAAAACGTTCCATGGAACCTAAAATAGCACGGTGAATTATCACCGGAGTTTGACGTTCGTTATTTTTGTTTATATAACTAACATTTAAATTTTTTGATAATGAAAAATCTAACTGAATTGTCCCACATTGCCAAGCTCTATTTAGACAATCATATAAAATAAATTCAATTTTAGGTCCATAAAATGCTCCTTCTCCTAATTGGTACTCAAAAAAAATAGCATTTGCTTTTAAAGCGTTAGCTAAATCTATTTCAGCTTGATTCCATATTTCATCATTTCCAATACGTTTTTCTGGACGTGTTGAAAGTTTAACTGCAATTTTTTTAAAACCAAAAGTACCATATATGTCGTAAGCCATATGAATACAAGAACTGACTTCTTCTTGAACTTGTTCTTCAGTACAAAAAATATGCGCATCATCTTGAGTAAATCCTCGTACACGCATTAAACCATGCAAAGAGCCTGAGGGTTCATTACGATGACAACTTCCGAACTCTGCTATACGTAAAGGTAAATCACGATAAGATTTCATATGCTTATTAAAAATTTGAACATGAGCAGGACAATTCATAGGTTTAATGCAATATTCACGATTTTCTGAAAATGTCATGAACATTGCTTCTTTATAATGTTCCCAATGACCTGTTTTTTCCCATAGAAGACGATCCATCATCAATGGAGTTTTTACCTCTTGATAATCGTATTCTCTTAATTTTTTACGAACAAATAATTCTAGCTCACGAAATATAATCCAACCGTTATTATGCCAAAATACCATGCCAGGAGATTCTTCTTGAATATGGTATAAATCAAGCTCCTTAGCAAGTTTACGATGGTCTCGTTTTGCTGACTCTTCTAAAGATTGTAAATAATTATTTAATTGTTTTTTAGACTGCCAGGCTGTACCATAAATCCGTTGTAACATTTTATTATTATTTTTATTACACCAATAGGCTCCACCAATACTTTGTAACTTAAAATATCGACAAAAACCTATATTGGGAACCTGTGGACCATAAGAAATATCAACGTATTGTTCTTGAAAATATAATTCAATATACGTAGATTGATTGACAATTCTATTAATTATATTAATTATATAACTTTCATTTCGTAATGCAAATATATTATAAGCTTCTTGTATACTTACCTTTTTTTTAATAATTTCATAATTAGTCATTACTAATTGATGCATTTGCTTTTCTAATTCTTGAAGATCTTTTTGAATTAACATGTGGTCTAAATCTATATCATAATAAAAATTATTATCGATTACTTTACCACCTGCAATTTTAGCTGTAGGCCATAACTGTTTGATTGCATGACCTAATAAATGGATACAAGAATTGCGGATAATAGCTAAACAATCATCATCTTTCAAAGTAATAATATCAACTTGTACATTTTCACTAATCAAATCTTTAGCATCGATTATTTGATTTTGTATACGTCCTGCAATACACGATTTTGCTAAATCTAAACTGATATGTGCGGCAATATCCATTATACTGACAGGACGATCAAAACTGTAACAACTGCCACTATTTAAAGTAATTACCGGCATTTTATCCTCAATTTCAGTCTAGAACTATAAAAAATATTTTATGCATATAGAGTATATAAATAATTAAACTTTACCAAACAATGCACGTTTAGTCAGAATATTTCTTTAGTATAGGAGAATTCAAAACATTATAAATATTGATAATCATCATATCCTTTATAAGAAAGGATATTAAGTAATATAATAGATTACAGATAAATATTAAATTTATACTTAAATAGTAATGTAATATTATTTATTAGTTATCTTTATCTTTTAAAATTAATATTTTTATTATTTATATATTAAATTTATTTATATAGAAATTAAGTAATTTATTCAGAGAATTGTGTTACCGCTTAGCTTTTAGCTAAAATCTTAATTTTATATATTTAATACATAAAACAGTTAATATTATATTAATTATTAATGCTTTTATAAAGCATTCAAACTAAATATATTTAGTTATATTTATTAATTGTTATATGTTTAAAAAATAGAAAAATAATTACTATATTAAATAATATATTTTATTTAATATAGTAATATATACTAATTTAGATAAATTAATAGATATATCTTAGAGTTTATTTATAAATATAAATATTATTATATTAATATAGATAATATTAAAAGGAATTTAGATGTCATTGCAACAAGAAATTATTCATAAATTAGGAGTACAATCTATTATCAATGCTCAAAAAGAAATTCGTCGTAGCATAGATTTCTTAAAAAACTATTTAAGAAATAATCTAATGTTAAAAACATTAGTATTAGGAATTAGTGGTGGTCAAGATTCCACTTTAGCTGGTAAATTATCTCAAATAGCAATGTGTGAATTACGTAAAGAGACTAATGATAAAGATTATACTTTTATCGCTGTACGTTTACCATATGGTATTCAAATAGATGAAAAAGATTGTGAAAATGCAATTGAATTTATTAAACCTGATTGTGTATTAGTAGTAAATATTAAACCTGCTGTATTAGCTAGTGAATACTCATTTAAAAATGCCGGAATTATTTTATCAGATATTATACGTGGTAATGAAAAAGCAAGAGAACGCATGAAAGTACAATATACTATTGCTAATATGTACAAAGGTTTAGTTGTTGGCACAGGCCATGCTGCAGAGGCAGTAACTGGATTTTATACTAAATTTGGAGATGGAGGAAGTGATATTAATCCACTTTTTCGTTTAAATAAAAGACAAGGTAAACAAATGTTAAAAACACTAAAATGTCCGGAACATCTATATTTAAAACAACCTACTGCTGATTTAGAAGATATTCATCCAGCTTTACCAGATGAATCGGTATTAGGGATTACTTATAATGATATAGATGATTATTTAGAAGGTAAAAAGATTAATGAATTAACATCTAAAATTCTTGAGGATTTGTACTTAAAAACAGAACATAAACGTCGATTACCTATTACTATATTTGATTATATATAAAATAATTAACTTAATTATTATACAAACATAATTTTAAATAAATATTCAAATATTTAAAATTAAATGATAATAACCAGTACTGTCAAAAAAAATAATAATGTTATTATTAAATTATAATGAATAATATTTCATATTTTAAATATTAATATGAATAATTCGATTGTTGATTAATAAATAATTATTTTCAATATCTTTATGTTTTTTATAAAAATTTAATTTTTCTTAACATTTTGAATATAATAAATTTAACAATTATTTATTCATTGTAATAATTAACGGGAATCATAAAGTGTTCCCGTTATAAAAAATTTGCTTTAAAATTACATATTTTCAATAATTGCATTACCAAATTCCGAACATTTTACTATAACAGCATTTTTCATAAAACATCCAAAATCATAGGTTATAGTTTTGTTAGCTATAGTAGTCTCTATGCCATTTACAATTAAGTCTGCTGCTTTAAACCAACTCATATGACGAAGCATCATTGCAGCTGATAAAATCATAGAACTAGGATTTACTTTATCTTGACCCGCATATTTAGGCGCGGTGCCATGAGTAGCTTCAAATAATGCACATTCATTACCTATGTTTGCACCAGGCGCAATTCCAATACCACCTACTTGTGCTGCTAACGCATCAGAAATATAATCTCCATTTAAATTCATACATGCAATAACATCATATTCTATAGGATGTAAAAGAATCTGTTGTAAAAAAGCATCAGCAATTACATCCTTAACAAGAATTTCTTTATTATTATTCGGATTTTTAAATTGCATCCACGGACCACCATTTATTGTTTTTCCACCAAATTCATCTTTTACTAACTCATACCCCCAATATTTAAAAGAACCTTCGGTAAATTTCATTATATTACCTTTATGTACCAAAGTTAATGAGTTACGATTATGTTTAATAACATAATTAATTGCTGCACGAATTAAACGTTTACTTCCTTCTTCAGAACAAGGTTTTATACCAATACCACATTGATAAGGAAAACGGATGTTTGTGACATTCATATCTTCGCGTAAAAATTTAATAATTTTATTTGATGCAGTTGAACCAGCTTTCCACTCAATACCAGCATAAAGATCTTCAGAATTTTCACGAAAGATTATCATATTAATATTTTCTGGATGTTTCATTGGACTTGGTGTACCGTTATAGTAACGAATTGGACGCATACAAATGTATAAGTCTAGTTCTTGTCTTAATCTAACATTTAAAGAACGGATACCTTCTCCTACTGGAGTAGTTAATGGACCTTTAATAGCAAAATGATAATTTTTAATACAATCAATTGTTTCTTGAGAAAGATGGATATGATTACCATAAATTTTTAATGATTTTTCACCAGCGAAAATTTCCATCCAATAAATTTTTCTTTTTCCTTTGTATGCTTTTTTTACAGCGGCATTAACTACCTTTATCATAACCGGAGAAATATCAATACCTATACCATCACCTTCAATATACGGAATAATTGGATTATCTGGAATATAAAATTTTCCTTGATCAAAGGTAATTTTTTTACCTTCAGCTGGAATATGTACTTGGCTTAACATTATTTTTCCTTTGTATAATTTAAAAAATAAATATAAAATACAGAGTATTTCATTAAATTATTAATAATATAATTACTAATTATTAGTAATATATATATTAAAGTAATTAATATTAAAAATATAAACATTCATTGAATATACTTCTGAATATTATTCATTAATATTCAAATTAAGTAATCTAATTAATTAGTTAATTAAAATTTTAAAAAATACTAAATTTTATAGCTATTAACTAATAAACAGTTAGTAACTATTACTCATTTAATTTTAATTGAAGCATTAAAAATATAATTAATATTTTAAATAATATAATCTAGTTACATAGTAACATACTGTATCATGGTAATAAATTTATCTTATTTATTAATAATAAAATTATAAGATAATAATCTTACGTTATTTAAAATAAAAAATAAATTTAATATTTATTAAATTAAATAAATATTAAAAGTTAATAAATAATATAAATTCAAATATTACAATAATTAACATTATAATTTAAAATTTACATATATTTTCATTATTAAATTCAATCTAATTCAATAAATTGAATAATAAAAATAAACTTATAGATTAAAAATAAATTCATAAAACTTTTATTTTCATTTATAAAATTTTTGATAAAAGTTCTATTTAGATTTTTTATAATATGATATTTTATTACTTTAAATGATAAAATATCATATTTGTTTGAATTCCAAGATACGAGTATGTTATGACTGATAAAAATCAGAAAAAAATAATTGTCGGAATGTCTGGAGGTGTTGACTCTTCTGTTGCTGCTTGGTTGCTTAAGAAAGCAGGATATAAAGTTGAAGGTCTGTTTATGAAAAACTGGGAAGAAGACGATAATGATGATTATTGTCATGCTGCTAGAGACCTATCTGATGCACAATCTGTATGCAATAAATTAAACATTAAATTACATAAAATTAACTTTTCTGCTGAATATTGGGATAAAGTATTTATGGTTTTTCTTAAAGATTATGAGTTAGGACTTACACCTAATCCTGATATTTTATGTAATAAAGAAATTAAATTTAAAGAATTTAGCGATTTTGCTATCAAAAATTTAGGTGCAAATTTTATTGCTACTGGACATCATGTACGTCGCAAAAATATAGAAGATAAAAGTTTCTTATTACGCGGTCTTGATAATAATAAAGATCAAAGCTATTTTCTTTACACTTTAAATCAAAAACAAATTAAACAAAGCTTATTTCCTATTGGTTATTTCACAAAATTAGAAGTGAGATATATCGCACAAATACTTAATTTAAGTACAGCCAAAAAAAAAGATTCCAATGGTATATGTTTTATTGGTAAACGTAACTTTCGTGATTTTATAGCTAATTATATATCTGCTCAATCAGGTTATATAGAAAATATGTTAGGTGAAGTAATTGGTGAACACCAAGGAGCTATATATTATACTTTAGGTCAACGTAAAGGTTTAAAAATTGGCGGGCGCAAAAACAGCAACGGTAATCCTTGGTATGTTGTTGATAAAGATATAACAAACAATAGATTAATTGTAGCTCAAGGCTCAAATCATCCAAGTCTTATGTCAACTGGTGTGGTTATTCAACAATTACATTGGATTAATCATGAACCTAAAATCTTTCCCTTTTATTGTACAGTTAAAACTCGATATCGTCAAATAGATGCTCCATGCAAAATTATAATAAATAATAATAATATTGAGGTACACTTTCATCAACCTATGTCAGCTATAGCACCAGGTCAATCAGTTGTGTTTTACATAAATGATATTTGTCTTGGTGGTGGTATAATTAAACAACGGTTACCTTTAGTAATAAATTAAATTAACATTATTAAAATAAAAGTACTACCTTAAGTATAAAAGTTATAATAATTTAAATTTAATATTAGATAGGTTATATTATAAAATATAAATGATATAATCATGTGATAGATTAATAATAATTTTATTTTAAGTTACATTTAAATACATTTTGACTTTACTTAATAATAATACTTATATTCTATTAACTACAGTATAAATAAGTCACATATTAATTCTTTGGATAATAAAAACTATAGCAAGTAGTATAAATATACAAATTATCATTTGTAGAATTAATCAATTAATTTTAATTATTAGCTTATATATTATATATAAAAATCTTATGCACTTAATTAAATTATAGATTTAATCAATATTAATCTTTTGGTATTAATCCAATCAATTAATTTGTTAAATTAATCGGAAAATCCTCAGTTTCAAAATAAACTGCGTGCTATACTGTCATCTGATGTATTTTTATAGTGTTATGGAAATAAATAGATAGTAAATCTATGTAATTAATCTTACATATCAATGTTTAGTTAGTAAAACTAACACTATGTTAGTTAGTTTATTATCGAAATAATAGATATTTTCACCATAGTTTTAAATTATTTAGAAGGAGGAGGAGGAGATTAGTCACGTGGAACAGGAACTATCTTATCTTACTGCTATTTCACCCATTGATGGAAGATATGCACATAAAGTTAACATGCTTCGTGAAATTTTTAGTGAATATAGTTTATTAAAGTTGCGTGTAAAAGTTGAAATTTGCTGGTTACAAAAGTTAGCAGCAACAGAAGAAATTAAAGAAATTTCTGCATTTGATAATAATACAAATTTGCTTCTTAATTCTATTATTGATAATTTTAGTGAAGAAGATGCTAAATATATTAAAAAAATTGAATTGAATATTAACCATGATGTAAAAGCGATTGAATATTTTTTAAAAGAAAAAATAGCTAATGATCCTATTTTAGGCAAGAACTCTGAATTTATTCATTTTGCTTGCACTTCAGAAGATATTAATAATTTATCTTATGCCCTGATGTTAAAAACTACACGCCATAAAGTGATTATTCCAACATGGAGTAGAATAATTAATTCTATAAAAAATTTAGCTAAAGAATATAAAAATATTCCGTTATTGTCGCGCACACATGGTCAACCCGCTACACCATCTACAGTAGGTAAAGAGATGGCAAATGTAGTATATCGTATGAAACGTCAATTATATCAATTAAATAATATAGAAATATTAGGAAAAATAAATGGTGCTGTAGGAAACTATAATGCTCATATTGCTGCTTATCCAGAAGTAAACTGGCATCAAGTAAGTGAGCAGTTTGTTACATCATTAGGTATTAAATGGAATCCTTACACTACACAGATTGAACCACATGATTATATTGCTGAATTGTTTCATTGTATCATAAGATTTAATACTATACTCATCGATTTTAATCGAGATATTTGGGGTTATATTTCATTGAAATATTTTAAACAGAAAGTAATTTCCGAAGAAGTTGGTTCCTCTACAATGCCATATAAGGTAAATCCAATTGATTTTGAAAATTCTGAAGGTAATTTAGGTTTAGCAAATGCAATGATGCAGCATTTATCTAATAAGCTACCTATTTCTCGTTGGCAACGAGATTTAACAGACTCAACTGTACTACGTAATCTTGGAGTAGGCATTAGTTATGCATTCATTGCTTATCAAGCAACATTAAAAGGTATATCTAAGATAGAAGTAAATACTGAATTTTTACTCAGTGAATTAAATCAAAATTGGGAAATTTTAGCCGAACCGATTCAAATTATTATGCGACGTTACGGCATTAAAAATCCATATGAAAAATTAAAATTTTTAACACGGGGTAAAAAAGATATTAATTCAATTGATATACACAATTTTATTGATAATCTGGAATTACCAGAAAAAGAAAAATATCGTTTAAAACAAATGACACCCGTTAATTATCTTGGTAGATCTATACAAATGGTTGATGATTTAGAATAATTTAAAGATAGATTTATTTTACTAAGAAAGTAATACGTATATAAAGTAAATTATTTTGATGATTTAAGCAATAACTGTAATAAACATATTAAATTAATTGTATCATTTATCTAAATACTATTAATATGATTTATTCATAAAAATAATAATAGTAAAAATTATTTTATAGATTACTAAATTTACTAATTTATATAATTTAATACTATTCGTATAGTGATATAAATTCTACATTATACAAAAATCTATTATTAATGTAGGATACATATAAATTGATAAAGATCATCTATTAAAAATAGTAAATATCTAATTAAATTAATTAGATACAATATTAAATTATTATTTAATGATTTAATATTTAATTAATTTAAATTTAATTTTCTGGCTTCTAGAGCTATTAGATAATATGGAGAAGATTTACAATTATCAAAATATTGTGGGATTATTTTTATCAAAAATATGATTAATTTAATTAATATGTATTGTACTATCATTTTATATACCTATGTCCTTAGTGAACATTTATATTTTGTTGTTTAGATTGAGTGACTAAAATAATGACGCAAATAAGCGTGCAACAAAAGCTGGTTACGCTTTCTAATATTAGAAAAGCTTTTGATGGCAAAGATATTATTTCTTCTTTTGACTTAATCATCCATCATGGAGAATTTGTTACTCTTTTAGGGCCTTCCGGTTGCGGAAAAACCACGATTTTACGTTTAATTGCTGGGTTGGAACATGTAAATGATGGACGTATTATTCTTGATGAACAGGATATTACTGATACACCTGCAGAACATCGTCATATTAATACTGTATTTCAGAGTTATGCATTATTCCCTCATATGTCAGTTTTTGAGAATGTTGCCTTTGGGTTACGTATGCAAAAAACATTAGCTGCAGAAATAACTCAACGTGTAAATGAAGTATTATCAATGGTGCAATTAGAAAACTTTTCTAATCGTCGACCACATCAACTTTCAGGCGGTCAACAACAACGTGTAGCCATTGCTCGTGCAGTAGTTAATCGTCCAAAAGTACTGTTACTTGATGAACCATTATCAGCCTTAGATTATAAATTAAGACGTCAAATGCAAAACGAGCTAAAAGCTTTACAACGTAAATTAGGTATTACTTTCATATTAGTTACTCATGATCAGGAAGAGGCTCTAACCATGTCGGATCGAATTGTAGTAATAAATAATGGTAATATTGAACAAGATGGTACTCCTAGAGAAATCTATGAGGAACCAGCTAATTTATTTGTAGCTCGTTTTATTGGAGAAATTAATATATTTGATGCAGAAGTATTAAATAGTGATAATGTGCCAAATATACGAGCATATGTTGAAGGTTATGAATGTGATTTATATTGTAATTTTTCAGTAAAAACAGGTGATAAATTACATGTCTTATTACGTCCGGAAGATTTACGAGTCAAAGAAATAGATTCTGATAGTTGTATTGAAAATTTAGTAGGATATGTACGAGAGCGTAATTATAAAGGTATGATGCTTGAATCTACCGTTGAATTAGAAAATGGAAAATTCGTAACAGTAAGTGAATTTTTTAATGAAGATGATCCAGATTTTGACCACTCTTTGAACCAGAAAATGGCTATAAGTTGGGTGCCTACCTGGGAGGTAATACTACCATATGAAGTTAATAAGTAATCGCTTACAAAAATCAATTATAATTATAATTATTGGTTGGTTAATATTATTTGTTCTTGTACCGAACATTATGATTTTTACCACTAGTTTTTTAACACGTAATAATGAGCATTTTATAAGTGTAATATTTACTTTAAATAACTACATTCAGCTAAAAGATCCACTTTATACTCATGTTTTTTTACATTCTCTTCATATGGCTTTTATTACTACAATATGTTGTTTATCAATAGGATATCCCTTCGCCTGGTGTTTAATAAGATTACCAAAACATATCCGTCCATTGATGTTATTTTTATTAATGGTGCCATTTTGGACTAATTCTCTTATTCGTATTTATGGATTAAAAATGTTTTTGAGTACACGTGGATGGTTGAATAATTTCTTGCTTTGGATAGGCCTAATAGATAAGCCATTTCGTATTATGTATACATCGATTGCAGTTATCTTAGGATTAATTTATATTTTATTACCCTTCATGGTACTTCCCCTTTATTCTAGCTTAGATAAGCTAGATCAATGCTATCTTGAAGCTGCACGTGATCTGGGGGCAAATAGAATTAAAACTTTTATTAGAATTGTTTTACCACTTACTATGCCTGGTATTATCGCTGGTTGTTTACTAATTTTTATTCCTTCTATGGGACTATTTTATGTTGCCGATTTAATGGGAGGTGCAAAAGATTTAATGATTGGTAATATAATTAAAAATCAATTTTTAAATATTCGAGATTGGCCATTCGGATCAGCTACAAGTATTGTAATGATTTTGTTTATGTGGTTATTAATTATTATTTACTGGCGTGTAGTACATATATGGGATGCTAAAATGGAGTTACAATAATGACTCGTTGGTTATATGGAACTTTTATGAGCTTTGTTTATTCTTGGTTTTATATACCTATCATTATACTAGTTTTAAATTCTTTTAACTCTTCACGATTTGGCATGAATTGGGAAGGGTTCAGCATTCAATGGTATAAAGCGTTATCAAAAAATTATTCTCTAATTCAAGCAGCTCAGCATTCATTAATTATGGGAATAATGTCAGCAAATTGTGCTACACTATTAGGTTCATTAACTGCTATTGTTCTATATCGTTATAATTTTGTAGGTAAGCAATTTATTAGTGCTATGCTATTTATAATAATAATGTCTCCAGATATTGTAATGGCAATATCATTATTAGTGCTATTTATAATAATAGGCATTTCTCTTAATTTTTGGTCATTATTATTTTCTCATATAACTTTTTGTTTACCTTTTGTTGTAATTTCAGTATATTCTCGTTTAAAAGGCTTTGATATAAGAATGCTAGAAGCGGCAAAGGATTTAGGAGCAAAAGAAATGACTATTTTAGCAAAAATTCTTTTTCCTTTGATTATGCCAGCTGTAGCTACAGGTTGGATGCTTAGTTTTACACTATCCATGGACGATGTTGTAGTTTCATCATTTGTTACCGGACCTAGCTTCGAAATCTTGCCACTAAAAATTTACTCTATGGTTAAAGTGGGTGTATCACCGGAGATAAATGCGTTATCAACTATTTTAATATTAATGTCATTAATCCTGGTGATAGGTAGTCAAATTTTATTTCGTGATAAAACTAAATGAAGAAATTTATGAAAAAGTTCTTAATTGAGATTATAGTGATATTATCACTATTCAGTGTACAAATTGTACAAGCTAACAATAATATTCTTTACTTCTATAATTGGACAGAATATGTTCCACCAGAAATATTAGAACAATTTACTAAAGAGACGGGTATAAAAGTAGTTTATTCCACTTATGATTCTAATGAAGCAATGTATGCTAAGCTTAAAACATGGGGAAATAGCGTCTACGATTTAGTAGTACCTTCTACTTATTTTATAGCTAAAATGCGAAATGAAGGGATGTTACAGAAAATTGATAAATCTCGTTTGAGTAATTTTCATAACCTTGATCCTAATCTACTAAATAAACCTTTTGACCCGAATAATGATTATTCAATTCCTTATATCTGGGGTGCTACCTCTATTGGTATCAATACCAATATATTGAATGCAAAAGAAGTTACTAGTTGGGCAGATTTTTGGAAACCAAAGTATAAGCAAAGTTTATTATTGCTTAATGATGCACGTGAAGTATTTCAGATAGCTCTACGTAAATTAGGTTATTCAGGTAATACAAGAAATTCTAAAGAGATTTTATCTGCTTATAAAGAACTTCAAAAATTAATGCCAAATGTACGAGCATTTGATTCAGATAATCCAGGTAATCCTTTCATGGAGGGTGAAGTAAATATTGGAATGATTTGGAACGGTTCAGCCTATGTAATACGTCAAGCCGGAATGCCAATACAAATTATTTGGCCTAAAGAAGGTGGTATATTTTGGATGGATAACTTATCTATTCCGGTTAAATCAAAGAATAAAGAAGGTGCAATGAAAATGATTAACTTTTTATTGCGTCCAGATATTGCAGCTAAAGTAGCAGCAATGACAGGATATCCTACTCCTAATTTAGCTGCCAAAAAATTATTACCTAAGAAAGTTGCAGAAAATCCTTTACTTTATCCATCTCCTGAAATAATAAAAAATGGAGAATGGCAAAATGACGTAGGAGATGCTAGCATACAGTACGAAACGTTATTCCAGAAACTAAAAACACTCCAGTAATAAGATTACTAATGCTTTGCTTATTATTCAAAGTAGTTTTTTAGAAAGCAAAGATTATTATACTTATACAAAATAATAATTAATTACTAATTATATTAGTAATATAGTTAGTTTATGCATTTATTTATATCAATAACTATCTATTAAGTACATTAACTGGATTGACGCGACTAGCTCGGTATGCAGGATACCAGCTAGCTAATAAGCTTAATATCAGCACAGTAATTAAAATAAATAACACATCTATCCAATGTAATTCTGAAGGTAAAAAATCAATAAAATATACATCTCTTATAAGTAATTGATGACCAATAATATATTCTAATCCATGTGAAATGACAGTTAATTTTAGGGCTATTAATACACCAAGAGCAATACCACTAATACTACCTAATAAACCAATAATTAATCCGTAATAGATAAATATTACATAAATTAATTGATTTTTTGCACCTAAAGTTTTAAGTATAGCTATATCGATACTTTTATTTTTTATAGCTATAATTAGAGTCGAAATAATATTGAAACAAGCGACACCAATAACTAATAACATTGATAAGTACATAATAGCACGAATCATTTGAATATCATGATATATATAACCGTAGCTATTCATCCAATTATTGATATGAATATTATAATCAATAGAATTAGCAACTTTAAGAAGTAATTTTTGTGCTTGTAGAGGATTAGACATTCTTAATTCAATGCCACTAACACTATTTCCAATCTTTAAATATTTTTGTGCATCAGCTATTGGTATTAATGCTAACGTATAATCTAACATACCATTTAGCTGCAATATGCTACTGACTTGTAATTGCAATGTATCTACTTGAAGTAAATATTTTTCTTTATTATTATTATTTGGGATCATAAGAGTAATCCAATCACCACGTTTTATGTGAAGGAATTTAGCAATTCCTTCACCAAGAATAATTTGTTGTTTACCTGCTTTAAATTTTTCCCATCCTTTAGCTTTAGTTAAAAAAGGTAATGTTCTAAAGTGTAATTTCTGTTTTGAATCAATTCCCCTTATTTGTAATGCCTTAAATTTTGTTCCACTCTTAATAACTGCATTAAAATTAATGTATGGCATGCTATCTAATATTCCAGACATATATTGAACTTTGGAAATTATTTTTTTCCAATCATAAAAATTCTTATCAACTAGTTCAATTTCACCATGTGGTATTACTGCTAAAATACGATTATTGAGTTCTCGTTTAAATCCATTCATTGCACTTAGACCAACAATCAATACTGATACACCTAGTGCAATTCCAAGAGTAGAAATTATAGCAATTAACGAAACCATGCTATTACTACGTTTATATATATAATTAAAACGTAATTGCAATAATATAGATACTATATAATACATTAGAACGGTCTTTTTAGTATTTAATGGATATGTAATTTTCCGTTACGCATTTCCATTTGCCAATTTAATTGCTTTGCTAATTGCAAATTATGTGTAACGACTAAAAAAGTCGTACCATATTTAATATTAAATTCTTTAATTAAATTAAAAATAGCATTAGCGTTATAAGAATCAAGATTTCCAGTAGGTTCATCAGCCATGACTAAACGTGGATGATTAACCAACGCACGAGCAATGGCTACACGTTGTCGCTCACCTCCAGACAGTTCTGATGGATAATATCGTATTTGTTTTGCTAATCCTACTGTAATTAACATGTCTATGGCACGTAATTTAGCTCTTTTTCTAGGTATTTTACCAATTAATAATGGCATTGCTACATTTTCCAGTGCATTAAAATCTTTTAACAAATGATGAAATTGATATATGAAACCAAGTTCACTGTTTCGTAAATTTGCTTTCATTGATGCTGACATTTCATTTAGCAACTTTCCATCAAATATTACATCGCCAGATGTAGGTGTATCTAAACCTGCTAATAAGTGCAGTAAAGTACTTTTTCCAGATCCAGAACTTCCTACTATTGAAATCATTTCTCCTGTTTGTAAACTAAAATTGATATCACGTAATACATTATTCTGTATTTTTCCTTCTAAATATGATTTACATAAGTTTTTACATTGTAATAAAGGTTGTTTATTCATAACGTAAAGCCTCAGTAGGTTGGATGCTAGTAGCATGCCATGCTGGATATAAAGTTGATAAAAATGCTGTAATTATTGAAAATATAGTAATATAAAATATTTGCCAAATATTAATAATAATTGGTATTGATGTTACATGAAGCACAAAATCAATAATTTTCGGAAATTTATTTAATTGGCTTGTAAATATTATACCTAATAATACACCGAGTAATGTTCCAATAATACTAGTACTAACTCCTTGAACTATAAAAATAATAATAATCTTATAAGGACTTAAACCTTGAATTTGTAAAATTGCTATTTCAGACTGTTTTTCCATGACTAATAAACTAAGAGAAGTTAGAATATTAAAAGCTGCTACAGTAATTATTAAAATTAGCAATAAACTCATCATGTTTTTTTCCATGTGCATAGCTAAAAATAAATCACCTTTTTTTTCACGCCAATCTTTCCAAATAAAACCATGTGGTAATGATTGTTTACTAATTTTACCTATTTGAAAAGGATCTTCTAACCATAAACGCCAACCAGTAATATTTCCCATTGAATAATGCATCATATTTGATGCATCTTGCTGATTGACTAATACTTGATAATTATCTATTTCATTATTTTCTAAATAAGTATCAATAACAGTAAAAATACGTTGGCTTATTATAGGACCTATTGGAGTTACTTGAATAACTGATGGAATAATTAAGCGTAATTGATCTCCTCTTTTAACTTTTAATTGAATCGCTTGTTGTTCGCTGATAATGATTTTATATTGATCTGGTTGAAGTAATTTTTGTTCATTGTTAGTTAAAAAAGATGTTAGCGAATTTTGTTCTTTCAAATTAATTCCTAACATTACACCGACTGTAATATTATGAATACTCTGTAGTACTACATCTGCAGTAGTTAATGCTGATATACGTTTTATACCTTGAAGTTTAAGTGTTTGTATAGGTAGTTGCTTAGGATTAAAATTTTCTTTTTTGTTTGTGATTATTGCATGTGGTATTAAATCAAGATTATTAACTCTTAACTCATGTTCAAAACCATTCATAGCTGATAATATAGTGATTAAAGATGATACTCCAATCATAATACCTATTACAGAAAACCAAGAAACAAAACGATTAAAGTAATCTAAAGCACGTCCATGCATATAACGTAAAGCTATAAATATAGTGAGTGGCAAATACATAAACATCATCTTGTCAGTTAAGTTAAGTTAAGTTAATTAAACATCAAACATAGATCTTTTTTTAAAATAATTTAATTATAAAAATTAAGTTTTTACAATTTAGATTAACGTTAATAAAAAATAAACGAAGATATATTGTTGTATAAACAAATAAAATATATTAATTTCAATATAAAATAAGTATTGTGTTATTATTATGTACTTTATTTTTGAAACAAGAACATAAATTAAATTTTGTATTCATTAAATAAATTTGAATATATCGAATTTATTATCATTGATATTATAAGAGAAGAGTATTATAAAAAAAATAAAAAACTATATTTAATCATCATATATAAATATATGATGATTAAATATAGTTTTTTAAAATAATTACTACATTCAATAATTCTAAATACATATTATATATATGTATTTAGAATTAAAAGATATAGTAAATTATTAACTATATTAAACACTAGTAATATTAGTACTATTCTAAATAGTTTTGACTTATGTATTCATATTAAAAATAATATATATACTCATGACCCAACATAAATTTTTAAGTTTAATATAATTATTAGATATATATAATAATATATAGTATTATAATGAAAGATAAAATATTCGGATGTATTTTGGAAGAATAATCCTAACCATTAACTATTAAAAGCAATGATTATTGCAAAATTGGACAACTAATTGGTTATTCTACATATATTTTAAAAGATAATAATAAATTTAATGTTATTAACGTCTAATGTTAATTATTACTATAGATATACAATCTATCTTAAATCTTCAAATTAAACATCAACTTATAATTTTTCATTTATAAAGTTAATTAATTAGCAAAAATTATATTATGAATTTTGTACCACAAATCTAAACACCGTTTTCAGTCGTATTGATACATTACTGCAATTATCTTTTTATGAATAAAAGTAATTGTATTATACTAGTTAATACATTAATAGATCATCGTGTATGTCTACATAGTTTTACGAATTAATTCTTTTTAATTATATACACAGTATATAAAAGTATCGTATAATATATTATATAAATTTTGAAATAGATAAAAATCTATAGATGATATTATAAATTATAGTGAATATATATAGATCTATATCTATTCCAAACCAAAAATTTTTATCGAATTTATCCTTGCAATAAAACAATTAATAATTCATATATGTATGATTTGTAACATCAACATCCATTAAGCACTATTAATCTAATTAATCTGTTTTCATTACATAAATTTCTTATATATAAGACAGCAATTAAATTATTTTATTATTAATGGAATGAATAACATCTTGATTGTAAGATATAAACTAAACATGCTTATTAATAAATAATTAAATTTTTTGCTAACTATAGATATTAAATATTAGCAATTATTGTTTTTAAAAAATAAATTATCAGTAATTTTAAATTAATTACCATCTAATATTATTTTTATGAATAATTATTCATAGTTCAGAACTGAACATTTATGGAATAATTTTAATAAATGTTTTATAACTTAACCATGTACTAGATACATCAAAATTTAATAACCAAAATAATATTTTTATATCTAAATATATTAATAAATAAAATTAAATCTTAAACATAAATATATTTATACTAATAAACTTTTATCAAAAAAATCTCATATAAATCTTAACTTAAATATTAACCCTTATTACCTATAATAAAAACGCAAAAATTAGATACAACATACACCTATAGAGCTCAAAAATTTGCTATTATATATCAAAATTATTCTTAATTAATTATATCTTTCAATCAAACTTTAAATTATTATTAAATATTAATAATCAGTAATATTAATTATGGATTTATTTATGCTAATAATCCAATTACTTTGATTTACGAAAATAATTTATTTGGATAATATATTTATTTTAATAATAAAAATTACTTTTACTATTTTAATTCATCTATGCTATTGGATAATTTATCCACATTATATCCTGGTCAACCTATAGTACATCTAGAACATGGTGTAGGTAGATACATTGGCTTAATATCTCTTACAATAAACAATATCGAAGCTGAATACTTAATACTTTCATATGCTGATGATGATAAACTTTATGTGCCAATAACATCAATACATCTAATCAGCCGTTATTCTGTAGATCGCTGTGAAAATATACCCTTACATAAATTAGGTACTGATAATTGGTTAAGAGCACGTAAAAATGCAGCAAAAAAAATACGTGATGCCGTTGCTGAATTATTAGATATTTATTCTCAACGTGCTACTAAAACTGGTTTTGCATTTAAAAATAATTATGAGCAATATCTTAAATTTTGTGCAGAATTCCAGTTTAATACTACTCCAGATCAAAAACACGCTATTGATGCTGTATTGAATGATATGTATAAACCAGTAACGATGGATCGTTTAATATGTGGTGATGTAGGTTTTGGAAAGACTGAGATTGCAATGCGTGCTGCTTTTATTGCAGTTAAAAATAATAAACAAGTAGCTGTATTAGTGCCCACTACTTTATTAGCACAACAACATTATGATAATTTTTGTAAGCGTTTTGCCAATTATCAAATACGAATTGGAGTGCTATCTAGATTTCTTAATATTAAAGAACAGCATCAAGTTTTAAAACAAGCTACCGAAGGTAAGATTGATATTTTGATTAGTACTCATAAGCTTCTAATGAATAATCTTAAATGGCATGATCTAGGTTTATTAATTGTGGATGAAGAACATCGTTTTGGAGTACGTCATAAAGAACTTATTAAAGGAACTTATACGAATGTTGATATTCTAACTCTTACTGCAACTCCAATTCCACGTACACTTAATATGGCAATGAGTGGTATACGAGATTTATCAATTATTGCTACTCCACCTGTTAATCGTTTAGCGGTAAAAACTTTTGTACGAAGATATGATAAATCAGTTATACGTGATGCGATTTTAAAGGAAATACTTCGTGGTGGACAAATTTATTATTTGTATAATAATGTAAAACATATAGAAAAAATTGCATATCAACTTGCAAGATTAGTACCTGAAGCTCGTGTTGCAATTGGACATGGCCAGATGCGCGAACATGATTTAGAAAAAGTTATAAGCGATTTTCAACATCATCGTTTTAATGTATTAGTATGTACTACAATCATTGAAACTGGTATCGATATACCAAATGTTAATACAATTATTATTGAGAACTCTAATCAATTTGGTTTAGCACAATTACACCAATTACGAGGACGTGTTGGACGTTCACACCAACAAGCATATGCTTTATTGCTTACTCCTCATCCTAAAAAAATGACTACTGATGCACAAAGAAGATTACAAGCAATTGCTTCTTATGAAGACTTAGGTGCTGGTTTTGCTTTAGCAACACATGATCTCGAAATTCGTGGAGCTGGCGAATTACTTGGTGAAGATCAAAGTGGACAGATAGAAACAATTGGATATGCATTATATATGCAATTGTTAAAAAATGCCATTAATGCATTAAAAATAGGAAAAGAACCTTCATTAAAAGATCTTATAAGCAATAAAACTGAAATAGAATTACATATACCTACATTATTGCCTAAAGAATTTGTTTCTGATGTAAATGTTCGTCTTTCATTCTACAAACGTATAGCTAGTGCTAAAAATCAGTTGGAACTTAATGACATTAAAATTGAAATAATTAATCGTTTTGGTGATCTACCAATACCAGTAAAAAATTTATTTGATATTAGTGAAATGCGCTTAATAGCTCATTTTATAGGAATAAGCAAAATAGAAATTAATGGCAAAGGTGGCTTTTTTGAATTTTTACATGAAAATCAAGTAAATCTAAATTGGTTAATTAACCTTATTAAGAATGATCCAAAACGTTGGAAATTACAAAATCCATTAAGATTGAAATTTACCATTAATCTAACAGATGATAAGTCACGCATACAATGGTTGCGTGATTTTATTTCTAAAATATCAAACAATTGCGTTTAACATTATATATTATAAAAACTATATATTTATATAGATGTTATATTATCACCTGACCAAATAATTTCACCAGTTTTTACTAAAATTAATTGCATTTTTAATGTTGGAGAATTAAACTTTCCTAAAGCATTACTATAAAGCATATATTTTGCATTGACAATACGTGCTAATCCGATAGCTTTATTTAATGAGTTTAACTCATCTTTCATTGATAAACCAAGCATATATTTAGCTTCATTAATCTTGGAGATAGGGATTAAAGTAAATTTGCCATTATTAGCTAAGCTCTTTCGAATTACCATTGTTATTTTATCTAGTTGTAATATACCGTTAGTACTATTCTTAATAGAATTTACTAATAATATATTATCTCCCGGTGTTACATCTACAGATCTTATCATATTTAAAACAAGTTTTTTTATATTTTGATGCCAACTAATATTTCTTAAATCTGGCATTTTTGGCACTTTTTCTGATAATGGACCTTCGAATGGTGGAAGAGTTCGTGGATATATTATAGAATTATCTGATTTAATAGGTATTACCTGTGGAGTACGTTTTTGATATTGAGATATGCAACCAATAAGCATAATTGTTAATAAGACAATAATAAAATGTTGCAATATGCTACGTATCACAAATATTTCCTTTAAATAAAATTTAAATTAATATTAATTAAATAAAAACCTTAATTATTAATTAATATTTATTAGACGATATTTAATTATGATTAATTTTATTTTATGTTTTAACTATTTAAATAATATTAATGATTAATATCATTATGTTTCATATAACTTATTCATTAAAATATCGAAAATTTATTTTATTTATTTTTTAAAGTAGTTAACATAGGACCTAACCTTTGACCTCCTAATAAATGTATGTGTAGATGATAAATTTCTTGAGCACCATGCTCATTACAATTTATTATCAAACGATAACCATTTTTAGATATTTTTTCTTTATATGCAATTTTTGATGCTATTATTAGCATATGTCCTAATATTTGTTGATGTACAATTGTTACATCATTAAGAGTTGGGATAAGAATATTAGGAACAATTAAAATATGTATTGGTGCTTTAGGTGAAATATCACGAAATCCGGTAATTAATTCATCTTGATATACTATATCAGCAAGAATTTCACGTCGAATAATCTTACTAAAAATTGTTTCTTTAAACATAGTATATATTCCTTAATACTAATAATATATATATATATATTATTTTAAGATTGAAGTATCATATTAACTGAATTGCCCATCTTAAAATTACTCTAATTAAGATTTATGTTGAATTATCAAAGATAATGAGATAATAAATATCTTCTTTTATAGTAAAGTATAATTATAATATATAAAGTATAACTTATATAAGTTATTTATTATATATAAAGTTTAACTTATTAAATTTTCTATAAAGTTAATTAACTTATATTTACATATTATACAATTAATAATTCATTAAATTAATCTATTAGATATTCTGTTGGAATATGAAACAATTTACAGAAATTTTCTGTAGTTATAGCAGCTAATGTTTCAATATCTACCTTTTTTAATATTGCTACATATTCGGCTATATAACGCGTAAAAGCTGGTTGATTTTCTTTCCCACGATGAGGTACTGGCGCTAAATAAGGCGAATCAGTTTCTAATAATATACGATCAATTGGTACATATCGTGCTACATCTCTTATGTTCTCAGTATTACGAAAAGTTATTATTCCTGAAAAAGAAATATAAAAACCTAAATTCAGTAGAATCTTCGCAGTCTCTTTATTTTCAGTAAAACAATGCAATACTCCTTTACATCGTTCAGCTGCTTCTTGACGTAAAATGGCTATTGTATCATCACATGCATTACGCATATGCACTATAATAGGTTTATTTAAAGAAATAGCAATACGGATATGTTGCCTAAATAAAGCTTGTTGCTGAAATTTATTTTCTTGACTATAAAAATAGTCTAGTCCAGTTTCTCCTAACGCTACAACAGATTCTTCTAAAACTAAGGTACGTAATTCGTTTATATGATATGGAATTTGTTGATTTAGTGGATGTATTCCGCAAGATAATGCAATATTTTTCCGATCACCTACTAATTGTTTAAGATTACGATAATCTGCTAAATTAGTAGCAATGGCTAATATAAATTTAACATTATATGATAAAGCTTTAGTGATAACGTCATCTAAATTAAGATGGTATTTATGATAATTTAAATTATTTAGATGACAATGTGAATCTACTATAAACATATTTATGTTAACTCTTGCAATTTAGTTAAATTAAACGCGAATTAGTAATTGTTTCCATACTAATACACGTTCAGTAAGAATAATTTCACGTTCAAATGTAGATATTAATCTAATTTGTTTTCGACCAATTATCCAATGATTTATACTTTTATGAAGTGAAAGATTATTAAATTCTTTTGAAAGTTTTATTATTATATCTAAATAATCACTATTATTTATCCATTTGATGGCACCTTGTTGAACTTTTATAACATCTACAAGTAGCGATATTAACCAATCTAAAAGATCAAATACATTTTTTTTATTTAATACTGGAACTAATAGTAGTAAATTCTTATCTAAAGCATTCAGTAATGTTTCATAAAGAATTTTGCGTTGTTCAAAAAGATTAGATTCGATGAATTTAAATGCTGCCGCAGGTGCACCATTACTCAATTTTAGTGCAATATGCAGTATTTCTTTTGAAGAAGAACATTTTTGTTGTAACCATTGTAAACTATATGATTCTTCTGGTGGAAAAATATGAAATAAAATACATCTACTACGTAATGTCAAAGGCAAGTTTGAATAATCATTACAACTTAAAAAAAACCAACAATTGTTAGGAGGTTCCTCTATTACTTTTAGTAAAGCATTATGAGCTTCTTCAGTGAGCTGCAATGTATTTTGAACCCATATAACTTTTGCACCACCTTGTTGTGCACAATGATAACATTGTTCAACTACATCACGAATAGCATCGATACCAATAGTTACTTTACCCTCTTCTGCTTTTAAACAATACCAATCAGGATGATTATGTGCTGTCATTAACTGACATCCATGACAATAATTACAACTTTTTATACCTCTTTGTTGTAGACACATTAACCAGCGACTAATAGCCCATACTAATAGATCATCTCCCATGCCGTAAATAGCTTGAATTAATATTGAATGATGTGCTCGATTATTTTGGTGGCATTCAATAATTTGACGATAAATTTGATTTAACCAAGGATACCAATTCATAAATTTAGATTTTCTAACCAATTATACAAAACTTTTTGAAGTGATAATTTAACAGTTTTTAAATTTTGAGTCGCATCAATAATTATTACTTTTGAATCAACTGCAGAAACTTTAAGATAATGTTCACGTACTCGCTGAAAAAAGTTTAATGACTCTTGTTCAATACGGTCCAATTGACCACGTTGATAAATTCGATGTAAACTAATTTCAGGAGTTATATCAAGGTATAGAGTTAAATCAGGACTGAAGTCACCTAAAATAATATGTCTTAATGTATTTATTAATTGCATATCTAAACCTCGTCCTCCAGCTTGATAAGCTTGTGAAGAAAAATCATGACGATCTCCTATCACCCACGCTCCTCGTGCTAAAGCTGGCTTAATAACATTTTCAATTAATTGTATACGCGCAGCATATATCATTAATAACTCAGCTTTATCACAAATTTTTTCTCCATCTACGCTTTGTTTAATTAATATTCTTAAACGTTCAGCTAATGGAGTACCACCTGGTTCTCTAGTTAGTACAATATTATTAATATTATATTCTTGCAATACGGAAACTACTACTGTATGTGCGGTAGTTTTACCAGCACCCTCTAAACCTTCAATAACAATAAATTTATTTTTCATTTATTTTTTTTAATTACTAATTGATATAAATGAATAGCTTTCTTATGATCAGTTAAATTTTTACTAAAAGTATGTCCACCTTTTCCATTTGCTACAAAATAAAAATAATTAGTTGTTTCAGGATGTGCTGCTGCTTCCAACGATTCTTTACTAGGCATAGCAATTGGACCTATAGGTAGTCCTCTTATCTTATAAGTATTATAATTATTAGTTTTTTGTAAATCTTTATGTGTTAAAAAACCATTATAATTATTTCCCATACCATAAATAACTGTTGAATCAGCTTGTAATTTCATTCCAGCATATAAACGATTAACAAATACTGATGATACAATTCTTCGTTCTTTATTTATACTAGTTTCTTTTTCAATAATTGATGCTATAGTTATCATATCCTCCTTTTTTGTATAAGGTAATGTTTTCATACGGTTATGCCAGATTGTATCACTTATTTTCTTCATACGTATATGTGCATGTTTTAATAATACTATATCGCTAGTATTAGCTGTATAAAAATAAGTATCTGGATAAAAAGCTCCTTCTAACTGATTTTCATTGATCTTGAACATTAGTGATATAGTAGATAATGGATCATTTGTTAATGTATGTTTAATGTAAGGAGCAAAGCGTAATTCCTTTAACCATTCTTTTAAGCAAGAACCATTAACAAATCGTATTGAAAATTGTGCTTCTTGACCATTGATAAATAAATTTAATAATTGATTTATGTTCATAGAAGAGTTTAGGCAATAAGTTCCTGCCTTAATTTTAGACCATTGAAGTTTTAATTTTAAAAATTGATAAAACCAAATATTATGAGGAATAATATGTTTAGTTTCTAGCTGTTTTATTAGTTTAATGCAATTTATTCCAACTGGAATAGTATAAATAGTTTTTACTTGTAGAGTTAAAGGGGTGTTAGCAATATGTTTAACTTGCCAATAAACAAATGTAATTACAATACATATGATTACTGTAAATATAAAAAAAATATTTTTTATTATAATCATGATTTACTCATGTTTTTATATATTCATTTCTGATAAAGTTAATGATATGCATAAATAAAATACTTAAAACTTCATATATAAAAAATTTTTACTAGAAAAATATAGATTAATGTTTCAATGCTATTAAATTCGTTCTATCACTATATTTACTAAATGTTTTAAGTATTTACATAATAATATTATTAACATAAATTTTTATTAAGCAAGATTATGATAAATATCATGATTTTATTTTTAATTTTCTAGTAAATAAATTTTTAATCAGCATCTTAATATAAGATCTAAAAAAATTATATTTATAATATATTTAAATGATTTGTTATAATCTTTCATTATCAATATATTAGTCAACACTAAAAGAATATCTATTATTAAATAATAAGATTTAAATATTTTTACTATTAAAATTTAGGCGGATATTTATTTGTCCGCCTAAAAAGAATACTTATTAAAATTAATAATTTGATGCAATTTATTATTAATTTTGATGATTATAAATATAATCAACAGCTGCCTGAACGGTAGTAATTTTTTCAGCTTCTTCATCTGGAATTTCAGTATTAAACTCTTCTTCCAAAGCCATTACCAGCTCAACAGTATCAAGAGAATCAGCACCCAAGTCTTCCACAAAAGATGCAGTACTTACTACTTCATCCTCTTTAACACCTAGTTGCTCAGCTACAATTTTCTTAATACGTTGTTCAATATCGCTCATACTATTTAATTTCCTATCAAAAATCGCTTATGCGATGATTTTCGTAGTATACAATATGTTTACATACAACAAACTACGGACTATCAAACTATGATTTTTTATAATTCTACAAATTCTATCATAGAATATGTAAATATTTTTGTGATTTATTAGATCATATACATTCCACCATTGACATGTAGTGTTTCACCTATAATATAAGAAGCTTCATCAGAAGCTAAGAACGCAACAACATTTGCCACTTCTTGTGGATTACCTAAACGTTTTACAGGTATTGTATCCAAAATATATGAAAGTTGATTTTCATTTAGTGTATCTATCATATCTGTATCAATAAAGCCTGGTGCTACTGCATTAACTGTAATACCGCGTGATGCTACTTCACGAGCTAAAGATTTAGTAAATCCAATTAAACCCGCTTTTGCTGCAGCATAATTTGTTTGTCCTACATTCCCCATAGCACCTACTACAGAACCTATATTAATAATACGTCCTTTACGTTTTTTTATCATAGATTTTATTACAGCTTTAGATAAGCGAAAAACAGATGTAAGATTAACATTAAGAATATCCATCCATTGATCATTATCCATACGTATTAATAAATTATCACGTGTAATACCTGCATTATTAACTAAAATGTCTACTTCACCGAATTCGAAACGCACTGTTTCTAACATACTATCGATAGAATCAACATCTGCTAAATTTAACAGAAAACCTTTTCCTTTATTACCTAAATAAGAACTAATAGCGTCTACACTACTTTTACTTGTAGCTGTACCTATTACTATGGCATCGTGTAAGATTAAAGTTTCTAAAATTGCTCGACCAACTCCTCGACTTGCACCAGTTATCAATGCTATTTTACCTGCAAAATTCATGATTTTCTTTTACTCCATGCATAAGCGCATTATTTAATGAAATAGGATCATTCACTGCCATTGCAGTTATATTATCTACAATACGTTTAGCTAAAGTAGCCAAAATATTACTTGGCCCAATTTCAAATAATTGCTTAATACCTTGTGTAGCGATGAATTCTATTGTTTCATTCCAGCGCACAGGATTATAAAGTTGTCGTACTAATGCATGACGTATTTTTTCAACATCATTTTCACATTTTACATCTACATTATTTATTACAGGGACTATTGGTTTATTAAATTTTATAGATTCTAAAATTTTCATCAATTTATTAGATGCATTGCGCATCAATTGACAATGCGAAGGAATACTAACCTTCAATGGTATTATGTGTTTTGCGCCAGCAATTTTGCATCGTAAAATTGCACGTTTTACTGCTTCATTATGACCTGCAATAATTACCTGATCTGGAGAGTTAAAGCTCACCAAAGATACTAATTGATCTTGCGAACTCTGTTCACAAGCTTTTTGAACAGTATTACAATTAAGTCCTATAATAGCTTGCATAGAAGCAGTGCCTTCAGGCACTGCTTCTTGCATTAATTTACCACGTAACGCCACTAGTTTAATAGCATCAACAAACTTTAATACACCTGAACATACTAAAGCAGAATACTCACCTAAACTATGGCCTGCCATTAGTAATGGAAGACCTCCATTTTTATTTTGCCAAATACGGTATATTGCTACTGATGCGGTTAATAAGGCTGGTTGAGTATACAAAGTTTTATTCAATATTTCAGGTGGACCTTGTTGAGTAAGATTCCATAGATCATATCCTAAAACATTAGACGCTTCGGAGAAAATATTTTTCACTTCAGGTTCTTCTACAGCAAGTTCAGATAACATACCTATCGTCTGTGACCCTTGTCCTGGAAAAATAAAAGCAAATTGCACCATCTTTCACATTCCTATTGATTAAAATCTAATTAATGCAGACCCCCAAGTAAAACCGCCACCAAAGGCTTCTAATAAGATTAACTGTCCTTTTTTGATGCGACCGTCACGAACTGCTTCATCTAAAGCACTTGGGACAGATGCTGCAGAAGTGTTGCCATGACGATTGAGCGTTACTACTACTTTATTCATATTAAGGCCGAGTTTTTTAGCAGTAGCAATAATAATACGTAAATTCGCTTGATGCGGAACTAACCAATCTAACATTTCTCGTTGAAGATTATTGGCTTGTAAAGCTTCATCAACAATATGTACTAACTCAGAGATAGCTATTTTAAAAACTTCATTACCAATCATAGTAAGATATGTAGGTTTATCTCGATGAATTCTATCTTGATAGGGTAATGTAAGTAGATTACCATAACGACCATCAGCATGCAGATGGGTAGAAAAAATACCAGGTTTTTTACTTGCTGCAAGTACTACTGCTCCAGCACCATCGCCAAACAAAATAATTGTATTGCGATCATTGGGTTTTAACGTACGTGTTAAAACGTCAGAACCTATTACTAATACATATTTTGCTGCACCATTTTTAATATATTGATCAGCTACGCTAAGGGCGTAAATAAACCCAGCACAAGCTGCTGCTAAATCAAAAGCAATACTATTATTAATTTTTAACATTTTTTGAATTATGCATGCAGAACTAGGAAATGCATGACTGGAAGAACTAGTTGCTACTATAATAAGATCTATCTTGTTAGCATTTATATGTGCCATTTCTAATGCTTGTTTAGCAGCTATAAACCCCATGCTAGCTACTGTTTCATCTGGCGCAGCAATCCGTCGTTCACTAATTCCTGTCCGAGTAATAATCCATTCGTTAGAAGTATCCACCATTTTTTCTAAGTCAGTATTTGAGAGAGTTGTTTCAGGCAAATAGCTACCTGTAGCAATAATTTTCGTAAACATCTACGCTATTTTACTCCTGGATAATACAGCAGACGCGTAGCAACCTTTATAATGATTTAAGATATTAGTGCCTAATTTAAGTGATTCATTAGTATAATAATTACATATTAATTCAATACAGTATAATTTTTAATTATTTCTTCATATAAATTCAATAAATTTATATTGAAATATTATTAAGAAATAAATAAATGATGCTTTTATAATTTACTGCTCTAATTAAATTAGTTGTTTTACTTTTATTTGAATCAATTCTTTGTTGTAAAAAACTTTATTATTACTATTGATATAGTTTTTCTTTATATTCAATAGTTTAATTATTAACTATTAATATTGATAATTATTTTATAATCAAAATATCAATGAATAAACATTATCACGTTTTCAAAAAAATTATTTATTCAATAAACTTTTTATGTACAATACAATGCTAGTCTTACTTATTAAGATAATAAAATACAATAAACTACTAATTAATTATATAATCTATTTAACAAAAATCTTATGTCCTCGGTAATAACCATCTGTAGTAATATGATGACGTAAATGTATTTCACCTGAAAATTTATCTAAAGATAAATTTATATTAGTCAAGGCATGATGCGAGCGACGCATGCCTCTTTTAGAACGTGTAACTTTATTTTTTTGTACAGCCATAAGACTATATCTCTCCTTTTATTAGGTAAAAGCTAAAAAAATGATTTTTTTCACTATACTGTCATCTGGCGATTTATATTTAATTATTTATTCAATTAATGTTATTAAACATAATAGATTAATAATATATAACATAAATTATATTTATTTTGGATTATTTGCAATAATACAATACAAGATATTTAATCTTGAAAATTTATATATCTAAATAAATTATATTATAATTCTATAATGTAAAATTAAAGATATATCTAGTTTTAATATTGCATTTAGCAGATTACTATTATCTTCTAAAGACTATAAATGATTTCTATCTAATTTAAATTTATATTGTTATTTAAAATAAAAATATAATAATTCATAAAATTAATAATCAATTACTTTAATCTATATTTATAAAAAATAATAAATTGTTATAATGATACATTTTACTTTATGTTAAAAGATTGAAAATCTTTGATTTAATTGATAACAACTTCAATAATATGTTCAAAATAAAATTTTTATTTTATATTAAATATTTTATAATAGAAATTCTATTAGTTTTTTTTAGCTAAATGTAAAAGACATTGCTTCAATTCTTCATCTAAAGGGGCATGTATTGAAATAGTTTTTCCATTACTTGGATGTACAAAAGTAATATTCTCAGCATGTAAAAATAATCTAGATAATCCAGTTGGCATTAATTTTTGATCAAAATTACGATCACCGTATCGATTGTCAAAAGCAATAGGATGTCCAGTATGTAATGCATGTACACGAATTTGATGTGTACGACCAGTAATTGGAGTAACTTTGAGCAAAGTTGCAAAATCAAAAATTTCTTTTATTTTAAAATATGTTTTTGAAAATTTACCTAACTTACTAACTTGTACTTTCTGTTTGCAATTTTTTATAATGTTTTGTGATAAATATGTTTGAACTGACGTAAGATGTGATGGCCACAAACCTCTTACTAACGTTAAATAATCTTTACGTACAGTTTGGTTACGTAACTGTTCATTTAATGAATGTAGTGCTGATCTTTTTTTTGCGATTAGTAAAATACCTGAAGTATCACGATCTAAACGGTGAATTAATTCAAGGAAGTTCAACTTTGAACGTAGTATTCGTAAACTCTCAATCACACCAAAACTAACACCACTACCACCATGTACTGCTATACCTGAATACTTATTTAGTATTATTAAATAATCATCTTCATATAAAATATGATTAGCTATAGCAGATAATTTATTAGGTTTAGGTAAATATTTATGTACTAAATTTTCAACAATCCGTATTGGAGGAATACGTATTACATCTCCATTTTCTAATTTATATCGTGGTTTTATACGTTTTTTATTTACTCGTACAGCTCCTTTTCTCACTATACGGTAAATCATACTTTTAGGTACACCTTTTAGATATGATAATAAAAAATTATCAATTCGCTGACCATTATTATTATTTTCGATAGTAATAAATTGTATATTAGAATTTATTATTTTCATATTAATTCGTTCTAAGATGTTGTTAAACAATAACATTTTTTCATTTCTACTACATCTAGTAGATTACTTATTACATTAGGTTTTATTTAAAATAAAAATAATTATTTTATAGCTAATAAATCAAAAATAAATAAATTTAATTCATTAGAGTTAATGTTTTATATTATTTATCAAAAAAAAATAATACTTATCTTTCAAATAAAGAAGTTTAAAGCATTATGTAGGTAAAGTAAGTTAATTCGTTAAAAATATAAATATATAAAAGAATATTAAAATTAGCTAATTAGCAAACTTGCAAATTGCGGCGAGAAGATAGATTGGAAAATTTAGATTTCTAAATATTCTTAAAACTTTTCACCTTCAAATCAGAAATTAGATTTTATAATATGCAAATAAGCCACCAACAAGATTTATGCCATTTTATCTGCCGTCGATTGTAAAGTTTCTCAGACATAACACTATAGATTAATTATAGTCTAGGGTAACGGCACTCGCAGCATCAGCACTTATGTGAGAATAACGAGTAAGTCACCATGAAAAGAATGTTAATTAACGCAACTCAGCAGGAAGAGTTACGTGTTGCCTTGGTTGATGGACAACGTTTATATGATCTGGATATCGAAAGATCTGGATATAAACAAAAAAAATCTAATATTTACAAAGGCAAAGTTATACGTATTGAACCAAGTCTTGAAGCTGCATTTGTTGATTATGGTGCTGAACGTCATGGTTTTCTTCCTCTAAAAGAAATTTCCAGAGAATATTTTCCTGATACATATCAGGCACAAAATCGTTTTAGTATTAAAGATATTTTACATGAAAATCAAGAGTTCATTGTTCAAATTGATAAAGAAGAACGTGGTAATAAAGGCGCAGCATTAACTACTTTTATTTCATTAGCTGGTAGCTATTTAGTACTTATGCCTAATAACCCACGTGCAGGAGGTATTTCTCGTCGTATTGAAGGAGAAGATCGTAATGAAATAAAAGAGATACTTTCAGTGTTAACGCTTCCAGATGGTATGGGGTTAATTGTACGTACTGCTGGTATTGGTAAGTCAGCTGAGTCTTTACAATGGGATTTAAGCTTGCGTTTAAAGCATTGGGAATCAATTAAAAAAGCTGCAGAAAACCGTCCAGCACCATTTTTGATTTATCAAGAAAGTAACGTTATAGTCCGTGCATTCAGAGATTACTTACGTCAAGATATTGGTGAAATTGTTATTGATAATCCAAAGGTATTTGAGATGGCTCTTGAACATATTACAGCACTGGGTCGTCCAGATTTTATTAAAAAAATTAAAATTTATACTGGGGAAGTGCCTTTGTTTAGTTATTTTCAAATTGAATCGCAGATAGAATCTGCTTTTCAGCGTGAAGTAAAATTGCCATCTGGAGGTTCAATTGTTATTGATAGTACTGAAGCACTTACAGCAATTGATATTAATTCAGCACGTGCTACTCGTGGTGGAGATCTCGAAGAAACAGCTCTAAATATCAATTTAGAAGCAACTGAAGAAATTGCTCGGCAATTACGTTTACGTGATCTTGGAGGTTTAATTGTAATTGATTTTATTGATATGACATATATACGTAATCAACGTACGATAGAACATCGACTTCGTGAAGCTGTACATCAAGATCGTGCTCGTATTCAAATTAGTCATATTTCACGTTTTGGTCTACTCGAAATGTCAAGACAACGTTTAAGTCCTTCTTTAAGTGAATCTACATACCATGTATGCACTCGATGTGGTGGTACTGGAACTATCCGTGATAATGCATCGTTATCATTATCTATTTTACGTCTAATTGAAGAAGAAGCGCTAAAGTATAATACTAAAGAAGTACACGCTATTGTTCCAGTGTCAGTTGCTTCCTATTTATTAAATGAAAAACGAGAAGCAGTTAATGCAATTGAAAAGCGCCAAGGTGGTGTTCGTGCTATTATAGTGCCGAATATTCAAATGGAAACACCTCATTATTCTATATTTAGAGTACGTAAAGGAGAAGATAAAACTGTTCTTAGCTATAATTTACCAAAGTTATATAAAACAGAAATAGAACCTTCTTTAGAAGAAAAATATGCAGCATGTCGTTATTCAGAATCATCTATTTCATCTACATGTTCACCTTCAGATATTAAATCAAGGATATTGAAAATATCTAACGAAAAAGAATTAGCTCAACAAACACCAAATAATACTAGATCAATTTATTTAGATAACTCAAATAATATTAGTACTAATTTTTTAACTAAATTATTAGATAATTTAAAAAAATTTTTTATTGATGAAGTTTCTTATATAAAAAAACCTATAAAATTTGAAAATGATGTAAAATGTATTGAAAATAAGAAGTTAAAAAAAAATATAATGCATTATTGTAATATTTATCACAAATACGTTTTTAATAAAAAAAACTTTGAAATATCTAAATTAATTTTATTAAAAAATAATAATAAATTATACAATTATCAAATTAAATTGCGACAAATAAATTCAAATGTTTTAATAAAAAGTACATATCATCACTCTAAAGAACATCAATACCTACAATATATACAATGTACTAAGCATATCTACCAACGTAAAGAAAGAACATATATTCAGCAACAAGAGAAAATAATTAACAAGACCATACAAAATAATAAGAATAAACATTATTTTTCAAAAAAAATGGAATATAAAACAATATTTACATATTGTAAAAAAGATGAATTAATACATCGAGTATATATTAACAATAACGATGCTATAATTAAAAATTATAGGTTATTTATTTATCAAATATATAATAACGATATTAACTTACTACTATCCAACAAAAGTTCTTTAATAACAATTGAAGATCAAAATAAGATAAAAAATTTGGATTTTATCTATAACACTTGTCAAACACGACAATTATCTATATATCTACGTATCCATAGAAAAAAAATAAAGAAAGAATATCTAAAAGATTTTATCATGTCATTAAGATCCGATTCAGAATTAATAAAGGTACTTTCAGAAAAAATATGGATTACTTGGCCATCTTTTAAAAAACAAAAAGAAACACTAATACAAAATAAATTATATTTAAGTCAATTAAATAAATGTTATCAAAAGAAAAAAAATAATAAAAAAATAACTTTTTCTACAAAAAATAAATCATCAATTATTTTACAAAATAAATTTAATTATTTAAATCAATTAAAAACATCTAGACAAATTTATTCTAATATGAAAGATGATAATAATTCAAATTTAGTTAACAGTGAATTTACTCCAAAATCAGTAATATTTTCTACGTTAGATCAATATGATCTAAAAAGAATAATGTCTTTAATTAATTTTAAATATACTTTTTATAAAGATAATCAAATATTATTCAATGATAATTTGACAAAAATTATTCAGAAATCTACTCGAATTTTTTTTCCAAGAAATAAATTAATTGAAAATGTAAAGTTCAATCAAGATAACAGTACTAAATGTAGTGTATATTTTCCTATGTCGAATTTTAATACCATTACAAACCATAAGATTGGTACGTATTTAAATTGTCATGCTTTTGCACCAGTGACTAAGGCTGAAATTATGATTGATCAATCAAAATCAATCTTGAATCATAGTAATACTTGGATAAGAAAAACATTGAATTTTAAAAACAAAGGACCTGCAGGAGCTCACTGTGCCAGTAATCAAGCTAGTGCTCCAGTCACTAAAACTAAAAGTGTATTAGTAGATATTTAATATTATTTTTATATTTTTTAAAAAAGTTTTTTTTAAATCTTCCACTGTTTTAATTCACAGTGGAAGATAATTACTTTACATTTAGTTATGAACTATATTTATTTGTATTGGAAAAATCTTTGAGACGCAAACCAAGTAAATTTAAGGTGAGAAAATAACTGATAGCACCTATAATACATACCATAAATAATCGCAATAGTCTCGATCCCATATTTCCTAATTCCCATGATGGCATAATATGTAAAATAATTAATAGTATAGCTATCATCACAACTATTGCTATGAATAATTGTATTAGAAAAAAACTCCATCCTGATTGAAGTTTTAAAATGCCTTTTTTGCGCAATTGCCAATAAAGTAAACCTGCATTGAAGTAAGCTCCTAAACTAATCGATAATGATAATCCAATATGTTTAAATGGACCAATGAAAACAAAATTCATGAGTTGAGTTAATATAAACGTTATTAGAGCAATTTTTACAGGTGTTTTAATGTTTTGCTGTGAATAAAATGCTGGAACAAGTACTTTTACCATAATTAATCCTATTAGACCGATAGAATAAGCAATTAATGCTTTCTCAGTCATTGAACTATCTAAAGAGGTAAAGTTACCATATTGAAAAAGTACAACAGTAAGTGGTTTTGCTAAAATAGCAAGAGCAACCATACTGGGTAAAACAAATAAAAAACAAAGACGTATTCCCCAATCTATTAAATATGAATATTCCTTATAGTTACCATCAGAAAAGCTTTTAGCTAACGAAGGAAGTAAAATAGTGCTAATTGCTGCACCTAAAACACCACAAGGTAATTCTATCAAGCGATCTGCATAATATAACCAAGAAATTGATCCTGAAATAAGAAACGAAGCAAAAATCGTATTTATTATTAAAGAAACTTGATTAATAGAAACTCCTAAAATAGCTGGAATCATATTATGTATCACTTTACGCACATTAGAATTATATAAATTAATACGTGGTAATACTAACATTCCAATACTTTTTAAATATGGTAATTGATAGATAAGTTGTAAAATACCACCAACTATAACAGCCCAAGCTAGTGCTATTATTGGTGGATGAAAATATGAAGTAAAAAATAATGCAAAATTAATTATGCTAATATTTAAGAATGCTGGAGTAAATGCCGGTACTGAAAAGCGATTCCAAGTATTAAGAATTGCTCCTGAAAGTGAGGATAATGAGATAAGTAATATATAAGGACAAGTAATACGTAATAATTTACTAGTTATTGCTAATTTATCTGGATTATTAATAAAACCTGGAGCTGTTATAATAATGATCCAAGGAGCAATAATTATTCCTAATAATGTAATTAAAGTAAGTATTAAAGTTAGTAAACCAGAAATGTAAGCAATAAATAAACGAGTTGCTTCATTGTCTTTCTTATTTTTATATTCAATAAGAATGGGTATAAAAGCTTGAGTTAAGGCACCTTCAGCAAATATACGTCGTAATAGATTAGGTAATTTAAAAGCGATAAAGAAAGCATCTGTCATTATTCCAGCACCAAAGATATATGCTACGACTGTATCACGAGTAAAACCTAGTATTCTAGATAATAAAGTCATAGTACTAATCGCGAATAGCGATTTTAATAAATTCATAATATCTAGCAAACCTTACAGAAGTGATTTTTAACAAAATATAAATTTTAGTTTTTTATATATTTTATTAATAATAATATTCTTAACTAAATTTTCACAGTATAATAATCTATATTTTACTATAGTATTTCAAATACTATTTCATAGTATGTGTACTTACATTACAATAATTTATATAATTGTAAATTATTTGAAAATTGAATGTTTTTAAAAAAATAGATGTATATAAATACATTGTTACTTATCATTGAACATAACAAGTAAATAATAGTAGAATTCTAAAATTATTAATTTTTTATTAATTAGTCAATTAATAATTTTATAAAGATATTAATAAAATAAAATAAATTTTTATAAAAATTTAGAGATTATCTATATATAAATATAAATCTGCATGTAAGTTTTTTATAGTAGAATTTAATTCTTTGTTACTAAGTTTATCTAGCTAATTTTAGTAAATAAAATTTAGGCAAAATAAATATATCTGATATATTTTGTTATTTATTTAAATTAGATAAAAACTATTTGAATAGTAATATAAAAATATATTTTAGTTCAATAATTGAAATTTTATAAATAATTAAAATAGTCAATGACTAAAACATCAGTATTAATTAATATTAAGTTCAATAGTGAATTGAACAAATATTTAAAAAGATTATTTTCCTAATTAATAATTAATGTTATATATCATATAACAATTTTTATGTTAAAAAGTTAATTAGAGCTATTTAAAATGTCAATAGAACCTCAGCGCATTATTATTCGTTGTCCTGATGATTGGCACGTTCATCTCCGTGATGGATCCTTACTTAGAAAAGTATTACCTTACACTAGCTCAATAAATTCACGTGCCATGGTTATGCCTAATTTATCTTCTCCAATTACCAATATTAATGCAGCTATAGCTTATCGTGATCGAATTTTATCTGTACTACCAATTAATCATGTGTTTACACCACTTATGACTTGCTATTTAACTGACACGCTAAATCCTAATGAAATTGAATCCGGTTACCATAATAATATTTTTACTGCCGCTAAGCTTTATCCAGCTAATGTTACAACAAACTCTAATAATGGAGTTACAAATATTAATCTAATTTTTAATATACTAGAACGCATGCAAAAAATAGGTATGCCAATTTTGATTCATTCTGAGGTAACTGATTCATACGTTGATATTTTTGATCGTGAAGCACGTTTTATTGATACTGTTTTAGAACCGTTAAGAAGGCAATTTTCTGAACTAAAAATTGTTATGGAACATATTAGTACTAAAGAAGCTGCGGAATATATAACTTCAGGTAATGAATTTTTAGGTGCTACTATTACTCCTCATCATTTAATGTTTAATCGTAATGATATGCTAGTAAATGGTTTACATCCTCATCTATATTGTTCTCCTGTTTTAAAAAGCAATATTCATCAAAAAGCTTTACATAAGTTAATAGCTAGTGGTAATAATCGTATTTTTCTGGGTACAGATACAGCACCACATCCAAGGCATTTGAAAGAAACAAGCTGTGGTCAGCCTGGCATATTTAGTGCACCTATTTCACTTTTAGCATATATAACAGTATTTAATGAATTAAATGCATTACAGCATTTTGAAAAATTTTGTTCAGAAAATGGTCCAAATTTTTATGGTTTACCTTTAAATCAAGGAACATTAACTATAGTACGTAGATCGTATCAAGTAAAAAATACTCTAGCTAATAATACCTTAGTTCCGTTTCTTGCAGGTAAAATTCTTGAATGGTGTTTCGACACATAATTAATTCTTAAAATTATTAAAAATCTTAAAAAAAATTATATTTGACGAATATAATTACATTAATTATGTAAATTTATTTATTGTAATATAAATATATATTTTTAAATTTATAAATAATTTATCATAAAATTTAAAGTTATAATTATACAATGTATTAACAATGCAAGATTATGAGCCTTACAATAAAGAGTATCTTATTCTTGATACTCTTTGAATATTAATGATTAATATTTAATAACGTTAATTATTTTATACCTATATGTATATAAATTGCATATCTCTGTATTGATATTAGTTATGTTTAATATTTAGATTGAAGAATTTATTGATAAATTAAATATATTAAATACGGCTATTTAATAACCACAAAATTTATTTAATATGTTCATGCATCTTTCTATGTTTTTAAATTAAATGATATTTTTATTAGATAAACCTATTGTTGTCATACAAGTTAAAGAGCAGCATTTATGATATTGTTTTGCGCAATTAGAACATTGAATAAATAGTGAATGACATTGATCATTAATACAATTAGTGTGATCATCACACGGTAGATTACACTGATGACAATTAGAGATAATTTCATTAGAAACTCGTTCTCCCATACGTCCATCAAAAACAAAATTTTTACCTTTAAAGCGGATACATAAACCCTGTTTTATTGCTTGACGTGTATATTCAATAATACCACCTTCAATATGGTAAACATTATTAAAACCATTATGCTTCATCCAAGCACTTGCTTTTTCACAACGTATACCTCCAGTACAATACATTACTATTTTTCTATCTTTTTGCTTTTTTAACATGCTAACAACTTTAGGTAATTGATCACGAAATGTATTGCTGGGAATTTTTATAGCATTTTCAAAATGCCCAACTTCATATTCGTAATGGTTACGCATATCAATAAACATTACTTCTGGATCATCTAGCATACTGTTAACTTCTTTAGCATTAAGATACATACCTACATTACTTGCATTAAAATTATGGTCTTTAATACCATCAGCAACAATACGCTTACGTACTTTCATACGTAATACCCAAAAAGATATACCATTTTCATTTAAAGCAATATTCATTCTTATTTTATTTAATTCTGGATGAAAAGAATATAAGATTTGTTTAAATTTTTCATATAAAATCGGTAATATACTGATTTGTGCATTGATACCTTCATGCGCTATATAAATTCGACCAAATACTTTAAGTTTGGTTAAAATTACATAGAGTTCATCTCTAAATAAACTAGGATCTGTAATATGAAAATATTTATAAAAAGAAATTGTAATACGTTCTTTAATATCTACTGATTTCAATACATTTTGTTTAAGTTCTTTGTTACAAATACGGTTATGTAATATAGACATATAATTCCTTTATGAGAGATGATTGTCAATCAAAAATATTTAATTGCTAAATATACGATTTTATTCTTTAAATTTTCGCCCTAATCTACACACATTTATAGATATATAATCATTCGATTTATATTATCGATATCAATATATCTAGAAAACATTAATTATAACGTTACATATTGATACTTAATCATATAGTTACTAACTTTTAAAAAAATTAGTAGCTATATTTAATAACTTTACTTAAGTATATAATAATATTATTTGTAATTTAACAATGTTTATCTTTAAAATAAATAAAATTTATTTAAATATAATAAAAATTGATTTCATATTTAATGAATATTAATTTATTAAATTTAATATTTAAAACATTTATTAATTTAAGTAATGTTATTATAACAAATTTTAAAAGTACTTAGTTGATTAAGTAATAATCTTAATAATAAGATTATTAAAAATTCATTATTGTTTTGATGCTACATCCTATGTAGGAGTAGAATAATAATGTAAATTTTATTATATTTTTAAATTCTATTATTTTATAGATTATTATCAAACAGATAATACAATATCTATTGTAAAAGAATTAAATTATTAATTATAATTATATATTAGTTGATTAATAGTCTTACTTAAAAATAAATTTAAGTATGTTTATATCATATAATTTGTATGTTATATGATATCAAATTATATTTGATAATTGTATAACATATATAAATATGCTATAAAATAGATTTTGTACTAAATTAAAAACAATTATTAAAATGTATTAAGTCAATATATATATAATTATGAAAACAAATAAATATTAAATTTTACTTAATATAAGTAAGATGTTATTTTTATTCTGTATATTTTATTTTTGTCAGACAAATAGAAGATGTATTGCAAAAAATGAAAATTAATATTTTAAATTGATCTAGTTAAATAAATTTATTATTATTTGTCTACTACAGAAATATAATACATAATATATTCAACTGTATAAGATGTTTATCTGAATAACATTCATATATAATATATCAGGATTAATACAATTGAATTTAACTTTTACTACTACAATTATTGGTAACTTTTATAAAATTAATTAATTATTAGTAGTACTTTATTTTTTGATAAAAAAGCAAATAACACTAATACAATAAAACAAAATTCATTTTATTTGCTATAATCATATATATAATTCAACTAGTTTTTAAAGTTAATTGATTTACTTTATATACAGTAGGTATGTGTCAATCTATAAATAGAATAAAATATTAGGTTAATTTTCTTATAACTTAATTAATTTAAATGTACTATTTAGTTAAAATTAACATATCATTGTTATGAACAATAGTATTAGATTAATTATTGATATTATAACCAATAACAATGGTCTTATAGCTCGCTATTTTTAATAGTTTTAAACGAAAATATTTGTAATATTAGTTTGGTTATAAATATTTTGACAACTGAAGCCATTATTCATAATAGCTATTATATTGCTTTTATTTAGTTAATAGTTAGTACATCAAATGATAATTAGAATTATATTCTTTTATGGCATCTATTGATTAATAGTTATTTAGATATGTTAGTAGTTTAAATCCCACCAATAGGTCTACTTTACGTTTGTTATGTAAATAAGTATTACCAATATCTTTTAAAGAAAAGTACTGCACTAGATATATTAATAAAACACAATATAATAATATCTATATATAGATAAATATAACATTGTTATCCTTACTAAAATACAGCATTAAGAGCAAAAATTATTGTAATAATGCTATCAAATTATTAATCTATAATGATTATATATAGATATTATTTTGTAAATAATTTATAATATATCAATAGGTTAAAATTAATATTTTAAAAATGCTAGCAATGCAATAGCAGCATATTATAAATTTAATCTTTATAATAAAGCATATTCCTTTTAATTTTGTAATTCTTAATCAAAATAATAAGTAATTGTTACTTGTTATTTCAGTACATTCATAAAATACCTATAATAAATAATTAATATAATTAGAAATGAAAACAAAAATGACCTAATACATAATTAATTTGTACTAGGTAGATTACAGTACAGTCGAAGGAAATATTGAACAGTTTCCTTAAAACCAATATTATCTAAGTAATAAGATAATATTATTAATACAATAAGCAGTATAATAAGTAACTTGATAATAACTACTTAAATTATATTATTATTATAGTTTAATGATTTTCATCGCAAATTAATCTCATCTGAAGAATATTAAATACTATTATTTAATAGTTTTTTAAGATTATTTACTTGCTATATTTATTTTAAATTTTTCTAAAATAGCCTAAAACTAGGCTGGTGGTATGATTATTGTATGTATAAAATGATGAGAATATTATTATAAATAATTAATATCTATTGTATGAGGTAAAAATATTGCATTACTGATATCAAATTTTTTCAATATTATAACTAATAATTTTAAATATATTATTGTTATCATCGGTTTTTATCTAATATTTCAATAACATTAATGGATATCACAACCATGATAAACAACTAAACATTAGACTTTTTTATTTTTTTAACGGTCTGAGTGCATTACTATCATCACTTTTCATATTAAATATACTTTTTGTTATCATTAATGTTAAAGTTTTATAATAGAGTATTATTAATTTTATTAAAGGTTCAGTGCTATTCTCAGCAAATTTGCTTAGTTTTACTAGAATGTGAAATATATACTTTAATAAAGATGCAGATACTATCTTATCAATTATAATATTATTGTATTTTTTTAATGCTAATATTAAATGAACAATTACTGAATTATTAATAAATCTAAAATAAATAATAATTCAGGAAAATCTAATCAATCGATTAATTGCTTTTCAAGTTATGAATGTTAATATCTACAACCTGTAATATGTATAAAAGAGATACTATCATCAACATGATCAATTTCTACTATATTTTTCTGTTAATCAAGTGCTATCAATAAATAAAGTAACGTTTATTAAAGTATTAAATGTAGTTAATAACTATATGTAGTAATAACACTAAGTTAAATTAAGAACATATCAAAATTATAGTTATAAAAATCTAATACTGCCATGCTTGATTAAGGCACGTAACTTAAATATGATTAAATGTACTTAACGTCATGCAAGATACATATATTTTTAATTTTATATCATCATATCTTGTACTTGTAATATATTGTGTTCATAGTAATTTTTATATTTAACTCTCATGCAAAAACTGGTTGCACAATTAATTTTAGTTTTTTGTAGATATTCATATTATTTTAAAATTTATTATGTTCTAAGATTAAATACCGGTTTTATAATATCATACTTGAGAATAACATTTACATATAACCATATAGTTAAGGTCTTGCTTTAATTAATTATAATTTACTTGATTATATTAAACAAGCATTAAAACTCTTCATGTATATTATTTGTGTTCTGATTATTAATTTAAACAAAGAATATTTAAATAGTTTTTGATGTTTTTATAAATATCCAACTATTAATTATAATTTACTATTATATTAAGAATATTGACTAATATTTAACATTGATATGAATTAATTTAAATTTTATTTATAAGCGGTATGTTCAGCACAAATAATTTATTTTATCAAGATAACATGTTTAGCAAAATTTTATATGTCAATAGTTTTTATTCGTTATTGTATTATTTATTAGTTTTTATAGCTAATTATCAATCATATTTATCTAATGTAATTAATTTAGTTTAAAGTATGTATTCATGGTAGGCAGTAATTCATGATTATTATCATTCATAATTGTATGAAAGAATAAAATAAAAAATTAATTAGATGTAATATATAATGTTCAATAGCATTATATAACTATAAAAATATAACTTAATTCCATATTGATTGGAATTATATCTACAGCATGATAGTGAATATTATTTGTAAATTCAGGTTATATAGCAAAATAACTATAAATATATATTATATTATAATATTGTTTAATACCTAATCAGTATATTAAATTATTTATTTTAATACATGATTATCATGTTAATGACATTTAATAATATTGATATGAGATCCAAAAATTCTATAAATAATATTTAGCGTAGTTATCTAACTAGTTATTTTTTCGCAAAAGTATTTTATTGTATTTTTAATGATTTTTAGAATTAGAAAAATTATGCTAATTTTAAAAGGAGCTAAAAGAGTATATTATTTTTAATATCCATGTTCTTTACAACAAGTAAATTTACTTCGTTAATATTACAGTGCATTAATATTATTAATTGAAGAAATAATTGATGCTAATTTTGTTAGCACTGAGCGATTTTAAATTGTTAATATGCTGAATTATGCTTAATATTGTACATTTTAGCAAAACATTAACTGATGATATTTTATGATTTGAGTTCTTGGTAAATAAACATACAATGGATACGATAATTAGTCGTATTCAACAACGTTATATTTTATATATGAATGTGTTACCTATTTTATTGCGTATTCAATATATTATTTATATTAATAGACAATTTATTTTTAATAAATGAAAGAAACTACGTAACTTAAGTTATATAGATTACAAATTATTTATATAACGGATTATTGATTTTGCATTAACTTTAATATTAATAATATTAACATATTTGTAAATTGGTGCTATAAAAGCATTTAAACTTGAAAATAAAGTTATATTAAATTCTTATTAATAAAATATATGGATTGATTAAGATTCAAATAAATTAATTTATTAAATACCACTATATTAAATTTAATTCATTAAACTAAAGTAATTAACCATTATCATACATGGTATTCTAGAATATGAAGAAAATATTTTCATTGTTATAGCTACAATCCATATTTCTACTCTAGATACAAATGTATATTTTATATTTTATTAAATTAAATTATAAGGTGAATATCATGCGTATATTTAGCAAAGATTTTTATGACGGGGATAAAATGCCTGAATTACATGTTTTTAATGGAATGGGATATACCGGAGGTAATATATCACCTCATTTATCATGGGATGAAATACCATCTAATACAAAAAGTTTTATTATAACTTGCTATGATCCTGACGCACCAACTGGTTCAGGATGGTGGCATTGGATAGTAGTAAATATTCCTATTACAGTTAATATGCTCGAACAAGGTGCTGGCACTGATATAAATAAATTACCAAAGGGAGCTATTCAAACACGTACTGATTTTGGTAAAATTGGATATGGCGGAGCAGCACCACCCCCAAACAAGTCTCACAGATACATCTTTAATGTACATGCTTTAAATATAAACAAGCTTAATGTTGATGAAAATGACAGTGGTGCAATGGTTGGATTTAAAATGCATTATCATTTGATTACAAGTGCATCAATCACAGCTATTTATTTATAATAAATAGTATTACCAGTATTAAATATTATAATAACAACTAGATTATTTTTAATCTAACTGATGTATGACTACCCATATAGGTCCTTGTCCTGTGTGGTAGCTCGTTAATTCCATTAAAACACCGTGTTCTTGAATTTTGTATACTTTAACACGATGAGATTTTTGTCCAGCTAATAATAGATATTCTCCATTGTGATCAATATTAAAACTACGTGGCTGTTTTTCAGTAAATTGAAAATCTTTCATAGTTAATGACGCACCATCTTCATTAATACTAAACATAGTCAATATGCTACTTGTGCGATCACAAGTATATAAAAATTTTCCATTTGGAGTAATATGGATGTCTGAAGCCCAACGTATTGTATTTAAAAAATTTTTAGGCATCATATCAATATTTTGTATGCATTTAATTAATCCGTTTAATTCATTAATAGACCAAACATCAACACTACTGTTTAGTTCATTTAAAGAATAAGCATATCTACCATTTGGATGAAATGACATATGACGGGGACCAGAACCTTTAATAGTTTTTAATTGTATTTGTTTATAAGGAAATAATAAGCCATTAGATTTAAATTTAAATAAATAAATGCAATCTTGTTTTAATGCAGGCACAAATAATAATTGATTATTGAGTGCAATATTTGCTGAATGGCATCCATCAATACCATTGATTATTTGATTACATAATTGTGGTATACCATTGCTATTAATGGGACTAACACTAATACTGGCGTTGTTATAAGAACTACAAAATAAATACCTTCTATATTGATCAACAGAAATATACGTTGGACTTCCGGGTAAAGGTGTTTCATCAACTAATATTAAAGTACCATTTTTCATAATACGATATGATAATACACAAAAATTTGGACGACCACCTGCATATAGAAAATCTTTTTTTGGACTGATTACCATTGGTTGTACTTGAGTATCTGTATTGATGATTTGTAATAATGTTAAGCTGCCATTTGCTAGTAATTGCCAACTATAAATTTGTTTACTTTCAGGACTAGCAATATATACAATTTGTGTCATATAAGATCCTAACTATGGAATCATATACTTACAATAAAGTATGTGATTACACCATATACTAATTTTAAATATTAAATCTTATAGTATTTGATTATTTACTAATATAATAGATTTATTTATTCAATAATAATAATAATGCATGCAAATATAATTATTAAAATTATTCTAATAACACAATTAAATCACTTAATTTTATTAAAACATCGTTTATAATCATATTTCATATGTATTACATATATAAATATATATTTAGTACAAATTTAAATAATTAGTAATACTCTAATCACGGAATCAATAAATTCATTTATAGTAGTTTAATTATATGTAAATTAATTAAATAAAATATAGCGGTATAAAAATCTATAGAAATCTTATTTTATTTAATAAAGTTATCACCAGTAAATAAAAATTAAAGAGAGAATTTTATGCATACAACTAAACTCGTTCTAATACGACATGGTGAAAGCGAATGGAATAAGGAAAATCGCTTTACTGGATGGTATGATGTAGATTTATCAGACAAAGGTCGTAATGAAGCTAAAATAGCTGGAAAATTATTAAAAGATAAATTTATATTTAATTATGCTTATACTTCATTGCTAAAACGCGCCATTCATACTTTATGGTATATATTAGATGAATTGGATCTAGCTTGGTTACCAGTTGAAAAAACTTGGCGTTTAAATGAGCGGCATTATGGAGCACTCCAAGGATTAAACAAAACCGAAACTATAGAAAAATATGGAGATAAACAAGTTCAAAAATGGCGACGTGGCTTTATGGATCTCCCTCCAGCTTTAAATAGTAATAATCAACATTATTCGGGTTACGATCAACGCTATGAGTCAATAAGCAATGAACAACTTCCAACTACTGAAAGTTTAGCATTAACTATGAATCGAGTTATTCCTTTTTGGGAAAAAAATATTTTTCCTAGAATTAAAAATAATGAACAAATAATTATTGTTGCACATGGTAACTCATTACGTGCTTTAATTAAACATATCGATCATATCAACGAAGATAAAATATCTGAATTAAATATTCCTACTGGGATACCAATAGTTTATTTTTTTAATAAAAATTTTGTTCCTATTAAACATTACTATCTTAACTAAGTAATACATTAATTTATTAGTTTTTAGCTACAATATTATAAGCAAAGCTACTTCGTGAAAAATATATTTTCAATGTATTAAATATTTACAAATTTATATAAAATATGTAAATATCAATATGTAAAATTATTAAATTTATATGATATACAAAAGATATGCTATCAATATGCAAATTATTGATATAATCTTCATAAGATTAATTCACTAATTATTTACTTTAGATTGTATTTTAAGCTTTGCTGCAAAGGATAGCATTCGATTGAGAGGTAATAAAGCAGCTTCACATAAAGCTGTATCAATATGTATTTCGTGTTTATTACCACCATGTTCTAATCCATCAGCAATTGCTCTTAGATTATTCATGGCCATCCATGGACAATGTGCACAACTACGGCAAGTAGCACCTTCACCAGTAGTTGGTGCTATTATTAACTCTTTATGTGGAACTATTTTTTGCATTTTATAAAAGATACTGCGATCAGTAGCAACAATTATTTGTGGGTGTGGTAAAGATTTTGCTGCATATATTAATTGACTGGTTGAGCCAACAACATCAGCAAGTTCAACAATGGACTTTGGAGACTCTGGATGTACTAAGATCGCTGCATGTGGATAAAACATTTTCATACGTTCTAATGACTTGCTTTTAAATTCATCATGTACAATACATGTTCCATCCCAGCAAAGAATATCAGCACCTGTTTGTTGTACAATATAATTACCAAGATGGCGATCTGGTGCCCAAATGATTTTTTGACCAAGACTATCAAGATAATTAACTAAATGTAAAGCAATACTTGATGTAACTATCCAATCTGCACGAATTTTAACAGCTACAGATGTATTAGCATATACCACTACAGTTCGATCCGGATGATTATTACAAAAACGATTAAATTCATCAAATGGACAACTTAAATCTAACGAACATTCTGCGTCTAATGTTGGCATTAAAACTATTTTCTTTGGATTAAGGATTTTTGCAGTTTCCCCCATAAAACGCACACCAATTACAAATAAAATAGAAGCTGAATGTGTAGTACAAAAACGTGCCATTTCTAAAGAATCTGCTACATAACCCCCTGTCTCTTCAACTAAGGATTGAATTTCTGGATCTGTATAATAGTGAGCTACCATTACTGCATTTCTTATTTTTAATAATTTTTTAATTTTATTAGATAAATAAAATTTTTCATCTTCATTAAGAATTTCTCTTTTAGAAGTAAATGATGAATAAATGGTTTCAGGATTAAACTTTATACTCATAAAACTTTTATTTAATTAAATTTATTTATACATAAACATGAAAAAATCATATGGTGTTAAGTTAATTACATATCATTATAAAATTACCAAAAAATAGTTGAAAACTATAAATAGTTATTTCTTATATAAACTAAATTTATTGCTTATTAACAAGATTATATGTAAATGTTTTATATTATATTGATAAGTAATTTCTTATAGAAAATATTAACTAATAACTACTATTGAAATTATAATTCATTCTCTTAGAGAAATAAATTAATTAAAACAATAATATAATAGGTCGTGCAGGATTCGAACCTGCGACCAATTGATTAAAAGTCAACTGCTCTACCAACTGAGCTAACGACCCGTCTCAAAATATTCTTTTAAAATAACATATCTTACTAACTTCAATAAATAACGCAACTAATATTTTAACTATTTCATTTAATAAATCTAAACTATAATTTAGAAAGATATTTTTGTGCTTGTTTAGAAGAATCAGTATTCGGAAACTGTTTAATTATTTGCCGATATATTGCTTTAGCTCTTATTATATCATTCTTTTCTTGCATAAAAATACCAATTTTTAATAATGCTTCTGAAGTTTTAGAAGATTTAGGATAATGTTTTATTATAGTAGCGAAATAATGAGATGCTTGATTTTTATCACCTTTGTTATAAAATAATTGACCAAGCCAATAATTGGCATTAGGCTGATAAACAGAGTTAGGATATTGTTTTACCCAGACTTGTAACTTATTGATGGCATCATCATATTCTTTTTTATTTAAAATAAGTTCAATAGCATCATTATAACTAATAATATCATTGTTGATTAGCTGTATACGGTTATTTCTAGTATTTAAGATATCAATAGAATTATTAAGTTGTTGTTGATTTTGAACTAATTGATTAATTTGATGAGTATTTTGTTGAATCTGTCCTCGTAATAAATTAATATCATTTTTATTATCATCAATTTCTTGTTGTTGTTCTTGTAACAACTGAGCTTGAGATTTAGATATTTGCTCAAGAATATTAACACGATTATTTATTGATTTAAAGTCAAAATTACCAAATAATATTTGAGCATTAACGTTCCAAGATTTTATAAAAATATTAAAAAATGGTGATATACAAAATAACAAAATAATTAAAATATAAAACTTTAATTTATTAATCATATTATAATTTTCTTTGATAATTTATTATGGCACGTCGATTTTTAGCATATGATACTTCATCATGACCTATAACTGCAGGTTTTTCTTTACCGTAAGATACAATAGATAGTTGCTTAGTGGATATACCTCTACTCTCTAAATATATTTTTACTGCATTTGCACGTTTTTCTCCTAAAGCAATGTTATATTCTGGAGTACCACGTTCATCTGTATGACCTTCAATAATAATTTTATTAGATGGATTATTTATCATGAAATTTATATGTTGATTTAATAAATCAATAGCATCAGACTTTAAATTATACTTATTTAAATCAAAATAAACGATATTATGTTGCTGTAATTGTGTAAAAGTTTGCTCATTGCTGTTAACTTTATTCTGTTGAACAGGATTGGTACTATTATTTTCTCGGTAATTTTTATTTTTTTGAGAACTACAACCATTTATACTGACTAATAATATAGTCCATATAAGACCCATTAATATTTTATTAAGTTGCATTTTTATGCCTTTTATTTGATATATTTATCAGAAAATATTTAATGTAAATTTTATTTATTAAAGATCAAAGATAAGGAGACCAAACAGGAAATGTAATTTGTTTGTACACTGTTGGTAAATAAGCTTTAAAATATCCATCAGTGGAAATTAATTGTATTACTGATTTGTCACCTTGGATAGAACGATAAATTATCATTACATTATTGGGTGAAAAATTTGGTGTTTCATCAAGAAATGTGCTGGTTAATATTGTAATATCTCCTGTTTCTAAATCCTGTTTAGCAACATGTTGAATACCATTATTATCACTGCTAATCATCACCATCGTTTTACCATCTGAAGATATATTTGCATTCTGATTATATACTCCTTGCCAAGTTAGACGTTCTGGTATTTTAATATTGATATCAATTTTATAAATTTGAGGCATTCCAGATTGATCAGAAGTGTATGCTAATGTATGATTATCTGGAAACCATGTAGGTTCAGTATTATTATAGCTTCCATTAGTTATTTGTTGTATTTTTTTTGATTTTAAATCTATTATATATAAATTAAGACTACCAGTTTTAGAAAGAGCGAAAACTAACTTAGAACCATCCGGTGAAAATGCTGGGGCACCATTATGACATGCATAAGATGATATTGTTTGAATAACAGCATTATTTAATGTTTGTATAATTAATACAGACCTACCACTTTCAAATGTAACATATGCAATGTTGTTACCATCAGGTGACCAAGCTGGTGACATTAACGGTTGTGTTGAACGATGTATCACAAATTTATTATAACCATCATAGTCGGTAATACATAATTCATATGGAAAAGGACTATTATCGTTTTTAGCTACATAAGCAATACGTGTACGAAACGCTCCTTTGATGCCAGTTAATTGCTCAAAAATTTCATCACTAACAGTATGTGCAGCACAACGAAGCCATAATATTTTACTTACTTTAACTGAATCTTGTTCCAATATTTCAACTGTAATATCATTAATATTTAATAATTGATACTCCACTTGATAACTACCATCAACATTAGATTTTAACTGTCCTATTACTATAGTATCAATGCCTAACGTATTATAAAAAAAAGATTTTATTTCTCGCAGACTCATTGGATAGTGTGATAATTTAGACTGATCTAAAGGAATGAATTTACCACTATTACGTAAATCAGCTGAAATAATTTTTCCCAAATCTTCTGATATTACTTCCCTCCTCCCTATCCATTGAAACGGTAATATACCAATTGGACGTGCAGTATTTAAACCTTGAGTAATTTCAATACGTACTTCTGCATTAAGTATTGCAGTCCATAACAATGTAATAAAACTTAAAGTTACATAAAATGTACGTATCATCTTTTATTCCTTTTAACTACACTTTAAGTTCATAATTATTGATATACTTTTTAAAATAGATAAATTAATCTAATTAATATATCTATTTTGGTGTAAAAATCATTATAATATTTTCAAAAAACTTATATATTTCTAACGACGGTGGTGCTGGAATATGTGCCTGTTCAGCAGCTAAAATAGCAGCTTGACACAATATTTTATCACCTCTTTCTGCTTTTATATTCATTAATAATCCATTTGATGCTATTCTCATACGTAAATAACAACTTTTACCGTGATATGTATTCGCATTATAGAAATGATTTTGAATAGCATTAGTAATTTTTTCTAAATAAGTAGTTAAAGCTGTATTTAATTTATTAGTTAATATTTTATTCTGATTTTGAGTATTTATAATATTATTAGAATTATTTTTTAAAATTTTGTCTTCTGAAGCCAAATTTTTTATTAAATTAGAAACGGTAGATTCATCACCTTTACTATTAGTAGATAATTGTTTGTTATAGGGATTAATTTTCGACACCTTTAGTGATTTTAATTTTAAAGTAATTTCTGGTTGTTTAACATTATCTTTAATCGGGAAAGATACATCTTGAGGTATTTTATATACATGATTTTTTTGATTAATTTGTTTTTTGTTAGTTTCAACCTTTTGTATAACACCTTTTTTTAATTTATGATAGTCTGTATATTTTATTTGATTATTTGTGCTTTGTATGTACTTATCTTGAATCTTAACACGTTGTTTATTAATACTTTTATTATATCTATTTAAATTATATTGTTCTATTATTTTACTAGAATCAATCATTATTGCATCAATATTTTTTTTACTCAAATTTAATTTATTAAATTCATGAAATGACGTGTAAATTAGTAGAGTAAATAAAATTATATGTAACATTGCTGAAATTATTATTTCTTCTTTTAGTTTTTTATTTTGACCGCTTATTGTGGTCACGTTCAATTCCTAAAATTGATTAATTTAAATCGGATGAGTCATTAAACCAACAGATTTAACACCACATTTGTGCAATAAATTTAGGATATTAATAACTTCATCATAAGGTATAAGTTTTGTCGCACCTATTAAAAAAATTGTTTTTGGATTAGACTTAATTCTATTATTGATCTCATAGATCATTTCCTCTGCTGATAACTTCATATGAATATTATTAACTAGCAACCGATATTGTTTGATATCTAGAATTTCAATAATGACTATTGAATTATTTTCATTAAATACACTTTGTGAAATATCTGCATCTGGTAAATTTACTTCTATGCTTTGGTTTGTATTTGGAATACTAATCATTAAAGTAATTAATAATATAAGAAATACATCTAATAATGGTACTATATTGATTCCCGATTGTATATTGCGATAACTATTATATCCACGAATTCTAGGCATTATTAATTTTTACCTACATTATCTTTTTTACTTACAAATGATTGACGATACAATAATGCTATAAATTCTTCCGTAAAACTAGTATAATCTTGCTCTATTTTTCTAATAAGATAATTAAACCGATTATAAGCCATTACTGCAGGAATAGCAGTAAATAAGCCTATAGCAGTAGTGAACAAAGATTCTGCAATACCAGGAGCTACAATCGACAATGCAGTTTGTTTAATACTAGAAATATTAATAAATGCATGCATTATTCCTAAAACTGTACCAAACAAACCTATATAAGGGCTAATAGAGCCAATTGTTCCTAAACAATCCATATAACTTTCTAAACTTTCTATTTCACGATTTATAGAAATACGCATAGCACGTATAGCTCCACTTAGAGCTACCTTCGGTAACTTGGTATTACCATGATATAAACAGGAAAATTCTTTAAGTCCAGAAAAGAAAATTTGTTCTAAACCATTTAATTCATGACGATGTTCATAACTTATCTGATACAGTTGTGATAATTCAATGCCAGACCAAAATTTATTTTCAAATATTTTTATTTCGTGAGAAGCAGCCTTTAAAATACGTGCCCTTTGAATAATAATAGCCCAAGATAAAATGGAAAAACCAATTAAAATAAATATAACAAGTTTAACCAAACTACTAGATTTTATGTATAAATCAATGATATTAATATCAAGCAATATTTAAACTCCATAAGAATATAAACTAAGTATCACTAATGATATTTAGATAGCTATTAACTATATAGTTAGTAAAATATACTATATATATTATAGTTTTACTAACTGCTTAATAAAAATTCTTTTATAAAAAATACTATTTTAGTCTTGTCGGCTCTTAAATAAAAAAACAGTATTAAAATTAATGCATAATACATTTAAGTAATTTAGTAAAATCTAAAATAACAAATACTATATTGCATATATTAACACATAAAATATATTTGATTAAACCAAGATAAAATATTTATGATAAAATTTGTATTTTATTGTTTAATATGAATTAAAATATCCAATAAATATTGGATATATAAGTAATAATAATTTTAGTTATATGGTAAAATTAATTTTACCATATTTCCAATATCATCTAAACTATTGACTGTTTTTACACCAGCTTGCTCTAGTGCAATAAATTTTTTATCTGCCGTACCTCTACTACCTGAAATAATAGCACCGGCATGCCCCATACGTTTACCTTTTGGTGCTGTTACACCAGCTATATACCCTACTACAGGTTTAGTTATATGATTTTTAATAAAATTAGCAGCTTCTTCTTCCGCATTTCCACCAATTTCACCAATTAAAATAATTGCTTTAGTCTGTTCGTCTTCTTGAAACATTTTTAATATATCAATAAAATTAGTTCCTAAGATAGGATCCCCACCTATCCCTACGCAAGTAGACTGACCATAACCAAGATCTGTAGTTTGTTTTACTGCTTCATACGTTAAAGTACCAGAACGTGATACTATTCCAATACAACCTGGTTGATGTATATCTCCTGGCATAATGCCAATTTTACATTCACCGGGCGTGATTATACCCGGACAATTAGGACCGATCATACATACACCTGTTTCATCTAGCTTCGTTTTTATGGTTAACATATCAAGCGTGGGGATACCTTCAGTAATAGTAATAATTAATTTAATTTTTGCATCTATTGCTTCTAATATACTATCTTTACAAAAAGGTGCTGGAACATAAATTACAGTAGCAGTAGCACCGGTAGTTGCTACTGCTTCATATACTGTATTAAATACTGGTAGTCCTAGATGTATAGTATCTCCCTTCCCCGGAGTAATACCTCCCACTAATTTAGTACCATATAGTAGCGCTTGTGCAGAATGAAAAGTACCTTGATTTCCTGTAAAACCCTGACAAATAACTTTTGTGTTTTTATCGACTATAATTGACATTATTTATTCTCCAGCAGCAATAACAACACGTTTCGCTGCATTAGCTAAGCTAGTTTCTGAAATGATATTTAATTTGCTAAGCATTAATTTTTCAGCAGCTAATTTAGCATTATTCCCTTCTAAACGTACTACTACTGGAATGTTAAAACCAACTTCAGTAACTGCATTAATAATACCATCTGCGATTAGATCACATCGTACAATACCACCAAAAATATTAACAAAAATTACTTTTACAGCATTATCGGATAAAATTATTTTAAAAGCTTCGGTCACACGTTCTTGAGTTACACTACCACCAACATCAAGAAAATTAGCCGGTTTTCCGCCATACTTTTTTACAATATCCATAGTTCCCATAGCTAATCCAGCACCATTGACCATGCAACCAATATTACCATCTAATGCTACATAATTTAATTTCCATTGTTTAGAGTAAGATTCACGTGGATCTTCTTGACTTGGATCATACATTTTACATATTTTTGTTTGTCTAAATAATGCATTACTATCTATACTTAATTTACCATCAAGACACATTAAGTTTCCTTGTTTTGTAATCACTAACGGATTAATCTCTGCTAAAGATAAATCGCATTCTAGGAACATATTAGTTAATCCCATGAAAATACTAGTAAATTGCTGCATTTGTTGTTTATTCAAGCCAAGTGCGAATGCTAACTTTCTTGCTTGATATGGTTGTGGTCCTGTTAATGGATCTAGTTGTACTTTATGGATAAGATGTGGGTTATTTTCTGCAACCTTTTCAATATCAATACCACCTTGAGTAGATACCATGCAAACTACACGACAGAGGTCATGATCTACTACAACACCTAAGTATAGTTCTTTATCAATATGGGTTGCTGCTTCAATTAAAATTTTAGTTACTGGTTGACCATGGATACCAGTTTGATAAGTTCTTAAACGTTTACCTAGCCAATTTTGAGCGAAATTGTAAACTTCAGCTTTATCATGAATAACTTTTACTGCACCGGCTTTACCTCTTCCACCAGCGTGTACCTGACATTTTAGTACCCATGGACCTATTCCTATTTTAGAAGCAGCTATTTGCGCTTCATAAGGAGTAGTACAGATATATCCAATGGGGACTAACATATTATATTGAATAAATAACTGTTTAGCTTGGTATTCATGTAAATTCATAATATTTATCCAGTTAGAATTAAAGACTGTAATCTTAATACATACCCATTTTAAATAATTTAAATGTCTAAAATTATACGAGCTGGATCTTCTAAGATATCCTTTACCAACATTAAATATCCTACTGATTCACGACCATCAATTAAACGATGATCGTAAGAAAGCGCTAAATACATCATTGGCATTATAACAATCTGTTTATCTATAGCTACCGGTCGATCTTTAATAACATGTATACCTAAAATAGCGCTTTGGGGTGGATTAATAATAGGGGTGGACATTAATGAACCAAATACTCCACCATTAGTTATGGTAAAATTACCACCAGTTAATTCTTCTACAGTTAACTTACCATCCCTACCCTTTAGTGCTAATTCTTTAACTTTTTTTTCAATATCAGCCATACTAAATGTATCAACATCATTTAAAACAGGTGTTACTAATCCGCGTGGAGTAGATACTGCAATGCTAATATCAAAATAATTGTGATATACTATATCATCACCATCAATAGAAGCATTTATTTCTGGAAAACGTTTTAATCCTTCTAATACTGCCTTAATATAAAAAGACATAAAACCTAATCTGACTCCATGACGTTTCTCAAAAATATCACCGTAATGTTTACGAATATCTATAATTGACTTCATGTTTACTTCATTAAAAGTAGTTAACATAGCAGTGCTATTTTTTACATCTAATAAACGTTCTGCTAGACGTTTACGCAGACGTGTCATAGGTACACGCTGTTCATTACGAACAATTATTGTCTGTTCCACTTCGGGTATTGATGTTGTCTTTAGCGTATTTTTGCTATCATCTATTTTTTTTATAAGGTAATTATCAATATCTTCGCGAATAATACGTCCACCTATACCAGTTCCTTTAATTTTGCTTACATCAACATTATTTTCCAAAATTAAGCGACGTATAGCAGGACTTAGTTTAGATGCACTATCATTTTCTACTGCTACATTAGGTGATTGAGGTGATGTTAAATTAAATTTATTACTTTCTACTTTAGTTATTTTTTGAGAATTGCTATTTTCTTCCTTTAAAAATCCCAAAACTTGACGAGAAGTTACAGTAGCACCTTCCTGTTCTAATATTTTTTCTAAAATACCTTTAATAGAAGCCGGTACTTCCAATATTACTTTATCAGTTTCAATATCAACCAAAATTTCATCACGATTTACAGATTCACCAACTTTTTTATACCATGTTGCAACTGTTGCATCGGATACAGATTCAGGCAAATCAGGAACTAGAATTTCTACGCTATTCATTTTTTTTCCTTTTATTGATCAAAATTCAGCGCATCATTCACTAAAGTCTTCTGCTGTTCTTGATGTATAGACATATATCCTACAGCTGGTGAAGCAGAAGGTGGACGACCGGCATAACGTAGTGATGCACCAAATGGAATCACTTCACGAAAGTGATGTTGACTGCAATACCATGCTCCTTGATTTAAAGGTTCTTCTTGACACCAAATAAAATCTTTTACATGAGCATAATCTTGTAAAATATCGCGTACCACTTGATCTGGAAATGGATAAAGTTGTTCAATTCGAATTATAGCAATTTCGAACAATTTCTTCTTGCGACGTTGCTCCAGTAATTCATAGTAAATTTTACCAGAACAGAAAATGATACGTTTTATCTTATTAGATTCTAAATTATCAATTTCATTAATTACAGGATGAAAATATCCACTAGCTAATTCTTCTAATGAAGAAATTGCCAAAGGATGACGTAATAGTGATTTTGGTGTTATTATAATTAAAGGACAGCGTGTATTTTTATTTAATGCCTGAAAACGTAATAAATGATAAATTTGAGATGGTGTAGATGGAATACAAACCATCATATTTTGCTCTGCACAAAGTTGCAAATATCGTTCTAAACGTGCGGATGAATGTTCAGGTCCTTGTCCTTCATAACCGTGAGGTAATAACATAACTAGCCCACACATTTGTCTCCATTTTTGTGCACCTGAACTGATGAATTGATCTATTACTACCTGTGCTCCATTAGCAAAATCACCAAATTGTGCTTCCCAAATAGTTAGAACAAAAGGTTTTGATGTAGAATAACCATATTCAAATGCTAATACTGCTTCTTCTGAAAGTACTGAATCCCATATCTCAAATCGTCCTTGACCATTACGAATGTGCTGTAAAGGAACATAAGTAGAACCGTCGTATTGATTATGAATTACTGCATGACGATGGAAAAAAGTACCTCGGCTAGAATCTTCTCCAGATAAACGTATAGAAATACCTTTATCTAGCAATGTAGCATATGCAAGATTTTCTGCACTTCCCCAATCAAATGCTTTATTACCTTGTGCCATATTTTTACGATCTTTATAAATTTTACTAACTTGTAATTGCATTTTTATTTCGTCTGGTATACTACTAATATAACATGCTAATTTTTGTAAATATTTTATATCTATTTTTTCTGGATAATCTTTGTCCCAAAGATGATTTAAATGCGGTATCCAATTATACCAATTAACATTCATTGGACGACATTCTGATACTACACAATTCCCTTTATCCAAAGCATTACGATATATATTGACCATTTCAATAACATTCTCTGTTGTAATTAACTTTTTAATTTCAAGCTGCTTAGCATAGATTTGATAGGGAATGGGATGCATTTTAATTTTTTGATACATTATTGGTTGAGTTGCACTAGGTTCATCAGCTTCATTATGTCCTTGACGACGATAACATACTAAGTCAATAAAAATATCACGTTTAAATTTATTTCGGTATTCCAATGCTAATCGAGTAACAAAAATTACTGCTTCTAAATCATCTGCATTAACATGAAATATAGGTGCGCAAATCATTTTACCAATATCTGTGCAGTAAGGAGTTGAACGTGAATCTTTAAGATTAGATGTTGTAAAACCGATTTGATTATTAATGACTATACGTATAGTACCTCCAATCTCGTAACCACGAGTTTGAGACATATTTAAAGTTTCTTGAATTACACCTTGACCTATTACAGCAGCATCACCATGAATAGTGATAGGTAATATATCTTTAGTGTTCGAGTCAAATAAATGATCTATTCTAGCACGTACTGAACCCATAACTACTGGAGCAACTATTTCAAGATGAGATGGGTTGAATGCTAATGATAAATGTACCAAACCACCCTCATCAGTTATAATATCCGATGAAAACCCCATATGATACTTAACATCACCTGTACCAAGTTGTTCTTTATATTTGCCTGAAAATTCATCAAATAAATCTTGTGGAGTTTTGCCTAACACATTAACTAACACATTTAAACGACCACGATGTGCCATACCTAACACTATTTCATGTATATCATTTTTTCCAGCGTAACGAATTATTTCACGTAACATCGGAATTAACGAATCTCCACCTTCTAAAGAAAAACGTTTTGCACCTGGAAATTTTGTACCTAAATATTTTTCCAAACCATCAGCTGCTATTAATTCTTTTAAGAAAATTTTTTTTTCTTCTACACTAAAAATATTTATAGAACGCCCTATTCCTGATTCAAGACGCTGCTGAATCCAGTGTTTTTCTTCAACATTATTGATATGCATATATTCCGCACCGATAGAGCCACAATAAATTTGCTGCAAGTCTGTATAAAGATCTATTAATTTCATAGGTTCTCTATCCATATTAAAAGAACCTACGTTAAATATTTCTTTAAGATTATCACTAGTTAAACCATGGTAGGCGAGATTAAGATTTGATACAATTTCTCGCTTCCACAGACCTAGAGGATCTAGATTAGCATTTTGATGACCGTAAAACCTAAACGCATCGATTAGTTGCAACACTTTAATTTGTTTTGAATGAGTCGTTGGACCAGTTAAGTTAGTAATATAACGATTTGTATTTTTAGCTATACTTCGAAAATATTCACGCACGGTAGAATGGAACTGTTCAGGCTCTGTATCACTGATAGATAATTGTTGAAATAGCTTACGCCATATGTTGTCAACAGAGTTAGGATCGTTCAGGAAATCTTCATAAAGTTGCTCTATATAAGATTGGTTCGCGCCAGCTAGCCAGGAAGATTCCAGCCAGGATTTAATTGCGCTATTCTGCATTGTGATCCTTTAAGCATTATTTTGCTTTTTTAAAGTTTTATTTTTGTTACTTTTATTTATGATTTGCTGCAATCATAACAGTAATATGATCCATATACATTTTTAATAAATGATATTTTATTTCATCAGAAAGTTGGAATGGCATCAAATTATACTGTAGTAACAGCAATTTTCATAATCTAATAAATTAAAATTTTTAAAAATTATTTTTTTCAACTATAGTATACGTTGTAATAACATTGACTTAATTTTACTAATGGCATACGTTGGATTCAATCCTTTTGGACATACACTAATACAATTCATAATACTATGACAACGAAATACACTAAAAGCATCATCTAAATTAGATAATCGTGCATCAGTTTCAGTGTCGCGACTATCGATTAAAAATCTGTAGGCAGATAGAAGTCCTGCTGGACCAATAAACTTGTCTGGATTCCACCAGAATGATGGACAAGCGGTAGAGCAGCATGCACATAAAATACATTCATATAAACCATCTAAACGAGCACGATCCATAGGACTTTGTAAATACTCACGCACCTGTAACTTTTCATTTTTATTCAATAAATATGGCTTAATCTTTTTATATTGAGCATAAAATTGATCCATATCAACAACAAGATCTCGTACTATGGGTAATCCAGGTAACGGACGAATAACGATTCTAGGCTTATGCTTATTTAGAAATGTGGACATTGGTGTAATACACGCTAATCCATTTTTCCCATTTATATTTAAACCATCAGAACCACATACTCCTTCACGACAGGAACGACGGAAAGCTAATGTTGGATCTCTTTCTTTCAAAAGAATCAAAATATCTAATACCATCATATTGCAATTTTTTTCTATCTCTAAAGTATAAGATTGCATATACGGCTTATTATTGACTCCTGGATTATAGCGATAAATTGAACATTTTAATCTCATTATGTTCTCCGCAATCAATAAGTACGAACTTTTGGAATAAAGCTGGCACATGAGGTTGGTTGCATATTTACCTTACGACGAGTCATGCTTTCTGTTTGTGGAAGATAAAGAGTATGACATAACCAGTTTTCGTCATCACGTTCTGGATAGTCGAAACGATTATGAGCACCTCTACTTTCAGTGCGAAAATTAGCTGCAACAGCTGTTGCATAAGCTGTTTCCATTAAGTTATCTAATTCTAAACATTCGATGCGATGAGTATTAAAATTAGATGATCTATCATCTAAACGTGCAAACTTGAGACGATTACGAATGTTTTTTAGTTCTTCAAGTCCTTTTTTCATAGTATCACCTTCACGAAATACCGAAAAATTATTTTGCATACAAGATTGTAATTCTTTGCGAATTTCAAGGGGATCTTCACCGGTGATGGTATTTTCCCAGCGATTTAAACGTGCTAGAGATCTATTAATCTCATCTTGGTTAGCATCGCGTAATTTTCCTTGTTGTTCAAGTGATTCTACAAGGTATTTTCCTACCGCTCGACCAAAGACCACTAAATCAAGCAGTGAATTACCACCTAATCTATTAGCTCCATGTACTGATAAACAAGCTATTTCTCCTACTGCAAATAATCCTGGAATTATTTGATCTTCACCTTGTGTGTCTACATATATTACTTGACCAGTAATTTTAGTCGGAATACCACCCATCATGTAATGGCAAGTTGGAATAACTGGGATAGATTCTTTCACTGGATCAACATGAGCAAAGGTACGAGATAATTCTAATATACCTGGAAGACGAGATTTTAATACTTCGTGACCAAGATGATCTAACTTTAATCTTATATGTGGTCCACACGGCCCGTCAAAACCTCGACCTTCACGAATCTCAATCATCATTGAACGTGCTACTACATCCCGACCTGCTAAATCTTTAGCGTTAGGTGCATAACGTTCCATTAAACGTTCACCATATTTATTTAATAAATATCCTCCTTCTCCTCGACATGCTTCTGTTATTAGAATGCCTATACCAGCAATACCAGTTGGGTGAAATTGCCACATTTCCATATCTTGTACCGGGACACCAATACGTAATGCCATGCCAATTCCGTCGCCGGTATTAATATGTGCATTTGTGGTGGATTCATAAATGCGTCCAGCTCCACCTGTAGCTAAGATAGTAGCTTTAGCTTTAAAATAACAAAGCTCACCAGTTTCTATACAAAGAGCAGTACACCCTACAACTGCATTATCTATATTTTTTACCAGATCTAATGCATACCATTCTGAAAAAATGGTAGTTTTATTTTTTATATTCTGTTGATACAAAGTATGTAGTAAAGCATGACCGGTGCGATCAGATGCTGCTGCAGTTCTAGCTGCTTGCTCTCCTCCAAAATTTTTAGACTGTCCGCCAAAGGGCCGTTGATATATTCGACTATTGTTAAAGCGCGAAAAAGGTAGACCCATATGTTCTAGTTCAAAAATTGCTTCTGGTCCTGTTTTGCACATATATTCAATAGCATTTTGGTCTCCAATATAATCAGAGCCTTTAATAGTATCATACATATGCCATTCCCAATTATCATTGTGCGCATTACCTAATGCAACGGTAATACCACCTTGTGCTGACACTGTGTGGGAACGTGTTGGAAACACTTTGGTTAACAGACAACAACTCTGTCCAGATTGAGAAATTTGTAAAGCGGCTCGCATACCTGCACCTCCCGCTCCAATTACTATGGCATCAAATTCTTTAACAGATAGATTCATTTAGACACTCCATATTACAACAGCTCCATAAATTGTATAAATTAACAATGCAACAATAATTACTATATGTAAAATAAATCTAATAGTTAGTGATTTTACGTAATCACTTAGTACTTGCCACATTCCAATCCAACTATGAATCAATACTGAAAATAATGCTAATATTGTAAATATTTTAGTGAAGAAAAAAGAAAAAAATCCACGCCAAATATCATATGTTAATGTATCTTTTAATATAAAAAAACCAACAAGATAAAAAATATATAATGCAAGTAAAATTGCAGAAATACGAACTAATAACCAATCGTAAATACCATTACGTCCCAACATGGAAGAACTACTTAGCATATTAATACTCCAGAGATAGATAAATTATTTACCATATAGCAAACCCAACTAAGATTGAAATTACAATAGTAATGAAAAAAACAATCTTGGTAGAGCGAATGCCTGCAGCTAAATTTTCTGCCAAATAGCCAAAATCCATTAAAACATATCGAATACCACTTATAACATGATATGTTAAAAGAGTTAACATTATCCATTTAACAAACCTGGCAAAAAAACTATCCATTATAGACACCACTTGCATAAAGCCTTCTGCAGAAGATAAAGATAAATCAAGCAACCAAAGTGCAATGCCTAGCATGATAAAAATAATTATACCTGAAATACGATGAAAAATTGATGATATTGCCGTTATAGGAAAATGGAACTTAATAAGATTTAAGTTAACAGGTCTGTGTGTTTTCAATTTTTTGCCTACGCTACTCTTCTGTTGTACTTTTAATTTTCATTTCAATTGGTGTATTTATAAATAAGCTTTATGTATTATTTGACTATTATTCTTGGTAATAAAATAATTGCTACTCTCTTTAAAATAATTAATGAAAAAATCAATTTCTATTGATTATTGTTAATCTATACTTCAGTTTTAATAGTATATAAGATTACCATATTCTTATCATAATTTATCAATTCATCTGAAATTTCTATTCATTACATTTCAATTTAAAGTGATCATATTCACGAATTTCATAAATTTTAAATTTTGAATATATATCGATTTTTTAAAAGATCAATATATTACTTATAAAGTATTTACTACAATTCTACATGAGATGTAAATATATGAAAATATACTTTTACAACTATATCTGATGTAATATTACTAATATAAAGATATAAGTATTTTTCTTAAATAAGCTTATGAAATATTTTATTTATAAAATCTTATATATTTTATTTCAGTAAGTTAAATACATAGTTAGTTCATTGAACTTATCTAGTAATTAGATAAATATAATGAATGATATCAAACATAATATTATGCATAATGTACAACCAAATTATTTTATTGTGTTTAAGCTTTAAATTATTAATTTGATATGGAGATTTAAATGACAAATAAAAAAGTGAAATTAATTTTACAAAACAACAGTTCTATTGAACTCAATATTATCAAAGGAACATTAGGTCAAGACGTTGTTGATGTACGTGAACTTAGCTCTAATGGTTTATTTACCTTTGATCCTGGATTTACCTGTACTGCATCATGTGAATCAAAAATTACTTTTATTGATGGAGATGAAGGTATTTTGTTACATCGAGGTTTCCCTATTGATCAATTAGCAATTCACTCAAACTATCTTGAAGTATGTTATATTTTATTAAATGGTGAAGCGCCAACGCAAGATCAGTATAATGAATTTTGTACTACAGTTACTCGCCATACCATGATTCATGAGCAAATTACACGTTTATTTCATGGTTTTCGACGTGATTCGCATCCTATGGCAGTAATGTGTGGAGTTACAGGAGCCCTAGCAGCATTTTATCATGATTCTTTAGATGTAAATATTGAAAGTCATCGAGAAACGGCTGCTTTTCGATTATTATCAAAAATGCCCACCATGGCTGCAATGTGCTATAAATATTTAATTGGACAACCTTTTGTATATCCTCGTAACGATCTTTCTTATGCAGGAAATTTTTTACACATGATGTTTGCTACTCCTTGCGAAGAATACCAATTAAATCCGATTTTAGAACGTGCAATGGATCGTATTTTAATACTACATGCTGATCATGAACAAAATGCATCAACTTCCACTGTACGTACAGCTGGTTCATCCGGTGCTAATCCATTCGCTTGTATTGCAGCTGGAATAGCTTCTCTTTGGGGACCAGCTCATGGAGGTGCAAATGAAGCTACATTGCGTATGCTAGAAGAAATTAGTAGTATTGAACATATTCCAGCGTTTTTGAGTAGAGCTAAAGATAAAAATGATTCGTTTAGATTGATGGGTTTTGGCCATCGTGTTTATAAAAACTACGATCCGCGAGCTACGGTTATGCGAGAGACTTGTCATGAAGTTTTAAATGAATTAGGTATGAAAGATAATTTACTAGAAGTAGCAATGGAATTAGAAAATATTGCACTAAATGATTCATATTTTATTGATCGTAAATTATATCCAAATGTTGATTTTTATTCCGGTATTATTTTAAAAGCTATGGGTATACCATCTTCCATGTTTACAGTAATTTTTGCTATGGCACGTACAGTTGGTTGGATTGCACATTGGAAAGAAATGCATGATGATGGGATGAAAATTGCACGTCCGAGACAATTATATACTGGTTATACTAAACGTAAATTTAATTCATTCCTTAAAAAATAAATCAATAAATAAATTAGTACAATGCTTAGACTTTATAATATAAAAGTAGTTTACTAACACTAAACTAATATAATTTACATTTAATGGTTAGTTAGCTGACAAATTGAAATGTATTTATCCTTAAGTTCGCAATGAAATAATGTATACATAATGGATAAAGTATAAATACATATAATATTTTTCTGAAATAAATAAATTTAAACCTATAAATTTTCTTAAATACATAAAAAGTAGAATTTAAGCAATATTATTTATATCAATAAAACTGACATTTAGATCATAGTTATTAACTAACCATTCTCCTAATGCTTTAATACCACCACGCTCAGTAGCATGATGTCCGGCTGCAAAAAAATGTAATCCCTGTTCACGCGCACTATGCATGGTTTGTTCTGAAATCTCACCACTAATAAAAGCATCTATTTTAAATGATGCAACATTATCTATAAAATTTTGACCACTACCACTACACCAAGCAATATTTTTGATTAAATGCGGTGCATTATCACTAGAATATACCGGACATCGATTTAGACGATATGTAATTTGTTTAACAAAATCCTCTCCAGTAGTTGGTTTGATTAACTCACCCCAAAGTACTAATGGCAAAAGATTTCCTTTAATTTTAATATTTAAAAGATGAGCTAATTGGGCATTGTTACCAAGGTCAGGATGAGCATCAAGAGGTAAATGCCAACTATATAAATTAATGTTATTAGTTAATAAGGTCTTTAATCGATTATATTTCATTCCTTTAATAACAGGAGATTCATTTTTCCAAAAATAACCATGATGTACAATTACTGCATCAACCTTGCGTCTTACTGCTTCGTCTAATAATGCTTGACAAGCAGTAACACCGGTTAAAATGTTTTTCACTTCAGTACGTCCCTCTACTTGCATACCATTTGGGACACAATCATTAAAAACACTTATATTTAACTTTTTATTAATGATATCTTCTAATTCTAAATTATACATAATTAAGATTTTTACCTTTATGTATTGTGTTATATATATGATTTTTATATGTGTATATTTTATGAATTACTAACATCGCATCATATGATCTCCAATCTAATTCTATAATACACTATCAATAATAAACTAATCATTTACATAAATGAATAGTACTAAAATTAGTATTCATGATTCATACAATATATAAAATATAATATAATTAAACTTAAAAAATATTGATTTATATTGTTATGGATGGAAATATTATTCATATAATTTAATATGTATAAAATTACATTTTAAATAACAATAATAATCATTAAAGTTTTTGCTTTATTCTTTATATATATATTTACATATATATATAAACTAATTTAATTAGTTAAGTATTTCTTAATTTTTATATACTATATATAACTAATATAGTTTAAATAAAAAATTATTGATTTATTAAAATGTATTATTTTTATTTCTTTGAAAAAGATTACTAATAATTTTTATAGCTTCTTTTTGAATTCTATTACGATGGTTAAGACCCAGAAAACTTTCACAGTAAAGTTTGTAAAAATTTTCTGTACCTGAAGGTCGAACAGCAAACCATCCATTTTCTGTAATTACTTTGAAACCATTAATTGATACACCATTGCTAGGTTCAAGAGTTAAACATGAAAGTACTGGTTCTCCAGCTAATATACTAATATTAATCATTTCTGATGAAAGTTTAGAAAGAATAGTTTTTTGTATAGTATTCGCTGGAATTTGAATTTTACAATAACTAAATTTTCCAAATTTTTGTGTTAATTCATTATAATGTTCTTGAGGATTTTTGCCCGTTACAGCAGTAATCTCTGCAGCTAATAAACATAAGATAATACCATCTTTATCAGTTGACCATGGAGAACCATCAAAACGTAGAAATGAAGCACCTGCACTTTCTTCACCTCCAAAACCAAAGATGCCATTAAATAAACCATCTACAAACCATTTAAAACCTACAGGTACCTCTATTAATGTACGACCTATATTATCAACTATACGATCAATCATGGAACTTGATACTAATGTCTTCCCAACAGCTAATTTTTTATCCCATTGTGGACGATGTCTAAAAAGATAATTAATTGCTACAACTAAATAATCATTAGGTTTCATTAATCCAGCTTGTGTTACAATGCTATGACGGTCATGATCCGGATCATTTCCAAATAATAAATCAAATTTATTACGGTACTTTAATAAAGTAGACATTGTATATTTAGAAGAACAATCCATGCGAATCATACCATCTTCGTCTAGATTAATAAATCTAAATGTCTGATCAATAGTATTATTAATTATAGTGATATCTAATTGATAATAATCAGCGATACGTTGCCAATAAGCTATACCAGAACCTCCTAATGGATCAACAGCAATTTTCAGACCAGCTTTTTTAACAGCAGATAGATCAACTATTTGTATTAATCCATCTATATATGGCTGCATAAGATCTCTTTCAATAATATGTCCACTAGCCCATGCTTGATTTATGGATGTAGTTTTTACATCGTTTAATTGATTTTTTATTAATTGATTAGCACGTTTTTCCAAAAATTTAGTGATATTCTTGTTAGCAGGACCTCCATTAGGTAAATTATATTTTATTCCCCCATCTTGTGGTGGATTATGAGAAGATGTAATAATAATGCCATCAGCTTGTTTATCACTATATTTGTTGTGCTCAATAATAGCGTTAGAAATTGCTGGAGTAGGTGTATAACCGCTATCTTGTTCTACAATTATATCAACGTTATTAGCTGCTAATACTTCTAATACTGATAAAATTGCAGGTTCAGAAAGAGCATGAGTATCTTTGCCGACGTAACAAGGACCAGTTATCCCATTTTTTTTACGTTCTTCTACAATGGATTGAGTAATAGCTAAAATATGTGTTTCGTTAAAAGTATATGTTTTAGCACTACCTCGATGACCAGAAGTACCAAACTTTACGTTATGATTTGGATTTATTAAATCAGGTTTAAATACATAATATTGTGATATTAATTGTGCAACATTAATTAATTCGTTCTGCAAAGCTAATTGTCCTGCTCGAGGATGATTAGGCATTGTAATTTCTCCATTAAAATATCTATGTTATTACTGTAAAAATGATATACAAAATATTCTATCATTAATATATACGTTAGATATTTTATGTCATGGAAGTAAGACACATAAATTTCATCAATATTTGAGTTAATAACTATTACTCATATGTTTTAAACTAATAAAAGCATTATATATATAATATAAACATTGTATCTTTTTAAAATCTTTTTATTAAAGATAATATTATTGATTATTAATCAATTAATGAAATTTTGGTCAAATTTATATTTGATTATGGCATATTCATTTTTTATTAAAATATTTATAAAGTTTATACATAAAATTTTTTATATATAATAAAGATTCTAATATTTTAAAATTAAATTTTCAAAAATTCCTTATAGAAAATTATTAATTTTTAATATATAATCGTTTATTGAGATTAAATATATTACATTAATCTTATGTGTAAGACTTATACTTATTTAAAAGTATTAATGATGTACTAAATTATTTAATTTTAATTTTATATGCAAAATTAAATATTATTAGTTATCTTTATATATGTTAAAAATATAACATTATACATTATAATATATTATTAATTTAAAAAAATAATATTATGAATTTATGAAAATTGGGAGTAAGTAATAATATGGAAAACATAGGTATTTTCTTTGGCAGTGATACAGGTAATACTGAAAAGGTTTCCAAAATAATTCAAAAAAAAATTGGTAAATCAGTAGCTAAAATACATGATATTGCTCAAAGCACTAAATCAGATTTGGAATCTTTTAATATTTTGTTATTAGGTGTTCCAACTTGGTATTATGGTGAAGTACAATGTGATTGGGATGATTTTTTACCAAGTTTAAAAGATATAGATTTCAATGAAAAATGTGTAGCATTATTCGGATGTGGTGATCAAGAAGATTATGCTGAATATTTTTGTGATGCAATGGGGATTATTCATAATGTTATTAAACAAAATGGTGCCAATTGCATAGGCAATTGGCCAATAGAAGGATATAATTTTGAAAAATCTAGGTGTTTAGCAGATGATAAACATTTCCTTGGTTTGACAATTGATGAAGATCGTCAGCCTGAATTAACTAATGAACGTATAGACAAATGGATTAAACAAATTTCACTGGAACTTAAATGTCAATAAAATATGTTGAATAACATTAATAAATTTATATAATTTTTATATTTAATCAGTATTAATTTTACTTTTATTTAATAACATGCATTAATTAAATTTAACATGATATTTTATAAGTGTCTTTTTTATTAAAATATTTAATTATAAAATTATTTATTTATTATTTTTGCCAATTATCACGTAAAGTTACTGTACGATTTAGAACTATTTTAGCTTTTTTTAAGTCTATATGATCAACACAAAAATAACCTATGCGCTCAAATTGATATGTAGACATTATTTTAGCTTGAGATAATTGTTGTTCTACCACACCTTGTTTTATTAATAAAGAATTTGAATTAATAGTGCTAAGAAAGTCTTTAGCCTTATTTGGATCAGGTACATTAAATAAACGATCGTATAAACGAAATTCAGCAGAAAGTGCGTAGAAAGCTGAAACCCAATGAATTACACCCCTAACTTTACGGCCATCACTTGGATTTTTACCCAATGTATTCATATCACAACTGCAATAAACACAAATAATTTTGCCCAAGTTATTTTTTAGTACACGTTCAGCACGAATTATATAAGCATTACGTAGACGAACTTCTTGCTTTAATACTAGACGTTTATATTGATTATCACTTTGTTCACGAAAATCATTACGATCAATCCAAATTTTTTGATTGAATGGTAATTCACGCATTCCCATCTCTGGTTTATTTGGATGATTTTTAACTTTTAAAATTTCTTCATAATTTTCTGGTAAATTTTCAATAATTACTGTTAGTGGATCTAATATAGCCATTGCTCGTGGTGCATTTTTATTAAGATCATCACGAATACAAGACTCAAGTAAAGACATTTCAATAATATTATCTTGTTTAGTTACACCAATTCGAGAACAGAAATCTCGAATAGAAGTTGCAGTGTAACCTCTCCGACGTAGACCAGATATAGTTAGCATCCGAGGATCATCCCAACCTTCAACAATTTTTTCATTTACTAATTTTGTTAATTTACGTTTAGACATTACAAAATATTCTAAATTTAAACGAGAAAACTCGTATTGACGAGGATTATCTGAAATAGAAATATTATTTAAAATCCAATCATATAAAGGTCTATTATTTTGAAATTCTAGTGTACATAATGAATGTGTAATTTTTTCAATCGCATCTGATATACAATGGGTAAAATCATACATTGGATATATACACCACTTATTACCAGTTTGATGATGCTCTATATATTTAATTCTATATAATACTGGATCCCGCATTATTATAAAATTTGATGACATATCAATTTTAGCCCTTAAACAAGCTTTACCTTGTTCAAAACCACCATCACGCATTTTTTGAAAAAGAATTAAATTCTCTTTTACACTGCGTTCACGATATGGACTATTTTTACCTAATTCAGTAAGAGTACCACGGTATTCACGAATTTTTTCTGTTGATAGTTCATCTACATATGCTAATTTATTATAAATTAATTCAACAGCATAATTAAAAAGCTTTTCAAAATAGTCTGAGGAATAACGAATGTTACCGCTCCATTTAAAACCTAACCATTGTACATCATATTTAATAGAATCAATAAATTCATTATTTTCCTTAACAGGATCAGTATCATCAAAACGAAGATTACACTGTCCTTGATATTTCGCTGCAATACCAAAATTCAAGCAAATTGATTTTGCATGACCAATATGTAGATAACCATTAGGTTCTGGAGGAAAACGAGTACGTATATTTTTTATCCTACCATTCATTAAATCTTTATCAATAATTTGATAGATAAAATTATTTGTATAATATTCCATTTTGTTCATTTAATATCCTTAAAATAATATCAAGCATGTCTTAATTAATGATGATAAATAATTTTATTTAATAAATGAAATTTCTTTAATATTATTCATTTTAAATTAATTTAATCATCTTGAAAAGATTATATATATTAAGCATTGATAGGTTTTAATCTGATTAATTTATTAAATTATATAAAATATAAATTTTAATTTATTTAGTTTTTATAAAGCAAAACAATGTCTATTAAATTTAACAAAATTCATTATTTAATATGATATTTAAATACTTTAAAATAAAGTATATTATATCTCAATTATCAATATAATAATTAAAAATATTAATTATTATATATTTATTCATAATTACTAAAAAATAAATAATTTAATTCTATTTTATATATATAAATAATGATAACTATATAGACTTAAATTAATCATATAATAATTTATTATATGATTAATTATATGTTTTAGTAAACTTTAATAAATTTAAAAAATAAATAATTATATATTAAAATTAAATTATATATATTACACATAATTTAATAATACATAATTGAACATAAAATACATTATGTTCGTTTATTTTTACATTATATAAAAACTTTATCACTTTGCAAATTACTTTAAATAAATAAAATAATTGATTTAATAGATATTAATTAAGAAATACATAAAGAAAATTTATGTTCAATACAATTAAATCAATAAATAATATTACTATCTTGACACTTACTTCATTGTTAATATAAGCTTTTATGTATTATATATTATGATATATAACATTACAGTAAGTTAATAAGTATAAAGTAACTTTAGGAGTTAGTATGTGTTCAATTTTTGGTGTGCTAGAATTAAAAACCAATCCTATTGAGCTACGTAGTAAAGCAATAGAATGTTCACGTATGATGCGTCATCGAGGTCCAGATTGGTCTGGAATATATGCAGATAATTATATAATTTTAGTACATGAGCGCTTATCAATTATTGATATCGATAACGGGGCTCAACCACTATATAATGTTGACCACACTAATGTATTAGCCGTAAATGGTGAGATTTATAATCATCATAAATTACGTGAAAAATTGCAGATTAATTATATGTTTCAAACAGCTTCTGATTGTGAAATCATACTTGCACTTTATCAACAAAATGGTATAAATTTCCTTGATGATTTAGAAGGTATGTTTGCTTTTATTTTATGGGATAATGTACAACATCAATATTTGATCGCTCGTGATCATATTGGTATTATTCCTCTTTATATGGGTAATGATATACACGGGAATCTTTACGTAGCTTCTGAGATGAAAGCATTAGTAACTGTCTGCAATACAGTGAAAGAATTTCCTCCAGGTAGTTACTTATTTAGTAAGTATGGTAAAATTTACAATTACTGGCAACGCGATTGGATGCATTATTCTGCGATAAAAGACAACTCTACTGATTACAGTATACTAAAGATTGCTTTAGAAGAATCAGTAAAAAATCATCTTATGTCTGATGTTCCTTATGGTGTTTTGCTATCTGGCGGTCTTGATTCTTCTATAATTGCAGCAATAACTAAAAGATTTTTTATACAAAGAATTAATAAAGACAAAAATAAACATAGTACATTCCATCCTTACTTACATTCTTTCGCAATAGGTTTAAGAGAATCGCCAGATTTAAAAGCAGCTAAATTAGTTGCCCAACATCTAGAAACTTTACATCATGAGGTACATTTTACTATACAGGAAGGAATTAATATAATACGTGATGTAATTTATCACGTAGAGACCTATGATGTCACTACAATCCGTGCATCAATTCCCATGTACTTAATATCACATAAAATAAAAACAACGGGTATTAAAATGGTTTTATCTGGTGAAGGTGCTGATGAAATATTTGGTGGATATCTTTATTTTCATAAAGCACCAAATGCTAGAGAATTTCATGAAGAAAATGTCCGTAAACTATTATCGTTACACATGTATGATTGTGCTCGTGTTAATAAAGCAATGTCCGCTTGGGGAATAGAAGCACGTGTACCTTTCCTTGATAAAAAATTTTTAGATGTAGCCATGCGCATTAATCCAAAAGATAAAATGTGTGGAAATAATGGCAAGATAGAAAAATATCTTTTACGTAAATCTTTTTCTTCTTATTTACCAAATAATATAACATGGCGTCAAAAGGAACAATTTTCAGATGGAGTTGGATACGAGTGGATTAATGGTTTAAAAGATATAGCTTCTAAACTAATTAGTGATCAAAAGTTAACTAATAGTAGTTTTCGTTTTCCATACAATACTCCGCATTCAAAAGAAGCATATTTATATCGTGAAATTTTTGAAGAATTATTTCCCATACCGAATGCAGTTAAATGTATTCCAGGTGGTCAATCCATTGCTTGTTCTTCTGATAAAGTAATCAATTGGGATAATACATTTAAAAATATGGATGATCCATCAGGACGTACTGTTAATGTCCATAATTATACTTATACTAAATAATGAAAAATATAGTTTTTATTAAAATATAAATTTAATAATAGTAAATATTCTATTAAGTTAATGATTAAATTAACTATAATAGATAAATTTCAATAAATAAAATTTGTTGACTATATAATTCATATAAGCAACAATATACATTATAAAATAGTGATGTAAGATGAGGCTACGTAGCTCAGTTGGTTAGAGCGTATCACTCATAATGATGAGGTCACAGGTTCAAATCCTGTCGTAGCTATAATTTTTGCGGGAGTGGCGAAAATGGTAGACGCACCAGATTTAGGTTCTGGCACTTTTAAGTTTGCGAGTTCAAATCTCGCCTCCCGCACCAGTATATTGTTAAATGGATAAAATGGGGTATAGCCAAGAGGTAAGGCACCGGTTTTTGATACCGGCATTCCCTGGTTCGAATCCAGGTACCCCAGATTAAATATAAATTTAAATATAGTTATTAGTTTTTAATTATTGGATGGGGTGTTGCCAAGAGGTAAGGCGCCGGATTCTGATTCCGGTATCCGGGGTTCGAATCCCTGCACCCCAGTTAATTAGATGTATATGTTTTTCATTAATTTTATTTTATATAAAGTCAAATGTTGTCTATATAATACATATAACTTATTTATTTAAAATAAATTTTCAATTTATTGATTGTTAATTTTCGTTACCTTTCATTCACAATAAATGGAATAAAACTGTAATTATTTATTTAAAATTATTGAATAATAAATTTTATTAAAATTTATTAGCAAAATACTAACAATTTATTTTTTTAAATATAGTTCCTAAAATTCATCCTTTAACTGCTTTAATGATAAAACTAAATATATTAGTTACCTATTTTTTACGTTTAAATTAAGTAAAAATATAAAAATTAAATTTTTAGTATCTAATAAATCTACAAGTTAATAATTAGGTATAGTGTTTTTATTTATTATTATGATTAAAGAATATAACATATTGAATGTTATAATTACAATTATATTATAGTCCTAGGCTATCTATCTTAAACTGATATATGTTGAATCAATGGTTAATATTTTGAGAAAAAAACTGTATATCAAAACATGGGGATGTCAGATGAATGAATACGATTCGTCAAAGATATCTGATGTATTGAATCACACAGGTAATTATATTACAATAAATGAGCCTAATAAAGCAGATATTTTAATTCTTAATACTTGTTCTATACGTGAAAAAGCACAAGAAAAACTTTTTCATCAGTTAGGTCGTTGGAAAAAATTAAAAGAATCTAATTCTAATTTAATCATTTGTGTTGGTGGTTGTGTTGCATCGCAAGAAGGAGAATATATTTTCCAACGAGCAAATTACGTGGATATAATATTTGGACCACAAACAATACATCGTTTACCATCAATGCTAGAAACGATTTACAATGATGGAAAACCTATAATTGATATTAGTTTTCTAGAACTTGAAAAGTTTGATCATTTTCCAACACCTTATTCAAATAGTCCAATAGCATCTGTATCCATAATGGAGGGTTGTGATAAATACTGTGCTTTCTGTATAGTTCCTTATACTAGAGGTGAAGAAGTAAGTCGTTCTTGCGATAGTATTATTACTGAAATAATAGAACTTACTTATCAAGGAGTACGCGAAGTAAATTTATTAGGACAAAACGTTAATGCTTATCATGGTGTCGATGGTAATGGTAATATTTGTACTTTCGCTGAATTATTGCGTTTAGTTGCATCCATTGTTCAAATTGAACGTATTCGTTTTATTAGTAGTCATCCTATTGATTTTACTGATGATATTATTGATGTTTACCGTGATACACCAAAATTGGTAAGTTTTTTACATTTACCTGTACAAAGTGGTTCTGATCGTATTCTTGCATTGATGAAAAGAGGTTATACTATACTCGATTATACAACAATTATAAATAAACTAAAGATAGTACGCCCTAATATTCAAATTAGTTCTGATTTTATAATTGGCTTTCCTAGTGAAACTCAACAAGATTTTGAACAAACTTTAAAATTGGTAAAAAATATAAATTTTGATATGAGCTTCAGCTTTATTTACTCACCGCGTCCTGGTACACCAGCGATTAATTTATCTGATAAATCTTCTGAATATGAGAAAAAACAACGCTTATATATTCTACAAAATCTTATTTATCAACAATCCATACAATGGAGTCGCCGTATGCTGGGTACAACTCAACGTATTTTGGTAGAAAAAATATCACAACGAAACTTAATGGAACTAAGTGGCCGTACCGAAAATAATCGTGTAGTTCATTTTGAAGGTACTAAAGATATGATTGGTAAATTTGTTACAGTAAAAATCTCCAATGTTTATACTCATTCATTGCGTGGAATATTATTAATTAATAAAAATTAAATCAATATATAAATATTTGTTAAAAGTTTTTATATATTGTTATGTCAAGTTTTATAAAATATAAAAATTAACAAGACTATTATTAAAAAATAAAATTTATATATATTTATTTTTAATAATTTTAAAATTGTTTGATATTTCTTTAAGGAATGTGCATGAATAAGGTTATTCTAGATTTGCAATTAGCATGCACCAATACAAGATATTTACCTAAAAAACATGATTTTCAATATTGGCTAGAAGCAACAATTCTACCATTAAGTTCAATGGGTGAAATAACTATTCGCATAGTCGATAAAAAAGAAAGCCAACAATTAAATTTATATTATCGTGGTTATAATAAACCAACTAATGTTCTTTCTTTTTGCTTTGAGGTTCCGACAGCAATCAAGTTATTATTGTTAGGTGATTTAGTCATTTGCAGCCAATTAATAGAATCAGAGGCTATAAAACAAAAAAAAGATATTTTATCACATTGGGCGCATATAGTTATACATGGTACTTTACATTTATTAGGTTATGAACATTCAACAATGAATACAGCAAAAAAAATGGAATCTCTGGAAACAAAAATCATGCTTAATCTTGGTTTTAAAGATCCATATTGTCATTTAAGCTAATCAAGATTTTTTTAATACAAATTATTTAACTTTGCCGGATATAAAGATATTTACTTATTAAGTTAATTAAACAATATTAGATATAAATCTAAATAGTTATTTTAAAAAATATTGCTTATAAAAATTTTCTCAACATGATTATGTTAATAGTTATTAATTTAGTATTTTGTTCATTAAGTAAAATTTAAAAATTTTTAAAAATTACAACTATAAAAGTTGAGGAATAAATGGTTTTATGGTATTAGCGAAGTTTAATTATTATTTATCTCAATATGTTTATTTGTTTTTTGCTTTAATATTTGGCGCAGTAGGTACCCTTTCCTTTTCTCCTTATGACATTTGGCCATTCGCTCTTATTTCTTTGTTTGCTCTACAGTTATTATTACTACGAAAGAGCTTAGTTCAAGCTATTGCTATTGGTTTTTTTTGGGGATTTGGTTTATTTATTAGTGGTATTCATTGGATTTATATAAGTATAGCTGATTTTGGTGGAATGCCAAAAATTATAAATCTCTGTATTATGATATTATTAATCGTTTATCTGTCGCTCTATCCAATGATTTTTTCCGTATTACTTAATATATTCTGGCCAAATATTTCAATAGGACGTTTAATTTTTGCAGCACCTGCTGTATGGCAAATAACCGAGTTTTTACGTGGCTGGTTATTTACTGGTTTTCCTTGGTTACAATTTGGATATACTCAAATCAATGGACCTCTAAAAAATTTAGCTCCATTAGCTGGAGTTGAAATTATTACTTTTTTACTTATGATTATTGCAGGTTTATTAGTACATTGTGTGTACTTTAATAACTTTAAAAGTCTAGTATTAGCTATTATTTTGCTATCACCTTATCCGCTTAATATGTTTCAATGGTATCACTTATTAGAAAAAAAATATATTACTGTCACGATAGTACAAGGCAATATTCCTCAATATATAAAATGGAATCCACAACAATTATATAAAACCTTACATATTTATACTTCATACAGTCAACCATGGATAGGAAAAGTCAACATAATTGTTTGGCCTGAGGCAGCACTTACAGATTTAGAAAGTAATCAACAATTTTTTTTATGTAACTTAGATAAACTATTACGTAAATATAATAGTTCGCTAATTACTGGAATAGTTGACTCACGTTTAGGAAAAAATAACCAACAACATGATTATAATTCTTTAATTGTACTTGGAGATAAAATTCCTTATAACTATCAGGGTATTAATCGTTATCAAAAAAATCATTTAGTACCATTTGGTGAATTTGTCCCTTTAGAAAAACTATTACGTCCTCTATCACCTTTTTTTAATTTACCAATGTCTTCTTTTAGTCGAGGAGCTTATGTACAACCACAGTTAAAAGTAGGTAATTATAAATTAATTAGTGCTATTTGCTATGAAATTATATTTGGTGAACAAATACGTGCTAATTATCATTCTGATACAAATTTTATATTGACTGTTTCTAATGATGCTTGGTTCGGTCATTCTATAGGTCTTTGGCAACATTTTCAAATGGCTCGTATGCGAGCTTTAGAATTAGGACGGCCATTATTATCGTCAACTAATAATGGAATTACTGCGATAGTAAATGCTGATGGAAATATCGAAAAAATACTAAAACCATTTACACGACAAGTATTGAATACTAAAGTAACTATAACTACAGGAGAAACTCCATATACTAAACTTGGTATATGGCCAGTGTGGATTTTAACATTAATGAGTCTTATTCTATCAAGAAGTAATTCGCTTCATAAGGAGTAAATAATCTTTTTTGATATAAAATATAAATGATATTTGATCAATATTGATTTTTATAACATGTAATATTTATTTTTTTATTTATGCACTAAACATATTATATATAATATGTTTATATAGTTACACCAAATATTATATTTGACTTAAATTAACAAAGCATAACAAATATCTTATTTTTTTGTATAAGATAATAATTTATATAACTTTTAAAGTTATAAATTAATGTATCTTCATTTTAAAGTATATAAAGGTATATATTTTAAATATATAGTTTTTAACAAGAATTTTATTGTTAAGACAAACAAAATATGAATATGGCATAAATATTCATTTAATAAGGACTTTAGTATTCATGCAAGAACAATATTTGCCGGAAAAGATAGAACCTTACGTACAGCAACATTGGGAAAAACAAAAAGTTTTTAAAGCAACTAAAAATTTAAATAAAGAAAAATTTTATTGTCTTTCAATGTTACCTTATCCTTCTGGAAGGTTACATATGGGACATGTACGTAATTATACCATTGGTGATGTCATTGCTAGATACCAGCGTATGCTCGGTAAAAACGTATTGCAACCAATTGGTTGGGATGCATTTGGTTTGCCTGCAGAAAATGCAGCAATTAAAAATAATATAACACCAGCTTCTTGGACATTTAGCAATATTAATTACATGAAAAAACAATTAAAGTCATTAGGTTTTGCATATGATTGGAGTAGAGAAATAACTACTTGTAAATCTAATTATTATCGTTGGGAACAATGGTTCTTCATTAAATTATATGAAAAAGGTTTAGTATATAAAAAAATATCTGCTGTTAACTGGTGTCCAAAGGACCACACTGTATTAGCTAATGAGCAGGTAATTGATGGTTGCTGTTGGCGATGCGATACTAAGATACAAATGAAAAAAATACCACAGTGGTTTATAAAAATTACTCTTTATGCAGAAGAGTTGCTTAATGATCTTGATAAACTTAAGGATTGGCCTGAAGAAGTTAAAACTATGCAACGTCATTGGATTGGACGTTCTGAAGGAATGGAAATAATATTTGACATATTAAAAAATAAAGAAAAAATCATTGTTTATACCACCCGTCTAGATACTTTAATGGGTGTAACTTATTTAGCTATAGCAGTGGATCATCCGTTATCTATATATATTGCATCTAAAAATTTAGTATTAAAATCATTAATTACTCAATTAGCTAGCACTAGTTTAACAGAAGCTAATATAGCAACAAAAGAAAAAAAAGGTATTGCAACCGACTTGTATGCTATCCATCCATTGACTAAAGAAAACATTCCTATATGGATAACTAATTTTGTGATGATAGAATATGCAACAGGAGCAGTAATGGGTGTACCAGCTCATGATCAACGTGATTGGGAATTTGCAATTAAATATAATCTAAATATTAGACCTGTTATTCTTACTCTTGATGGTATTGAACCTAACATTAGCAATGGTGCAATGACTAAAAGAGGTATATTATTTAATTCAGGTAGTTATGATGGATTAGATTCTAAAACAGCTTGCAATAAAATTGGTGATATTTTAATTTCTAAAGGTATAGGAGTACGTAAGATACATTATCGTTTACGAGATTGGAGTATATCACGTCAAAGGTACTGGGGAACACCGATTCCAATGATCTCCTTGAATGATGGTAGCATCATACCAACACCAGAAGATCAATTACCCGTAATATTACCGAAAAATTATTTTTTTAATAAAAAAAATAATTTTTTTCAAATTGATTCTAATTGGGCGAATATTACTATAAATGGCGAGTCTGCATTACGTGAAACTGATACTTTTGATACTTTTATGGAATCTTCTTGGTACTATGCTCGTTATACATGTGTGAATTATAACAAAGGTATGCTTGACCCTTCGATCGCTAATTATTGGCTTCCTGTTGATCAATATGTTGGCGGAATAGAGCATGCTATTATGCATTTAATGTATTTTCGTTTTTATCATAAATTATTACGCGATGCAGGATTGGTTAATTCGAATGAGCCAGCAAAACGTTTATTATGTCAAGGTATAGTTTTAGCAGATACGTATTATTATATAGGTATTAATGGTGAACGTCATTGGGTTTCATCAACTGATGTTAATGTTAAACGTAATGAAAAAGACCATATTATAAGTGCTACTGATAAATTAGGTAACAAGCTAATATATGCCGGTATGACTAAAATGTCAAAATCAAGAAATAATGGCATTGATCCGCAATTGATGGTAGAGCGCTACGGAGCAGATACTGTACGTTTATTTATGATGTTTGCAGCTCCTCCAACAATGACTTTAGAATGGAAAGAATTAGGTATTCAAGGTGCTAATCGCTTTTTAAAACGTGTATGGAGACTAGTTTATGAACATGTATCTAAAGGTCAAACTGAAGCATTAAATATAAATATATTAAATAAAAATCAAAAAATATTACGTTATTTTGTGTATAAAACTCTTATTAAAGTAACGTACGATATTGAACAACGACAAACTTTTAACACAGCTATTGCTGCAATTATGCAATTAATAAATAGGTTGTGTCGTATATCGCAAGATGCTAAACAAGACCGAGCATTATTGCAAGAGGCGTTAATGATAGTAATTCGTCTACTATACCCATTTACTCCTCATATTAGCTATATTTTATGGCAGCAGTTAGGAGGTAAAGGTAGCATTGATGATGCTAGTTGGCCTGTTGTCGATAAATTTGCAATAATTGAAGATTCATGTTTAATTATGATTCAGGTAAATGGTAAAATACGTAGTAAAATTGTTGCTCCATATAATGTTACACAACAGCAAATTCAATCTATGGCTTTACAAGATATTAAAGTTTCAAAATATTTAAAAGGTGCTACTATTCTTAAAGTAATTTATGTACCAGGTAAATTGATCAATTTAGTGGTTAGTTCTATTTAGTTAAATAGATTATTTTAATTAATACTTTTAATACATATACTTTTATGTATAGATGATAATCTGGAATTATATGTGCAAAAAATAATTAATAAATTATTTATTATAATTATTACAACTGTTATCGCAGGTTGCGGTTTTCATCTATGTAAAAATAATAATGGAAGATTATCTGGTACGATAAAAACATTAATAATTAATAATTATGATTTATATTCACCATTGATGTTTAATATACGTCAACAATTGCGAGTTCGTGGTATAAATATAATTGCAGATAGCAAATTAGCAAGAAGAACATTTCCAATATTTTTACTAGGTAAAGAAATTCAGGAATTTCACGCCGTTTCTACGTTTATTAGTGGTATTAATGCTGAATATGCAATCACAATTACAGTTAATGCACAACTTTTATTTTCTGGTATAGAGAATAAAAGTTATCCCATTAAAATTACTTTACATAATTTTATTTTTAATAATTCTAACAGTATATTAGCTTATGATACAGAAAAAAATTTGATTATTCAATCATTACGTCAAAGAATTTCTGAGCAAATAGTCGATAAAATATTATTAATAACTAATTTAAGATGATTACAATTTATCCAGAACATCTACAAAAAAACATCCTTTCTCAAGGAAGATGTGCTAATTGTTATTTTTTAATTGGTAATGAACCTTTGTTAATGCAAGAAAGTATAGAAGCTATTCAAACAACGTCAATAACCTATGGTTTTAAGGAACATATTAGTATCATAATAGATACAAAAACAAATTGGGATGAATTATTTACTAACTGTTATTCTTTAAATTTATTTACTAAACGTCAAACTCTAACGTTACAAATTCCAGAAGACGGTGTAAATACTACCATAGCAGCACAATTATTAAAATTATCTTATTTCTTACATAGTGATATTGTATTGATAATATGCATGAAAATTCTAATAAAAGCAGAAAATACATCTTGGTTTAAACAATTAAATAAACAAGCGGTATTAGTACCATGTCATACTCCTCATCAAAATCAGATACAAGATTGGGTAGCTAATCGTGCAAAAATAATGAAACTTGCTATTGATGATGCTTCAATACAATTACTTTGTTATTGTTATGAAGGAAATTTATCAGAATTAGTCCTAGTATTAAAACACTTATCGTTGTTATGGCCAGACGATATAATTACATTATCTCGTACAACATTAGTGGTAAATAATTCTACACGTTTTACAGCTTTGCATTGGACAGACGCTCTTCTTATTGGTGAAAGCATACGAGCGTTACATATTTTGGATAATTTAGAAAAAAAAAATATGGAAATTATTATTTTGATACGACTTTTACAGCATGATTTATTATCATTAATATATTTACAACAAAATCAGAATAAAAATTCTTTATGCGAATTAATGAACAAAAAACGTATTTGGCCAAATCGTCGTTTTTTATTTATTAATGCTCTAAAACGTTTAGATAAATGTTGTTTAGAACATGCTATTATTTTACTTGCACAATTAGTATTAATATTCAAGCATGAAATTAATCAAGACCTATGGATACAACTAAAAAATATTTCTTTACTTTTATGTAATCAAAACTTTCCTATGAGTTTTACCCATGAATAAATTATATGTAATTTTTGGCGGAACTTTTGATCCAATTCATTATGGACATCTCTATTCAGCCATGTTATTAGCACGGCAACTTAAAATAAATCAAATTACCTTATTGCCTAATAATATACCACCACATCGTTCACAACCAATAGCAAATGCGCAGCAACGAATTAAAATGTTACAAATTGCTATTACTAAAAATCAACTATTTAGAATTGACAAACGTGAATTTGAATATCCAAATCTGTCTTGGACAATAAAAGTATTAAAAACATTACGTACAGAACGTGGTACTAAGCAACCTATAGCATTTATTATTGGACAAGATTCGTTGTTAACCATACAGACATGGCATCACTGGGATGATATACTATCTTTTTGTCATTTGCTAGTATGTCCTCGTCCTAATTATTCATTACAAATGAATACATCTAAAATGCAAGGATGGTTAGATAACCATTGTACAAGTAATATAAATCAGTTATATCATAAACCTAACGGTTTTATTTGGTTATGTAATATTCCTCCCCTATTCAATATTTCTTCTATGCAAATTCGCCAACGTTATAATCTTGGATTGCCTTGTAGAGGTTTACTTCCAGATAAAGTAATTAATTATATTGAACAAGTTGGATTATATTCTGATTAAGAATGCTATTTATTATACTTAAGGTTAAGTAAATTAATACATAAAATATGTAATTTATTTCCAGTGAAATTATTAATTTAATGTTTTTAAAATAAAATCATTTAAAATATCCAGTGAAGATTTGAGTATTTAATCACTAATGATTAAATTTTTAATAGAGCAACTAATAAGTTACCTAATAATTAACTTTGAAGATTATTAATGGATAATGTTTCATTTGGAAGTGAATCAATAATTGATAAATATAACTAATTAATATATAATGAAATTTCATAAAAATATTTTTCATATTTATAGTGAAGATCAGAAACTATTTACTCATAGAATTTTAATAGCTTTTATCTTGGTTTTATTACTCTGTGGAATATTAATATTTAATCTATATTATCTACAAATTATATGCTTTGAAAGTTATAGTTCACTATCTAATAAAAACTATATTAAATTGATGCCAATATCTCCTAAGAGAGGTATTATTTTTGATAGAAATAATACGCCAATAGCGCTTAATTTAATTAATTATCAAGCTGAAATTAGACTAGAAAAACTTGATTCTTTAAAAAATTCTTTACAAGATTTACGTTCAATACTAGATTTAACAGATGAAGACATTAATAAGTTTAAAGAAAAAATCAAACATGCACATATTTTTACTCCAATTCCAATAAAAACTTCATTAAATGATATACAAATTGCCCGCTTTGCTGTCAATCAACATCGTTTCCCCAATATAGCTATTAATGGTTATCAATATCGATATTATCCTTATGGAAACATATTAACTCATGTAATTGGCTATGTTGCAAAAATTAATTCCCAAGATATACGTCATCTTAATCAAATAGGTAAATGGTCTAATTATAGAATTAATGATTCTATTGGAAAATTAGGTATTGAAAGTTACTATGAAAATATTTTACATGGTAAAATTGGTTACAAACAAATCGAAGTAAACAATCGAGGACATATTATTAGAGAATGGCAAAAACAATCTCCTGTAGCTGGAAGTAATCTCTATTTAACTATTGATATCAAGTTACAAGAGTATATTACAACCTTGCTTAATAATAATATTCATTCTCGTGCTGCGGTTGTAGTAAATGATCCTCGTACTGGAGAACTTTTAGCATTAGTATCTACACCTAATTATAATCCTAACTTATTTGTTAAGGGTATATCCAATAAAGCTTATAAAGAATTAATAAATAACAAAGAAAATCCACTTTATAATCGTGCAATTCAAGCTGTTTATCCACCTGCTTCTACGGTAAAACCTTATATTGCTATTTCTGCTTTAAGCTCTGGCATCATTAAGAAAAATACTAGCTTATTTGATCCAGGTTGGTGGCGTCTTCCTGGTTCTTCTAGATATTATCATGATTGGAAAAAGTCAGGACATGGATATTTAAACGTTACTAAATCTTTAACGGAGTCAGCTGATACTTTCTTTTATCAGATTGCGTATCATATGGGTATTGATCGTCTTTCCGAATGGATGAATAAGTTTGGATATGGTTATAAAACTGGTATTGATTTACCAGAAGAAAATAGTGGTAATATGCCAACGCGTAAATGGAAGAGGAATACTATTGGAGAATCATGGTATCATGGAGACACTGTTGCTGTGGGCATTGGTCAAGGTTATTGGTCTGCAACTCCCCTACAAATGAATAATGCTATGATGATTTTAATTAATAATGGTATAGTAAAAAGACCTTATATTCTTAGTTCTATTAGAAAAGGAGGAAAACAAATAATACCTTATCGAGTATTATCAAAATTACCTATTGATAATATGAATTCAGAATACTGGGAAATAGTAAAAAATGCCATGTACCGAGTAGCAAATAAACCTAATGGCACTGCATATAAAAATTTCTCTAATGCTCCCTATAAAATTGCTGCTAAATCTGGTACTGCACAAATTTTTAGTTTGAAAAAAAATGAAATATATAATGCGCGTAAAATTGCTCTGCGACTTCGTGATAATAAATTAATGACTGCTTTTGCACCTTATGATAAACCACGAGTTGTCGTTACGATGATTTTAGAAAATGCTAATAATAGTCACATAGTAGGTAATACTGTACGTCAAATTCTTGATTATGTCATATTAGGTGATAAGCATATATCGAAGATAAAGAAAAAATGACAATTGCATCTACTAATGATAAACAGTGAATTGAGATGGTTATGAATATTAGATTACAAAAAAAATCTATTTGGGCTCGTATCCATATAGATCCATTATTTATGTTAATAATATTTAGCTTATTAGCTTATAGTATAATTATTATTTGGAGTGCAAGTGGTCAAGATTTAGACATTATGGAACATAAAATTACTCAAATTTTTGTAGGCCTAGCTATTATGATGGTAATATCACAAATTCCACCATACATATATGAAAATTTGGCTCCTTGTTTATATATTTTATGTATAATATCTTTGATAATAGTTGATATTTATGGTCATATCAGTAAAGGTGCACGTCGATGGTTTGAATTTGGTATAATTCATTTTCAACCATCAGAAATTGCTAAAATTATCGTTCCACTTATGGTAGCAACTTTTATAAATCGTGATGTTTATCCTCCTAGGTTTAAGAATATTACTATTGCTTTTGTGATGATCTTTGTACCAGTACTATTAGTCGCTATTCAACCGGATTTAGGAACTGCAATTTTAATTATTACTTCAGGATTATTCATATTATTTCTTTCAGGAATAAGTTGGAAATTAATTGGTGCTCTTGGATTAATGTTTATTGCTTTTATTCCAATGATGTGGTTTTTTATAATGAGCAATTATCAGCGTAATCGTGTAATGATGCTTTTTAATTCTACAATGGATCCTTTAGGGGCAGGATACCATATTATTCAATCTAAGATAGCTATCGGTTCTGGTGGAATTTTTGGTAAAGGATGGTTACATGGAACACAATCGCAATTAGAATTTTTGCCGGAACGCCGTACTGATTTTATTTTTTCAGTTTTAGCAGAAGAACTTGGTCTTGTGGGAGTAATTTCAATACTAATACTTTATTTATTGTTAATAATACGCGGTTTAATTATTGCAGTAAAAATACCTAATAAATTTGGTCGCGTTATGGTTGCTAATTTAACCTTAGTGCTATTTGTTTATATTTTCGTCAATATTGGAATGGTAAGTGGTATATTACCTGTGGTTGGAGTACCTTTACCCTTAATAAGTTACGGTGGTTCGGCATTAATTGTGCTTATGGCTGGATTTGGTATGATTATGTCAATTTACACCCATTAAATCATAATATTATATATATAATATTCTTATAAAGATATAGAAAATAATTTCTATATGAAAATTAATTTATTAGACGATAAACCAAAGATTTACTTAACATCCATTAATTCAAATTGAAAAATAAAAAATTTTTATAAATAAAATTATGTTAAATACAACATTTGTTGTATTTTAATTTTTAATCTTAACCACTATGGAACTTGTAGTTTTTAATATGCGTAAATTAAAATCATATCATTTTATATTATCCATACTATTAGAGATAACAATTGTATTCACTTTTAGTCATTTTGCTATTGCAGCTAATAATAATCTTGATGATCTTATTCCTAGTAAACCAGATATTGATGCTGCTGCCTACATATTAATAGATTATCATTCAGGTAAGGTCTTAGCAGAAAAAAATGCAGATATACGTCGCAGCCCAGCTAGTTTAACAAAAATGATGACTAGCTATATTGTTGGGAGTGCGCTTAAAGAAGGTAAGATTCATCAAAATGATATGGTTACTGTGGATAAAGATGCTTGGGCAACTGGTAATCCAATATTTAAAGGTTCATCATTAATGTTTTTGAAACCAGGTGATCAAGTGACAGTGTATCAATTAAGGCGAGGTATTGTATTACAGTCTGGTAATGATGCTTGTGTGGCCATGGCTGATTATATTGCTGGTAGTCAAAATGTATTTGTTGATATGATGAATAGATATGTGCATTTGTTAGGTTTAAAAAATACTCATTTCCAAACAGTACACGGATTAGATGCAGATGATCAATATAGTTCAGCAAGAGATATGGCACTAATTGGTCAAGCATTAATTCGTGATGTACCAGAAGAGTATGCCGTTTATCGTGAAAAAGAATTTACTTTTAATAATATACGTCAGATAAATCGTAATGGCTTATTATGGGATAAAAATTTTAACGTTGACGGAATTAAAACTGGTCATACGGATACAGCAGGTTATAATCTTGTTGTTTCAGCAACTAAAAATCAGATGCGTTTGATATGTGCAGTATTAGGAGCTCATACTTATAAAAAACGTGAAAAAGAAAGTAAAAAACTATTAACGTGGGGATTTCGTTTTTTTGAAACAGTGCTTCCCTTAAAAGCTGAAAAGGAAGTTGTTTCTAAATCAGTTTGGTTTAGTAACAACTCATATGTTCAATTAGGCGTAAATAAAGACGTTTATGTTACTATTCCTCGAGGACGTATGAATGATTTAAAGATAAATTACGTATTGAATAATTCTGACTTATATGCACCTCTTCAAAAAAATCAAATAGTGGGTACTATAAAATTTCAACTTGATAATTATACTGTTCAACAACGATCATTATTAGTGCTAAATGAAGTTCAAAAAGGTGGAATTATAAATCGAATAATTGATTCAATCAAATTAAAAGTATTTAAATGGTTTAAATAGATATAGATGAATATATTTTACTTAATTATGGAATAACATTGTATTTACAGTTATGCAATACAATGATTGTTATAATATGTAAATAAATTAATTAAACAACTAATCACTATTACAATAAAGTTATTTTAATAAATAAGTTACTACTAATCATGTAAATAATAAATATATCATAATCTTATATATTTATTAAAGAAATTATTAATTGATGATTAACATAGTAATTATTAGTAATTGTAAATAAATTTAAAATTGCTATTAAAATTTATATAATATATTCTCGTTTAATATTTAAATTATGTTAATTGCAAAAATTAATAATAAAAATTTTATAATGAGTGATATTTACCTTGTACTATAATACTCTTATTATTCGTCAATTAGGACAACAAAATTGGTTATTTGTTTCAGATGCTATGCATCAATTTACCGAACAGCGTAACAGCACCACCCTTGATGAAATCTGGTTAGTAGAACATTATCCGATTTTTACATTAGGAAAAATCAATAAACAAAAATGGCCATTGGTACCAGCACACATTCCAATAGTAAAAAGTGACCGTGGTGGTCAAATTACCTATCATGGACCTGGACAGCAAATAATGTATATATTACTTGACGTCAAGCGTCGTAAAATACATATACAAAAGTTAATTTGGTTATTGGAAGAGACGGTAATTGCAACATTAGCTGATTATAATATTATTGCACATAGGAATATTGGTGCACCTGGTGTGTATGTAGGTACAGGGAAAATTTGCTCGTTAGGATTACGCATCAGTAAGGGATGCTCATTTCATGGTTTAGCACTTAATGTATGTATGGAATTAACTCCTTTTTCACATATCAATCCATGTGGTTATGTAGGCATGCGGATGATACAAATTAGTCAATTTAAACAAAACATTACAACAGCTGATGTTCAGCCATATTTAGTACAGCATTTTGCTCAACTTAGTGGTTTTACAGAGATTCGATGGTTAAATAAAAATTTATGACATATTTGTATTCTAATACAAATTAGATGTTATAGATGAAGATTACATTGTACATGCATAATTCTATTTAATTAAATCTTTATCAAGAAGATGATATTTAAATTATATTACTGTTAGTTAAAACCATGATAATACAACAAAAAAAATATTTACATAAACCAGAATGGTTAAAACATAAAATACCTATAGACTTTAGTCAGATTAATAAAATTAAAGCTAAAGTTCATAAAAATAATTTAAATACAGTTTGTCAAGCAGCTGCGTGTCCTAATCTTGTACATTGTTTTAATCGGGGTATAGCTACTTTTATGATACTAGGATCAATTTGTACACGACGTTGTCCATTTTGTGATATAGATAATGGAAGGCCATACATTCCAGATATAAATGAACCATCCAGATTAGCACAAACGATTGAAGATATGGAGCTAAACTATGTAGTAATTACTTCAGTCACTCGAGATGATCTACATGATGGAGGAGCACAACAATTTGCTAACTGCATAAATGCTATACATAAAAAAAATTTATCAATTAAAATTGAAATTTTAGTGCCTGATTTTCGTGGATGTATGAATCAAGCTTTAAAAATTTTTAATTTTACACCTCCCGATGTATTTAATCATAATATAGAAAATGTTCCTCGTATCTATCACAAGGTTCGTCCAGGTGCAAATTATTCATTATCATTAGAATTACTACAAAGTTTTAAAAAGCTTCATCCATTAGTCCCGACTAAATCAGGATTAATGATGGGTTTAGGCGAAACTAATGATGAGGTAATTGAAGTTATGTATGATCTGCATAAAAGTGGTGTAAGTATGTTAACATTAGGACAATATTTACAACCTAGTTCTAATCATCTTCCTGTAGAGCGCTATGTAACGCCAAGTGAATTTAATTCAATGAAAAACAAAGCATTATCAATAGGATTTTCACATGTTGCATGTGGTCCTCTTGTTCGTTCTTCATATTACGCTGATATGCAATTTATGGGTTTTGAAGTTAAATGAACTATAGTTATCAATTAACTATTACATGATAATTAATATCAATTAGTTTGATAAGAAAAATTAATGTTTAAGAAGTTTACTTATCTATAATAGATAGCATTATTGCATTATCTAGATAAAACCCGCTATATTAGCGGGTTTTATAATATTAACTGTTAACTTACAAAGTAGTAACGTTAGCAGCAGATGGTCCTTTTGCTCCATCAGTTATTTCAAACTCTACACGCTGACCTTCAACAAGAGTTTTAAAGCCATTACTTTGTATAGCAGAAAAATGTACAAAAACATCTTTGCTACCATCTTCTGGAGTAATAAAACCGAATCCTTTAGATTCATTAAACCACTTAACGTTACCTTTAATTTTGGACATCTATTATTACCTTTACATAGAAAATAAACACTAAACTGTGTCAATGTCTAGTACAGCAAGTGCTGTGACATTTGTCCAGTAAGAATTAATGAAGACGTGATAAATATTAAGTTTTTCCATCATCTCACATACACTTTATACATATCGCGATAATTAAAAATATACATTTAAGTTTTAAACAATTAAATTAAACATTACGTTTATTATAATTAATTAGAATATATGTAATTTTAAAAGTATTATTTAAACATAATTCAACGAAACTATTTAAGTTTGTAACTCACCTATCCTTAAGTAAAGTTTCTCAATATCTCATCAATAAAAAATCCTAAGTTTATATTTTACCATAATTTAATATAGTATCTTATATAATAAGATACTATTCCTTAAATGTCATACTATAAAGTAATAGCAATAATTAATTGTCTTTACTTTTCCCAATCAGCATTGACATTACGTCTTATTATCGAATAATCTTTGATAATAATTTTAAATATGATGCTCAGAATAAACCAAATAATTATAATAATTAATTTTAATAGTATAAAATTTGAATTTTATTATAAATTGATTCAAGTTTAAATTATATTGTATTTATAAACATTTAACTTTTATTTTATATACCATGGTAATCATACAATATTAGAGCTGATAACGTATATATTTTTACTGATACAGAGCACAATATTATTATTGTTAAGGATAAATTAAATCTGTAAAGTAATACTATATAATTATTATACTTATAAAGTTATGATTTTAATAAAATTCATACTTTAATAGCAATAAAATAAATTTACATAATTTATCTAAAACAAACATTATATAATGTTGATAAGCATGTTCAAAAATTTAATATTATAAAATATGAATTATTTAATGTTATCTAATAATTTTAACAATTAAAATATTAGATAATTAGTCAATATACTTAAAATATATATAATAATTTTAAATTAAAAATGATAACATGCGCCCTATAGGAGTCGAACCTATGACCTACGGCTTAGAAGGCCGTTGCTCTATCCAACTGAGCTAAGAGCGCGTTTTGATAAAACCCTTACTATATTCCAATTAACAATATCAAAAGGATTGATATTGTTAAATAACTAAATATTTAAATTATCATAATTTCAGTTAGTATTTAATATACATGCACTATAGCTTATATTATATACTCCATAGTTCTAAAAACTATCTATTGATCTAGGATATTGAGCATTTGGAATTTTCTAATAGTTTTAAAATATTTTGAAAATTGCTAATAGATACTAAAAATTGCCTAGAATTAAATATTGATGTTTAATAAACTTAACATAAATTTAATTAAATTTATACTCATGTATAAATTGCTATAATACATAAAATTAATGATCTTTAACAACTTTTTTTTTAAAAAAACTTAGAAACTTTACATGAGGCGATTTGTATTAAAAATACAAATTTTTCTTATAGTTATACTATTTATGACACAATAGATTTCATCACTAATGTATTTTCTTATAAATGGATCTTATACTTGATGATTGCAAAAATTATTGATGGCAAAAGAATTGCACAACAAGTACGCTTAGAAGTTACACAAAAAGTACAAAAAAAACTTAAGGCTGGTAAGCGCGCTCCTGGTCTAGCAGTGATTTTAGTCGGTGATAATCCATCTTCACGAATTTATGTAAATAGTAAACAACAAGCTTGTGAGGAAGTACAATTTATTTTTAAAATTTATCATTTGCCCGTTAATATCGATGAAATTGAATTGCTAAAATTAATTGATTATTTAAATAATGATCTCTTAATTGATGGTATTTTAGTGCAATTACCTTTACCAAGTAATTTTAATAAATCTAGAATACTTTGTAGTATTCTTCCTCATAAAGATATTGATGGTTTTCATCCTTACAATATTGGTCTGTTATGTCAACGTATACCTAAAATGCGTCCTTGTACACCAAAAGGTATCATTACATTACTTAATCGATATAAAATTAATACTTATGGTCTAAATGCTGTAGTAGTAGGTGCTTCTAATATAGTTGGCAGGCCTATGAGTATGGAATTATTATTAGCTGGTTGTACTACTACAGTTACTCATCGTTTCACTAAAAATTTAAAATATCATGTAAAAAATGCTGATTTACTAATAGTTGCCGTTGGTCAACCTAATTTTATACCAGGAGATTGGATTAAATTAGGTGCAATTGTAATTGACGTTGGCATTAATCGTTTAAAAAATGGTAAAATAGTTGGTGATGTTGATTTTAATACAGCATTGGAATTAGCGTCCTATATTACTCCTGTACCAGGTGGAGTAGGTCCAATGACAGTAGCTACGTTAATTCAAAATACATTGTTAGCATATGAAATACATCATATTTGAAAATAAATACTAAAAATTGTTTTAATATAAATTAATTTAAAATAGTTTAATGTTCAATTTATTGACGTCGCCATATAGTACCATTTGCTTTATCTTCTACTAGAATACCTAATTTATTTAATTTATTACGAATCATATCTGCTTGTGTCCAATTCTTATTCTTTCGTGCATTGTCACGCATTTGCATTAATTCCTCAATTTTTGATTCATCATCATGATTATTTATTTCTCTACTTTTTTTAAAAAAAATTTCAGGATCCTGTTGTAAAATACCTAATATATTTGCTAATTTTCGTAAATTAGCAACTAGCGCATTAGCAATAATTTTGTTTTTAACTTTTAAAGTATTTATTTTTTTTGCTATGTCAAATAATACTGAACAAGCTTTTGGGGTGTTAAAATCATCATCCATAGCAGCGTAAAAACGTTTTTCAAATTCTTCAGTAATACCAATACTTGTTACTTCAGTTGCATGAATGTCGCTATAACGTAACGTTGTATATAGACGGTTAAGAGCTGTACGTGACTCTCTAAGAGACTTTTCGTTATATATAAGTGGACTACGATAATGAGCAGATATTAAAAAATATCGTATAGTTTCTTCATCATAGCGTTTTAATAAATCACGTATAGTAAAAAAATTGCTAGATGATTTTGACATTTTTTGGTTTTCAACCATTACCATACCAGAATGCATCCAATAATTTACATATGGACTATCATATGCACAAGTAGATTGTATTATTTCATTTTCATGATGAGGAAAAATTAGATCTGAACCACCGCCATGAATATCAAAATGACTACCAAATTGTTTATAATTCATTGCTGAACACTCAATATGCCACCCAGGACGACCATTACCCCAAGGTGAATTCCATACCGGTTCATTTAATTTAGACATTTTCCATAATACAAAATCCATAGGATGACGTTTCCATTTTATAGCAACACGTTCATTTATTTGTAACTGATTAAGATTTTGACGTGATAGTGCTCCATAACTTTTAGCACTTAAAACATCAAACATTACATCTCCATTTTTTGCAATATAAGCATTACCACGTTTAATAAGAATAGTTATTAATTCAATAATTTCTTCTATATTAGATGTAACTCGAGGTTCAATATCAGGTGATAAAATACCTAATTTATTGAAATCTTTCCTCATTTCTTGAATCATATGATTTGTTAAATTTTCAATGGTTTCCTTATTCTTATTTGCACGTTTAATAATTTTGTCATCAATATCTGTGATATTTCTCACATATTTTATTTTATAACCCATGTAACGTAGATATCGTATGATAGTATCAAATACAACAAAAGTACGACCGTGACCGATATGACAATAATCATAAACAGTAATACCACATACATAAATATTAATTTTACCAGCTTGAATTGGTTTAAATTTTTCTTTTTTTCGACTTAACGTATTATATATTCTAATCATTTTAAATAAATTTAAACTTAATATGTAAAGATATGTTATTACATTTTATATATTTAACATACTAAAATTTAATAAATGATTTGAATAATATTTCAATATCTTATATTTAAAAAATTAATTTTTTCATATTTTAAGTTTAAAAGCATATTAGTTAATATATAACTTAATAATTAAGTTTTAATTTTAAAATATATTAAAATTAAATGGTTTTTAACTTACTTTAATAAATATATTTTTAATTTAAAAAACATAAATAGTATGAAATAAAATGTATTTAAATGCTAATTATAAATATATTTTGATTACATATATACTATGTATATAATATATATAGAGTTAAAACATTTGTAAATCTACTAATGTAATAAGCGATTTTAATGATTTATTTTATTAATAATAAAGTACCTATTAAATATTAATGTCGTATACTCTTTTTATAGCAGATGTTCATTTATCTCAGTATAATCCTGATACTGCTGATATTTTTTTGCATTTTTTACAGAAAAATACTCATCAGTGCGATGCACTTTATTTATTAGGTGATTTATTTGAATCATGGATTGGAGACGATAATGACATTCCTCTATATAAGCAAATTGCTTATTCTCTTAAACACCTACCTATACCAAAATTTTTTACTCATGGAAATCGTGATTTTTTACTTGGTACACAATTTGCGCGAGAAAGTGATATGGTAATTTTACCAGAGGAGAAAGTATTAAATCTATATGGTCAACGTGTCTTAATTATGCACGGTGATACTTTGTGCACTCATGACATAAGTTATCAGAATTTCCGTAAAAAAACACATCAAAAATGGTTACAATATCTATTTCTTTCCTTACCAATTTGTATTCGCATGCATATTGCTAGCCATATCCGCTGCCATAGTAATAAATTATTTAATATAATAGATGTTAATCAGCAATCTGTAGAAGAAGTGATGATTAGACAACGAGTAAATATGTTAATTCATGGACATACTCATGTTCCTGGTATTCATGATTTTTACTTAGAAGGTAAAGCAGCTAAACGCATAGTACTAGGTAATTGGTATAAAGGTGCTTCAATAATTCAATTTGATATAAATGGTGTTAATCTTATTAAATATTCTTTTTAAATAAAAATATATTTAGGAAATTATGAAAATTTATTGAATATTATTATATGATACATTTTGACGTTCATCATCTTATAAAACATCGAGAAAATAATGTTAGATAATGCTAATCTAGCTCGTGTAGCTATTATAATGGGATCAAAAAATGATTGGTCTACAATGCAAGAAGCTGAAAAAATTCTTATTAGCTTATGTGTTCCATTTGCTACGGAAATTATTTCTGCTCATCGTACACCAGATAAATTGTTTTATTTTGCAGAAAACGCAATATTAAATGGTTTTAAGGTGATCATTGCAGGTGCTGGAGGTGCTGCTCATTTACCTGGTATGTTAGCATCAAAAACAATTTTGCCAGTATTGGGTGTTCCAATACAAAGTACAACATTAAGTGGTATTGATAGTCTCTATTCTATTGTACAAATGCCTCGTGGTATTCCGGTAGGAACTTTAGCGATTGGCAAAGTAGGGGCAGCAAATGCTGCTTTACTCGCTACACAAATTATATCACTTCATGATAAATCCTTAGCATTGCGTCTTGTTAATTGGCGTTCTATACAAACTAATGAAATATTAGATAATCCTGATCCAAGGATATAATAAATGAAATCTGTATTTGTACTTGGAGACGGCCAGTTAAGTTATATGCTTTATTTGGCTGGTAAACCATTAGATATTAAAGTATATCCGATTAGCTTAAGTGATAAATATATTAAACTTCCAATGCATGCAGATGTAATTACTACTGAGATTGAAAGTTGGCCTTCAAGTATATTTATTAATAAATTAATAAACAATCCAGCATTTATAAATCGTGATATATTTCCAATACTTTCTGATCGTTTGAAACAAAAAAAAATACTTAATCAACTAAAGTTAGCCACTTCTCCTTGGCGATTATTACAAGACAAATCCGAATGGCCTCAAATTTTGAGTTTGCTAGGACATCCGGTAATTGTGAAATGTCGTACTGGAGGTTATGACGGTCATCGACAATGGTGCTTGCATAATTATAATGATACGGCATTATTGGAAGACAAATATTATGGACAGTGTATTGTTGAAAAAAAAATTGATTTTATTGAGGAAATTTCATTGATTGGTGCTCGTAATCAAAAAGGTAACATGGTATTTTATCCACTTACATGTAATTTTCATCAATCAGGTATTTTACGTACAAGCATCGTTTTACCTAAAGTAAACAGAGAATTACAACAGCAAGCTGAAAATATGTTAAGTAATATTATGCATTATATTAAATATATAGGTGTAATGGTTATGGAATGTTTTCTGACGTCTCAAGGACTATTAATTAATGAATTATCACCTCGTGTACACAATAGCGGACACTGGACGCAAAATGGAGCTTCTATTAGCCAATTTGAATTACATTTGCGTGCAATATTGGGATTACCAATGCCAAAACCTATAGTATTTTCATCATCTGTCATGATAAATTTAATCGGTACTAACATTAATTTTTCATGGTTAGAACAACCCTTAGTTCATTTATACTGGTATGGAAAAGAATTACGTGCAGGTCGTAAAGTTGGCCATCTTAATTTAACTGATATTAATCAAAAACGCTTACTTAATGCAATACATTCGCTTACACCACTTTTACCACAAGAATATACCAGCACTATTACTTGGATTTTAGCAAAATTATAAAAATTTTAATTATTATTAAATAGAATAATATTTATTACTGTCATAATGATTTAGGAGATTATATGTTTGCCATAATTCCACTTATTATTATACTTACTTTATTAAGTGTATGGTCCTGTGTAAAAATTGTGCCACAAGGATTTCAGTGGACAGTAGAACGTTTTGGTCGTTATATTAACACTCTACAACCTGGATTAAATTTAATTATCCCATTTATGGATAAAATTGGAAAAAAAATCAATATGATGGAGCAATTAATAGAGATTCCTTCGCAAGAAATTATCTCTAAAGATAATGCTAATGTTACTATTGATGCTGTATGTTTCATTCAAGTAATTGACTCAGCACGTGCTGCTTATGAAGTTAATAACCTTGAATCATCGATTATTAATCTTACTATGACAAATATTAGGACTGTTCTTGGAAGTATGGAATTAGATGAAATGCTTTCACAACGTGATAATATTAATACATGTTTACTACATATCGTTGATGAAGCTACCAATGCATGGGGTATAAAAATTACTCGTATTGAAATACGTGATGTAAGACCTCCTCAGGAACTAATAGCGGCAATGAATGCTCAAATGAAGGCTGAAAGAACGAAACGCGCGGACATTCTTGTAGCTGAAGGGACACGTCAAGCAGCAATTCTACGTGCTGAAGGAGATAAACAGTCACAAATACTTAAAGCTGAAGGAGAACGTACATCTGCTTTTCTTCAAGCTGAAGCACGTGAACGTCAAGCTGAAGCTGAAGCAAATGCTACTCAAATGGTATCAAAAGCAATTGATATAGGTAATGTCCAAGCTATAAATTATTTTATTGCACAAAAATATACTGAAGCTTTACAAAAAATTGGCGAAGCTAAAAATAGTAAAATAATTATGATTCCACTAGATGCTAGTAGCCTACTAGGTTCGATTACTGGAATTACTGAAATATTAAAAAATAATTTAGAGAATAAAACGTGAGCATATTAAGGCTAATCATTGCATATTATCAATATAGCTGGATTATCTTAGGATGCATCCTTCTGATTATTGAAATGATTGCTATTAATGGATATTTATTGTGGAGCGGATTATCAGCGATATTAGTAGGTATTATTACTAGCTATTTTTATATTTATTGGCCAATCCAGTGTTTATTATTTTCTGTATTGACTTTATTGTTTATGTTTTTTTGGTATCGATGGTTGCGATATTATACAATTTCACAAAAATCTAATAAATTATTAAATCAACGACATAAACAACTGGTCGGTTTGCATTTTATATTACATTCATCTCTCGAAAATGGTCAAGGACATATACGTATTGCAGATAGTATCTGGCCTATTAAAGCAAATCATAATCTACCTGTAGGTACTCCTGTAATTATTACTAACGTAGAAGGGATTATTTTAATAGTTCAACCAAAGTATCGTAATAATTAATACGATACATAATAAAGAATATTTTGTTGTATATTAAAATATATATGATAGCTCATTAAATTTAATTATTAAGTAAATAAAACTTAAAATAACGATAACTTTCATGAAAAAATTAATTTTTTAAATTTAATCAAGTATATTAGCTATTTGTACACTTACATTATCAATGGAATTATTAGCATTAATTTTATAATATTGATGATTATTTTTTTTCGTTTCATGAATGTAATATTTAATAAGAGGTAAAGTTAGCTTATGATACTCTAGTAGTCGTTTACGTACAATGCTTTCTTGATCATCTTTGCGAATTGTTAATTTTTCTCCTGTAATATCATCTCTATCTTTTACTTTTGGTGGATTATATTTAATATGATATATACGACCTGAAGTTATGTGAACTTGACGCCCAATAATACGTAGTAAAGCTATCTCATCTGGTATTACCAATTCTATTATAAAATCTATATAAATATCTAGTTTTTTTATAGCATTCGCTTGATAAATATTTCTTGGAAAACCATCAAGCAAAAATCCTTTTTGACAATCATCATGGTTAATTCGCTTTTTAAATAAACTAATTACTATTTCATCAGTTACTAAATTTCCATTATTCATTATATTTTTTATTGTTTTTCCTAATTTATTGCCTATATTTACTTCTTCACGCAACATATCGCCAGTAGCAATTTGTGGTATTCCATATCTCTTAGTAATAAATTTAGATTGTGTACCTTTACCTGAACCAGGTGGTCCAAATAAAATAATATGCATTGCATTATTTCCTTTGCAAGTTATATAATTATCGATAAAGTTAGTTGAATAAAAACATACTAGCATATTCCTATATGTAAAATAAAAGGAATATGCTTTAAACTAATTTATTATAACTTTGTTTTTAATTATATCTAAGTATTAAATTAACGTCATCTATAATATTTTATTTTAATTATATCATTAATAGCTGATTTATTCGGCGAATAAACAGATTTGGATCATCTAAAGTACCGCGCTCAACCAACAATGCTTCTTCCAGTAATAAATTAATCCATTCAGCAAAATGTTCTTCATCTTGAATATTCATGATACGTTTCACTAAAAGATGATCTGGATTAATTTCAAATATATATTTTACATTTGGTACTTCTTGACCAACTGCAGTAAATAATTTTGCCATTTGAGTTGTTATTTCATTGGTATCAGTACTAACAATACATGGTGTATCAATCAATCGATAAGTCAAACGGACTTCTTTTACACGATTATCTAATAAAGTTTTTATACGTTTAATAAATGGTTCAAATAGTTTTTCTGTATCTTTATGATCTTGTGTTTCTTTATCCGATAATTTGTTTATTGATTCATCAAATTTGCTAACTAATTGAAATGTTTTCCCATCGAAATTTGTTAAATAACTCATCATCCATTCATCAATACGGTCTGATAGTAATAAAACTTCGATGCCTTTTTTATAGAAAAGCTCTAAATGTGGGCTGCTCTTTGCTGCAGCATAACTATCAGCAGATATATAGTAGATCTTGTCTTGACCTTGTACCATCCGACTTAAATAATCATTTAATGAAACGTCTTGTGTTGATTCTTTATTATGAGTAGAAGCAAAACGTAATAATTTAGCTATTTCCTGTTGATTAATATGGTCTTCTGCAGGTCCTTCTTTTAAAACTATGCCAAATTCGGTCCAAAATTTACTATATTTTTCTATATCATATTTAGCTAATTTTTCCAACATTTGTAAACTGCGTTTTGTTAGTGAGGTACGCAAGTTTTGAGTAATACGGTTATCCTGTATAGTTTCTCGAGAAATATTGAGTGGTAAATCGTTAGAATCTATTAATCCACGGATAAAACGTAAATAATTTGGCATAAATAATTCAACATCATCCATGATAAAAACACGGTTCACATACAGCTTTAGTCCATGACTATTATCACGATTCCACATATTAAGTGGTGCTTGTGCAGGAATATATAATAAACTAGTATATTCTTGCTTGCCTTCAACACGATTATGACTCCAAATTAAGGGATCATTGGAATCATGATAAATATTTTTATAAAATTCCTTATATTCTTCATCTTTAATTTCAGCTTTATTACGTGTCCATAGTGCTTGAGCTTTATTAATTTTTTCCCAGTTAATAGTTTTCTTTTTTTCGTCATTAACTGCAATTTTAACTGGAAGAGCAATATGATCAGAATATTTGCTAACTATATTACGTACATTCCATATATCCAAAAAACTATCTTCGTTTTCACGAAGATGTAATGTAATGGCTGTTCCACGTTCTTTTTTTTCAATATCTGCTAGAGTATATTCTCCTGTACCTGTTGATTCCCAGAATACACCTTCTTCAGGAAGAGTACCAGCTGCACGAGATAATACAGTAACTTTATTAGCTACAATAAACGCTGAATAAAATCCGACACCAAATTGACCAATTAAATTATTATCTTTTATTGCTTTAGAATCCATAGACTTTATAAATGCCTTAGTTCCTGATTTTGCTATAGTGCCAAGGTTTTCAATTATTTCCTCACGGTTCATTCCAATACCGTTATCACTAATTGTTAACGTACGTTTTTCTTTGTTAATTAATATGGTTACGCATAAGTTACCATTACCTTCATACAAATCAGGCATTGACAATGCACGAAAACGAAGTTTATCGGCAGCATCTGAGGCATTAGAGATAAGTTCACGTAAAAAGATCTCTTTATTTGAATAAAGAGAATGAATCATTAAATGTAAAAGTTCTTTTACTTCTGACTGAAAATTACGCGTCTCTTGTCCTTTCATAATAACTGCTACCTCAACAGATATAAGGTTATTTAAACAATGGTTCTGAAGTGGGGTATAACAAAAAAAAATCAAGTTAGTTTTAACAATTTAAAATATTTTTTTAAGTAAAAATATTTTATTTAACATTTATAAAGCTATACATTGTATGTAGCTACAAATTTAAAATTAATTATTAAAAATTAACACTAGTTAATACTGACAATAGCTTACATATTAAAATAAATATAAATTCAGTTAATTAACTAGATTATTTAAAGAAATCTACAAGTAAATATTTTATCTTTATTTGAAATAAATATAAGATTGTCATCTTTATTTAATTAAATATTTTAATATTAATCGTATAAATCAATATCAATATTATCAATGCAAGTAATTTATTAAATAAATATTGATTATTATTTAAATAATATAATTCATCGTTCTGTCATAGTGGATAAACATAATTATTTCATCAATATCTTGATATGATTAAACATTTATTTCTAATATTTTAGAATGGCATCTTAAATCCAGGTGGTAGTTGCATTCCAGAAGAAACAACGTTCATTTTTTCTTTTTGTGTTAAATCAATACGGCGTGCTGCATCATTAAATGCTGCAGCAATTAAATCTTCTAACATTTCTTTATCATCTTCAAACAAGCTATTATCCACTTTAACACGTCGGCAATTATAAGCGCCATTGATAGTTACTTTAACTAATCCTGCACCAGATTCTCCAGTTACCTCAAGTGCAGCAATTTCTTCTTGTACTTTAGCCATTTTATCTTGAATTTGCTGTGCTTGTTTCATTAAATTTCCTAATCCGCTTTTATTAAACATGTCTTTCTCTCTCCTATTTACTAATAGCTATATATAACCTATATACATATAGCCTAATTTATATAGGTATAATATTCTCTTCATCTAAATCAGCATCGAAAAGTTCTCTTATTTTTTGAACAAGAGGATCACTTTTTATTGATTGATTAGCTTTCGCTAATTTTTCCTCATAAATAATTTGATACCATTCTATAGGTGTTAATACCTCACGATTATCATCTTCAACAATATCCAATTTAATATCTCTACCAATTTTTTTGCTTAAAGCATTCTTTAACGATTGATATGTAGATGGTATATTTAGATATTGTTTTTTACTTCTTAGATGTAATATAATTTTTTCGTTATTTGACTCTTTCCACGTGTTAAGTGCAAATTTTTGCACTTCTTTAGATAAAGATAACATAGTTATTTCTGCAGCCCATGCATCACGTTGATGAACTTCTTTCATCAACCATTTTATTATTTTAGAATATTTATCATAATTTGAACTTAAATATAAAGTCTTTGCTGTGATTTTTGGAACAGTATCTATGTTATTTTGATACTCAGAACTTAACTTCTGTACTCCAGTTTTACTTATATATTTTTGTAAGTATTTATCAATATTACTAATATTCTTAGATGTAGAATTTACTTGTGCTGTAGATGATTCCAAAAATGCCGTTTTACTACATTTTATTCTAATTTCTTTCTTAGTTAATAACTGTTTTCTAGCTTGTATAAGCTGATTTGTAACATCAGAAAAAGAATTTGGATAAGATATCTTATCCAGAGTAATATTTGTCTGTAATGTTTTTAGTTGAGTAATTTCCTCAGATGTATTAGTTGGTGTTAATTTAGATAATATTTTTGAATATTCAGTGTTGGCTGCTGATATTGCTTGTGGGTTAGGCTTAAAAGATAGTAATCGTAATAATGTCATTTCTACACCTAATTTTCTATTAGGAGCTAGCGACAGATCTTTACGACCCATTAATATTATTTGATAATAAAATTGAACATCATCTCTTGATAATATATTTGCTAATTTGTTTAAACGATTTCTATGATTATGATTTATTTTATTTAAAAAACTAGGTAATAACTGTAACATAGCAATAGTATGTAATAAACGTAGCATTTCTATTAACACCATTTCCCAATCTATCCCTTTTAAAGATACCTCATGTACTAATGCCATTGCCTGCTCGCTTTGACCATGAACCAATGTTTCAATTAATATTAGTGCTTGGTCATTATCTAAACAACCTAGCATTTGTTTTACTGTTTCATACATTACATGGGTTCGTCCCAATAAGATTGCTTGATCAGTTAAACTTAATGCATCACGCATACTACCATCAGCAGCATTTGCTAATAAGCATAATGCTTGACATTCAAATGTAATTTTTTCTTGCTGTAATATATAATTTAATTGTTTTTGAATTTCTTCAACTTCAAGTAATTTAAGTTGAAATTTTAAACAACGAGATAAAATCGTAATTGGCAGTTTTTGTGGTTCAGTAGTAACTAATAAAAATTTCACATGAGATGGAGGTTCTTCTAGCGTTTTTAACAATGCATTAAAACTATGACGTGATAACATATGCACTTCATCAATTAAATAAATTTTAAATCTTCCGTGTGCAGGAGCATAATATATGCTTTCGAGCATATCTCGTGTGTCTTCAACTTTAGTACGGGATGCAGCATCAATTTCAATTAAATCAATAAAAGATCCTTTATCAATTTCATGACAGTTATTACACTGATTACACGGATTAGCTGTAATATTATTCTTACAATTAAGACTTTTTGCTAATAAACGAGCAATTGAAGTTTTTCCTACACCACGAGTTCCTGAAAAAAGATAAGCATGATGAATATTACCCATTTTTAATGCATTAATTAATGCAGTTAATACATGTTGTTGACCAACTACGCTAGTAAAATTATGAGGACGCCATTTCCTTGCAAGTGCTTGATAGTTCATATGTTTAATGTAAAGGAAAAATTACCTAAGATAATTACAATATAGTTACAATATTAGATATATATAGTCTATATGTTAAAAAATGTTTTCACTACAGTAAATATTTAAAAATTTTAAAAGTTTAATATTTACTTACATTAAGTTATATATTATATATATCTAATATATAATATTTTATTTCTTACATATTAAGAACATTAAACACTTAGTATGTAAATAATTTCAATTATTTAAAATAATATATTAATTATGTAGTAAACTACAATTTAGATTAAATAAATTATATTTAGTATGTAATATGTTATATATAATATCATAAAAAATTAGTATTAATTTCTATATTTTATCATTTTGATGATAACTGATTATTATTATTATTATTATCATTAATAATATAATTTATATTATTAATATATCACTCTAATTATTTTAGAGTGTAGATTCATTATTTTCAATAATCACTTATTAAGTAAAATTCAGTATGTTCATTAATATTAAAAATAAAATTAATTAAATTAGTTAAATTAAAATAATTAACTATTAAATTCATCTTATTTTTAATAATTTATTTCTTAAATTTAATTAACTGTTAAATAATAAATATATAAAAATTAAAGAATAAAATTAATTTTTATATATTAATCATCAATATGGTATGTTTTATGCTGTGTGTAATATAGATAAATTTGTATAACTTTTAATATATACATATAATAAATGTAGTTTAAATTAACTATTAGTTAATATTACCTATAGAATTTACAATTCTTGAAACATTTTTATATAAAATGTTTCTTAAGTAAAATTAATTAAATTACATAAATAATTCAATTAATTTTATAATTAACTTAAATAGTTATTTAATCTGTTACTTGAAAAAGCAATTATAAATTAATTATTACCACGTGTAATGATATTAATTTAATGATTTTATATATCATAACTACTTCTCATATTCTTTAAATATGAATTTAAGTTATTATTCAATAATTTTTATATTTTTGTATTTAAATTTTTTAAAAGTCATAATCATATTTTACATTTTTATTCAATATTAAAACTAATTATATTACTGTAACTTTAAATAAAAGATTGTTAATCTTCATTAAATTTATTTTAATTATATAATGAATTTAAACTTAATGTAAATAATTAAAATATAAAATAATTTTATTAAATTTTAAGTTATAAACTTTCATATATCTATATGATAATTTTATCAAAATATATTTTATTTAACATAAAAATCATTTAATATAATAATATATGATGAAATATATAAAATATTTTTTGAAAAATATAATATATATGCTATTATTATTTGATAATATATAACATTATGATTGTTTTATCATTTGTGTTAAATCTTATTTTCTTTAAAAGCATTGATATATGGAAACCCTTGCTATCTATCTACAATATGAATTTGTGAAATCGGTCAGGTCTGGAAAGAAGCATCCGTAGCAGACGATATATGTGTTAGAAAATAGTTAATAGGGTTTCCTAATATATTAAATTCAAAAATTTTAGTTTTAAAAAATTAATTAAATAATAACTTAATTTTAACATTCTAAAATGTATCGTTTTTTCGATAAAATAATAAATAATCTTAAAAAATTAGCGGACATATTTCCAAACAGAAATAGGTACTTTATCATAAAGCTTATTCATTGTTAGTTCTGCTAGCCGATGATCTGCAGCAGAATAAAATCTAACTAATTCATTATCTGATAATTCATATTTATTTTTTTCAATTACTCTTTCAAGAGTATCAATCGAACGGCAACGACGTAATTTCATCAAGTAATCTTTTTTAGTTAAAATTTGTTTGTTCATACATAAAACAATCTCATTCTCATTTTAGTTTTTATATTTATTCTATTAAAAAATATTTATTTTTAAAAATAAAGATATAATTTAAAGTGTATACATAATTTTAAATTTTTAAAATTTAAAGATTAGAAATATTTTATTTATATTCACAGATCATACATAATTATCTCTTATCCAAAAATGTTTTATGTAAAAAACAATATAAAAGATATATTTTTTACATTTAAAATATACTTATATTCAATAAATATAAATATATATGTTATATTAATAATTATTTTTTTTAAAAATTATATATATTATATATGTATGATATAAGCTATAATATTATAAAATAATATATTTTAATATATTAATTATAATAATTAATATATTAATCAAATTTCTAAGATTACATTATTTGTAAAATAATTTAAATTGAGAAAAATAAAATTTTGGTAAGTTTTCTAAAATGTATAATTTTTTAAAATTATTAAAAATATTTAAATTATTTATTATTAGATGACATATATCAAATTATCAATATAAATTTATTTATGCTTAATATCATGTTGAAAATTTAATAAATACTTTTATAAATTAAATTAATTTTCGTAAATATTAGTAAACTATTATTTACAATGAAAGTTAATAATTTATTAATTTAATTAATTGCTTTTAATATATAAGTTTTACTAAAAATTCAATGATGAATATCAACCTAATAAGATATTATTAGTAATTTAAAAATTTATAATTTCTCTGTAACTATTAAAATGTTACAAAATTTAGAGGATTTTAAATGACCAAAGCTATTGTATTATTTAGTGGTGGACAAGATTCTACTACTTGTTTAATTAAAGCTTGCCAGCTTTATGATGAAATACATTGCATTACATTTGATTACGGTCAACGACATAAAAAAGAAATTGAAATATCTATTGAGATAATTAAAAAACTTAAGATACAAGTACATAAGATTATAAACATACATTTACTTAATGAACTAACTATTAGTAGTCTTACGCGCTACAATATCCCTGTACCAATTTATGATAAGAATATTAATTCTTTACCAAACACATTTGTACCAGGACGTAATATTTTATTTTTAACGCTAGCAGCAATTTATGCTTATCAGGTAGAATCAGAAATTATAATTAGTGGTATATGCGAAACTGATTCATCTGGTTATCCAGATTGCTCTAATAATTTTATCAAAACACTGCATAAAACTATATGTCTAGGTATGTCAACTAATATTCAGTTAAAAACTCCTTTGATGTTACTAAATAAAGCAGAAATTTGGGCATTAGCTGATTATTTTGATCAATTATCATTAATACGAACAGAGACCTTAACTTGTTACAATGGTGTAAAAGGCGATGGTTGTAAAAAATGTGCTGCTTGTTATCTACGTGCAAAAGGATTAGCTCAATATCAAGCTAACTCATATGAAATAATGATGCAGATGAAACAAAAAATCGGTTTAAAATAAATTAATTATTATATAAGTTATATATATAACTTAATAAGTTCATGATGGTGAACATACCTTGATAATTTCCTCCTTACTAAATTTATATTTAACTTCATAATATTTATAGTGTATTTTCAAGTGCTATAGTTAAAACTTCCTCAATACGTTTTACTGGATGTATTTCTAAATCTGCAATTATATTTTGCGGGATTTCTTCTAAGTCTCGTTTATTTTTGTCCGGAATTAATACTATCTTAATACCTCCACGATGAGCAGCTAGTAATTTTTCTTTTAATCCTCCAATAGGTAGGATTTTTCCACGTAGTGTAATTTCACCTGTCATTGCTACGTCAGCACGTACTGGATTATTAGTTAAGCAAGATACTAATGCAGTGCACATAGCAACTCCAGCACTTGGACCATCTTTCGGTGTTGCTCCTTCTGGCACATGTACATGTATATCACGATTTTCATAAAAACCACTATTAATACCTAATTTTTCTGCTCGTGCTCTTACTACTGTTAATGCTGCTTGGATGGATTCCTGCATAACTTCACCTAAAGAACCGGTATAAGTTAATTTTCCTTTACCTGGGATACAAGCTGTTTCAATAGTTAATAAATCACCACCAACCTCAGTCCAAGCTAAACCATTAACTTGACCTACACGATTTTGATTATCTACAAAACCATAATCAAAACGTTGAACACCAAGAAAATCTTTTAAATTATTTTGATTAATAACGATAGATTTCTTTAATTTATCCATTAGCAACATTTTTACAGTTTTACGACAAAGTTTAGAAAGCTCTCGTTCTAAATTACGTACTCCAGCTTCACGAGTATAATATCGCACTATGCTAATTATAGCACTATCTTCAATACTGAACTCATGTTCCTTTAGTGCATTACGATCAATTTGTTTTGGTAATAAATGTTTTTTAGCAATATTAATTTTCTCATCTTCAGTATATCCAGAAAGACGGATCACTTCCATACGATCTAATAAAGGTATTGGAATATTCATAGAATTAGAAGTAGCAACAAACATAACATCAGAAAGATCGTAATCTACTTCCAAATAATGATCATTAAATGCAATATTCTGTTCTGGATCAAGTACTTCTAAAAGTGCAGAAGCAGGATCTCCTCGCATGTCAGAAGACATTTTATCAATTTCATCCAATAAGAAAAGTGGATTTTTTACTCCAATTTTTGCCATTTTTTGTACTAATTTTCCTGGCATTGAACCAATATAAGTACGACGATGTCCACGAATTTCCGCTTCATCACGCATACCGCCTAATGCCATACGTACATATTTTCGACCTGTAGCTTTAGCTATTGATCTTCCAAGCGAAGTTTTGCCTACACCTGGTGGGCCAACAAGGCAAAGAATTGGACCTCTTATTTTATTAACACGGTTTTGTACAGCAAGATATTCAAGAATACGATCTTTCACAAGGTCTAAACCATAATGATCTATATCTAAAGTTTCCTGTGCTTTATGCAAATCTTTTTTTAATTTAGTACGTATACTCCATGGTACTTGAATCATCCAATCAATATATCCACGAACGACGGTAGCTTCTGCTGACATTGGGGACATCATTTTAAGTTTTTGTAGCTCAGTTTCAGTTTTTTCTCGTGCTTCTTTAGGCATTTTTGATGCTTCAATTTTACGTTTCAGCATTTCACATTCATCTGGTGCATCATCCATTTCTCCTAATTCTCTTTGAATTGCTTTCATTTGCTCATTTAAATAATATTCACGCTGGCTTTTTTCCATTTGTTTTTTTACACGATTTCTAATGCGCTTTTCAACCTGTAGTAAATCTATTTCTGATTCCATCATAGCCATTAGATATTCTAATCTTTCATTAACATTAGACATTTCCATTACAGATTGTTTATCTGCTAACTTTAATGGCATATGTGCTGCTACTGTGTCAGCTAAACGAGCAACATCATTGATATTATTTAGTGAAGTTAATACCTCAGGCGGTATTTTTTTGTTTAGTTTAATATATCCTTCAAATTGATTGATAGCGGTACGTACTAAAACTTCCTGTTCCTTTTCTTCTCCTTTTGCTTGAATTAGGTATTCAGCTAATGCAATAAAATACTCACCATTATCTGATAATGTTGTAATACGTGCTCGTTCCAATCCCTCCACTAACACTTTTACAGTTCCATCAGGTAATTTTAACATTTGTAATATTGAAGCAATTGTTCCTACCGAAAAAAGGTCGTTTATACCAGGTTCATCAGTTGCTGCTTCTTTCTGTGCAACTAACATTATTTTTTTATCATTTTCCATAGCAGCTTCAAGGCAGCGAATTGACTTTTCACGGCCAACAAATAACGGAATTACCATGTGCGGATAAACTACCACATCGCGTAACGGCAATACTGGGATTTCAATGCGTTCAGAATGCTCAGGATTCATAGAGCTCTCTCTTAGTTCTAATGTCCCCACTAGAATAGTGAGAACATATTATGCAGAAAACAGGTATTTTAACCACATACTGTTTATTATATGAGGATGCTTATACAACATTCAATATCATTATTGCTAGAAAATAATAACGAAATATCATCATATTAAGGTACTATCACGTAAGAATAATAAACAATTTATTTATTCATTATTTACTTGGTTTTTTTGAGTACCATAAATTAATATAGGATCACTTTGATCTTCAATAACTTTTTTATCAATTACTACTTTTTCAATACCTTTTATAGAAGGTAAATTATACATAACTTCAAGTAAAGCATTTTCAACAATAGATCGCAATCCACGTGCACCAGTTTTACGCAATGAAGTTTGTTTAGCAATAGCCACTAATGCGTCAGAATGAAATTCTAATTTAACACCTTCTAAATTAAATAAGGCTTGATATTGTTTAATCAATGCATTTTTTGGTTCAGTTAAAACTTGAATCAGAGATTCTTCATTTAGATCATTTAAAGTAGTTACTATCGGTAAACGACCTATAAATTCTGGAATAAGACCAAATTTAATTAAGTCTTCTGGCTCAACTTGTGATAGAAGTAAATCCTCTTTAATTTTATGTGATTTATCTTTAATAACAGCTCCGAAACCAATTCCAGTTCCCATTTCTATTCGTTGAGAAATTATTTTTTCTAAGCCAGAAAAAGCACCTCCACAAATAAATAAAATTTGTGAAGTATCAACTTGTAAAAATTCTTGCTGCGGATGCTTACGTCCACCTTGAGGTGGAATAGCTGCTATGGTTCCTTCAATTAATTTTAATAACGCTTGTTGTACACCTTCTCCTGAAACATCACGTGTAATCGATGGATTTTCCGATTTACGAGATATTTTATCTATTTCATCAATATATATAATACCTTGCTGTACTTTTTGTACATTATAATCACATTTTTGCAATAATTTTTGAATAATGTTTTCAACATCTTCTCCTACATAACCAGCTTCAGTTAATGTTGTAGCATCTGCAATAGCGAATGGTACATCTAACAAATTAGCTAATGTTTTTGCTAATAGAGTTTTACCACTACCAGTAGGCCCAATAAGTAGTATATTACTTTTACTTAATTCAACATCATCCATATTTTTATTATTACGTAATCGTTTATAATGATTATAAACAGCTACTGACAATACTTTTTTTGCTTTTTCTTGACCAATAATATATTTATTTAAATGATCACCAATTTCATACGGAGTTGGGACTTTATGAGTAATAATATTTTTCAAAATAATTTTTTGACTTTCTTCTCGAATAATATCGCTACATAACTTAATACATCCCTCACAGATATATACTGCTGGTCCAGCAATTAATTTATGAGCTTCATGCTGGTTTTTACCACAGAAAGAACAATGCATTAACTTATCTGCAGTATCTTCGCACTTATCTGTCATTAGGTAACCTCTTATTACTTAGATTAAATTGATAACTATAAGGTATTATATCTATTTATATATATTAATTAGTAATCCTTATTTAATATATTGCAATTTACTTAATTCATTAATTATGGACATCTAGAATTTAAAATTAAGTAAATCTACAATATTAACGAGATGTTAATATTGAATCTACTAAACCATATTCTAACGCTTCATTAGCGGAAAGAAAATAATCACGTTCAGTATCATGTTCAATTTGTTTTATAGTTTTACCGGTATTTTTAGCCATTAATTCATTAATGCGGTGTTTTACTTTTAAAATTTCTTTTGTATGAATTTCAATATCTGTTACCTGACCTTGATAACCACCCAGTGGTTGATGAACCATAACTCTAGAATTAGGTAAACAACAACGTTTACCTTTTGCTCCTGAAGTAAGTAAAAAAGCGCCCATGGAACATGCTTGTCCTAAACAAATAGTACTTACATCAGGTTTAATAAATTGCATGGTGTCATATATAGACATACCAGCACTAATAATTCCACCTGGTGAGTTTATATAAAGATAAATATCTTTTTCAGGATTTTCCGCTTCTAAAAATAACATCTGTGCCACAATTAAATTTGCTATATTATCTTCAATTTGACCAGTTAAAAATATTACGTTTTCTTTTAAAAGACGTGAATAGATGTCATAAGAACGTTCACCACGAGCAGTTTGCTCTACTACCATTGGGACAAGTGTCATATTCGATTTTATAAGTTCACCATTGTTTTTGTATGACATTAGAGTTCCTAATAAATATGGTGAATAGTTATATCATATTATGATTAATAAAACATAATATACAGTTACATCAAGTTTTATTTATATTCTTAATATACCATAAATGTATTAATAATGTTTGAGAAATAATTTTCCTTAATGATATTAAAAATAATTTTTTAATATTTAGTTTATTAGTTCATGAAAATTAATAAATTTTTCAACCACATTAGCTTTTGATAAAATTAGCTCTATTGCTTGATCTTCTAAAACCATATTACGTATATTGTTCATCAGTTCTTTATTATTTGAATAATGTTTGATCACTGTATTTGGTTTTTCATAGCTTAAAGCTATTTCTTTAATCATTAATTTAACACGATTTTCATCAACTTTTAATTGATTTAAATGAATTAATTCACCTAATATTATATCACCAATAACACGTTTTTTTGCTTGTTCTTTGAATAGTTCAGATGGTAATTTTGATACCAATATTTCCTCTTTTTCATTTTTAAAATTTTCGATAGCTTGACGTTGCAGTATGTCCATTGCATCCTTAACTAGCAACTCTGGTACTTCAATTTTATTTGTTTTTATTAGACATTCTATTACTTGTAATTTTATTTTGTTTCGAATAATAATATTTATTCGTCGTTCCATATTCTTACGGATTTCAAAACGCAAATTATCAATGGAACCATCTTTTATACCAAAGCTTTTGATGAATTCTTCTGTTAATTCTGGTAATTTACATACTTCAACTTTTTTTAATAAGACATAAAATATTGCATTTTTGCCTTGTAAGGATTTACAGTGATAATTGTCTGGAAATTTTACATCAATAACAATATTATCACCTATTTTATGATTAATTATACTCTCTTTAAAACCAGGAATTATATAATCTTGATTCATATCTAAAATAATATTAGATCCTGTACTTCCTTCAAATTTTTTACCATTTATTAATCCTGTAAAATTAATAGTCACTCTATCCTGTGCTGTTACTAATGTTTTACTTTCTTTCCAAACAGATTGTTGTTTCTGTAATGTTTTTAGCATTGTATCGATATCTGTATCTGTAATTTTAACGATAGGTTTTTCAACTTTAAGAGAATCTAAACCATTAAGCTGAATTTTTGGATATACTTCAAAATTAACTATGTAAGTAAAATCTTGACCTTCTTGATACTCATTTGGAATGTAGTTTGGTGTACCAGCTATATTAATTTTTTCTTTAAAAATAGTTTCAAAGAAATAACTAGTCATTAAATTATCTAGTATATCCTGACGAACAGATTTAGCATATCGTTGAATAATAATTTTAATAGGAACTTTACCCTTACGAAAACCATCAATAGAAAGTTTTTTTGTCATTTCTATTAATTTATTTTTTACTGCTTGTTCAATATTCGCTGCTGGAATAGTAATTAGAATACGACGTCCTAAACCATGAGTAGTTTCTACTGAAACTGTCATCTTGTTACCTCAAAATCATGTACTTAATCAAATTAAAATATTATATATCTGTAATATTATTAAAATTATCTAAAATATATTCTATAAAAAGAAAAATGTTATCTTGTAATGAAAATTATTTTATGATTTGCTTATGACTATAAAAACTTAAAGAACATTTTAGTTCTTAGTTATATTATATAATATAATGTATATTTTAATTAACTCTTAAACTATAATTAGTTTATTGTGAATAATAATGGCTGTTATATGATTTATTATAAATAATAAATCATATAAAACAAAATGATATAAATATTTATCTTTATTTATTGTAGAAATTAGAGTATTTTAGCATAACAAAATATTTTTTGTGTTTTCATTTTATGAAATAATAAATTCATATTATAAAATATAGCATGTTAATAGATTATTATTTTTTAGTTATCTAAAACTATAATTATATATAATAGAAATTATTCTATATGAAATATAAATTAGATATGATCTATTTCACAAGATAATTGTTACTATAGTTATTAAATACAAATTGTATTCATTAGTTTAATGATGATAAAGAATTTAATTGTATTATTAATTATATTTAGCTAATGTGTCTCTTCGAACAATTTGATAATAATATATAATTATTAGTAAAATAAATATTATTCATATAATTCTGTTTATTTCAAACCTATTAATTACATTAGTACAATGTTCAATAATGAACATAAATAAGTAAAAATCTATTATTTATTAAATGTAAATAAATTTAATAATTAGAAGTAATCTAATTTAATTTTAAAATTAAAGCAATATAATTGATATTATATGATAAATAGTAACTATCTATACATTAGTGATTCAGTTCATTAATCTAAATAAAATATAATTAAATGCATAATATTTAATTATAGATAATAGTCTATATAAAATAATTATTTATCAAATATTACTTTGTATGCTTTTTAAAAATTTATTTAAGTTGTATAATTGAATTATCCTTCAAACAAGGTGTTTATTTATAATAATTGCATATATAAAAACTAAAATATAAACAATAGCATAATATATGCTATAAAAAACATATTATATTATTCTTGTTAAATATACTAATTTTTACTTTCAAATGTCTATTTTATTAGCATTTATCTGATTTATTATTAATATGATTGTATTGCAATTTACACTACAATAACCTTTTCTTAAAATATATTTATGCTTAAAACGACGATAGAACTACTATCATTGAGATCGTTATATGAGACTTAGAAACAATAAAAAATTTTTAAAAAATTCATTACTAATGATAGTTATTTTTTTATTAAATGGATGTGATAGTGCTTTGCTAAATCCTAAAGGACAAATTGCATTACAACAACGTTCATTAATTTTAACAGCCTTTGGATTAATGTTAATAGTGGTTATTCCTGCAATTTTAATGACTATTATATTTTCTTGGAAATACCGTGAAACAAATAAAAAAGCAAAATATAGTCCTAATTGGTCACATTCAAATAAAGTAGAAATTGTAATTTGGATTATACCCATACTTATTATACTTTTTTTAGGTATTTTAACCTGGAAATCTACTCATATTTTAGAACCAAGTAAACCTTTAGTTTCTAATATAGAACCTCTTGAGATTGATGTGGTCGCATTAGATTGGAAATGGTTATTTATTTATCCTAAACAAGGTATTGCAACTATTAATCAAGTAGTTTTTCCAATAGCTACTCCTGTTACTTTTAAAGTAACATCTAATTCAGTCATGAATTCTTTTTTTATTCCTACCTTAGGTAGTCAAATTTATGCAATGGCAGGAATGCAAACAAAATTACATCTTATTGCTACTGAGCCTGGAGTTTTTAATGGTATTTCTTCAAATTTTAGTGGTCGTGGTTTTTCTGGAATGAAATTTAAAACAATTGTTACAAAAAACAATAAAATATTTGATTTATGGATATTGCAAGTTAAAACTTCTCAAAATAAATTAACTAATATGAACGATTTTGAGAAATTGGCTTTACCAAGCGAAAATAATCCAGTGGAACATTTTTCCATAGTAAATCCTAAATTATTCGACAGTATTATCAATAAATTTTCAATAAGCCATAAATGATCCAATACACATAATATTACTGAAAACCAATCTTTTTATGTGAAAAAGAGGAAAAAATGATGTTTGGAAGATTAACATTAGATGCAATACCATATCATGAACCAATCATAATGATTACCGTTATTACTATAATTATGATTGGTTTAGCTCTTGCTATTTTAATTAGTTATTATGGTAAATGGCAGTATTTATGGCGTGAATGGTTTACTTCTGTTGATCATAAAAAGATAGGTATTATGTATATAATAATGGCTTTTGTTATGTTATTACGTGGTTTCGCCGATGCAATCATGATGCGCACTCAACAAATGATTGCTTCTAGCGCAGATGGAACTAGTATTTTGCCTCCTCATCATTATGATCAAATTTTTACTGCGCATGGTGTAATCATGATATTTTTTGTGGCAATGCCTTTTGTAGTAGGATTAATGAACATTGTAGTTCCTTTACAAATTGGTGCACGTGACGTAGCATTTCCATTTCTAAATAATCTTAGTTTTTGGTTTACTGCGATTGGTGTAATCCTAATAAATTTATCTCTTGGTATAGGTGAATTTGCACAAACTGGTTGGTTAGCTTATCCTCCTCTTTCAAATACAGAATATAGCCCCGGTGTTGGTGTTGATTATTGGATTTGGAGTCTGCAGTTATCGGGTATAGGTACTATGCTTACTGGTATTAATTTTCTAGTAACTATTTTAAAAATGCGTGCTCCAGGTATGAATCTATTCAAAATGCCAGTATTCACTTGGACTGCATTTTGCACTAACGTTCTAATTATTGCTGCATTTCCAGTATTAACTGTCACTTTAGTGTTATTAACACTTGATCGTTATTTAGGATTTCATTTCTTTAGCAATAATATGGGCGGTAATATGATGATGTATGTTAATTTAATCTGGATTTGGGGTCATCCAGAAGTATATATACTGGTTTTACCAGTATTTGGTATTTTTTCTGAAGTGACTGCAACTTTTTCAAAAAAACGTTTATTTGGTTATACTTCACTTATATGGGCAACTATTGCTATTACTATATTATCATTTATAGTTTGGTTGCATCATTTTTTCACCATGGGTGCAGGTGCAAACGTTAATGCATTTTTTGGTATCATGACAATGATTATAGCAATACCAACGGGTGTTAAAATTTTCAATTGGTTATTTACGATGTACCAAGGACGTATTGAATTACATTCAGTAATGTTATGGACTATTGGCTTTTTAATAACATTTGCTATTGGTGGTATGGCTGGTGTTCTATTATCTATTCCAGGTGCTGATTTTGTTTTGCATAATAGCTTATTTTTAGTAGCACATTTTCATAATGTTATTATTGGTGGAGTTGTATTTGGTTGTATGGCTGGTATAACTTATTGGTTTCCTAAAGTTTTTGGCTTTACTTTGAATGAAGTTTGGGGTAAACGTGCTTTCTGGTTTTGGATTAGTGGCTTTTTAGTAGCTTTTATGCCTTTATATGCATTAGGTTTTATGGGTATGACTCGTCGTTTAAGCCAAAAAATAGATCCTCAATTTCATTCTTTATTAGTTATTGCATCAATTGGTGTTGTATTAATTTCTTTTGGTATTATTTGTCAAATAATTATGTTTTATACTTCTATACGTAATCGCAAACAAAATCGTGATCTTACTGGTGATCCATGGGGCGGACGTACTTTAGAATGGTCTACATCTTCGCCACCACCTTTTTATAATTTTGCTATTATTCCATATATTTATGATAGAGACGCATTTTGGATGATGAAAGAAAAAGGAGAAGCGTATAAGATACCTAAGAAATATGAAAAAATTCATATGCCAAAGAATAGTAGTGCAGCCATAATAATGGCTTTATTTGGAACTTTTTTAGGTTTTTCCATGGTTTGGCATATATGGTGGCTTGCAGGTTTTTCGTTCCTTAGTATAATATTTGTTTGGATTGCAAAAAGTTTTAATGAAGATGAAGAGTATTATGTGTCTATTGATGAAATAGAAAAAATTGAAAAAGAACGCTTTAATGTACTTAATAAAGCAGGTTTAAAATAATGTTGATTAAAACAGGAATGAAAGATTCCCATAATTCTTATACAAAACATGTAACTAATCATAAATTAAACAGTAATAAAATTTTTGGTTTTTGGTTATATTTGATGAGTGATTGCATTATATTTGCAACCTTATTTGCTACTTATATTGTTATGGTTAATAACACAGCTGGAGGTCCTTCTGGTAAAGATATCTTTGTATTGCCATTTATCTTGATTGAAACTACTGTATTACTATGTAGTTCAATTACCTATGGAATGGCAGTAGTTTCCATAAATAAATATTCTAAAAGATCTACTATTAAATGGTTGTTAATAACTTTTTTATTAGGTATTACGTTTGTCATAATGGAAATTTATGAATTTCATCATTTGATATTAAAAGGATTAGGTCCCAATCGCAGCGCTTTCCTATCCAGCTTTTTTACTTTAGTTGGTACTCATGGTCTACATGTATTATCTGGAGTTATTTGGATGGCGGTATTAATATTTCAAATTGCTATACGTGGTTTTACCGTTACTAATTATATACGTATTATATGTTTAAGCTTATTTTGGCATTTTTTAGATATAGTGTGGATTTGCGTATTTACTATTGTCTATTTAATAGGAGCTATGCAATGAAATATATTAAAAATAAAGGATATAAATTACACAATAGTATAAATGATACTAAAAGATCGTATCTTATAGGTTTTATTTTATCTATTATTCTTACAATAATTCCGTTTTGGTTAGTGATACACGGTACTATTTCTTATCGTTTTACTTTGGATATAACTTTAATTTGTGCGATAACTCAAATATTAGTTCATTTGGTATATTTTTTACATTTAGACAGTAAATCAGAAGATGGTTGGAATATGATAGCTATTATTTTTGCATCAATTATTATTTTTATAATAGTAGTTGGTTCATTATGGATTATGTGGAATCTTAACAATAATATGTTAAAACATTGACAATTATTTTATATATGAAAAAACAATATTTACAAATAATAAAACCTAAAATTATTTTTAGTAATTTAATTTCCATAACAGGTGGTTTTTTTTTAGCTTCAAAAGGTAAGATTAATTATCTATTATTTTTTACTGTTTTGATTGCAATGTTGTTCGTAATTGCATCTAGTTGTATTTTTAATAATATCATAGATCGTGACATTGATTTTAAAATGAAAAGAACGTGCAACCGTGTTTTAGCTACAGGTTTAATTTCGGTTAAATTAAGCTTGATTTATGGAATTATATTAATAATTGCTGGTTGTATATTACTTTATTACAAAGTAAATACGCTAACTATGATTTTAGCAAGTATAGGATTTGTAATTTATGTGGTTATTTACAGCCTTTATATGAAACGTAATTCAATGTATGGAATCTCAATTGGTAGTATTTCTGGCGCTATACCACCTATAATTGGATATTGTGCAGTATCTGACAGATTAGATATATGTGCATTAATTTTGTTATTTATCTTTAGTTTATGGCAGATACCTCATTCGTATGCAATTGCTATATTACATCTTGATGATTATCAAGATGCAAAGATTCCAGTTTTACCTGCCGTAAAAGGTATTAAATTAACTAAATTTTATATTATACTCTATATATTAATATTTATTATATCTAGTTCAATGCTTACTTTGAACGGTTATACTGGTTATAAATATTTGATTGTCACTTCTATAGTAAATATATGTTGGCTTAGCTTAGCATTGTCAGGGTACAAATCATCAAATAATAAAGTTTGGGCATACAAAGTTTTTATATTTTCTATTTTTGCTATTGCTTCATTAAGCATAATGATGTCAATAGATTTTATAATTCCCACTGCTAATGGTTCAACCATTACTTTCAATTAAGAATATAGTAATATCAATTTTTGATCTCTTATCATATAAGAGTTAAAAGTATGTTACATATTTCATATCATATTTAATATAATTAAAAGTATAAAGTTATATTTAATGTATTCTGCAGAGGTTAAAATGAATGATAATAAAATGACTTCTTTAGAACTTCGTGCAACCTGGGGATTAGGTGCTATTTTTTCTTTACGTATGTTAGGAATGTTTATGGTTTTACCTGTGTTAACTACATATGGTATATTCCTGCGACAGGCTAATCATACTTTAATTGGTCTAGCAATTGGAATGTATGGTTTTGCTCAATCAATATTTCAAATACCGTTTGGTCTACTTTCTGATCGTATTGGACGTAAACCAATAATCATTATTGGTTTAATTTTATTTTTTCTTGGAAGTATAATTGCTGCAATTACAACTAGTATTTGGGGTATAGTTTGGGGCAGAGCATTACAAGGTTCAGGTGCAATTGCTGCTGTAATAATGGCTTTGTTATCAGACTTAACTCGTGAACAGAACCGTACTAAAGCCATGGCTCTTATTGGTTTGAGTTTGGGAGTGGCATTTGCTCTTTCACTCGTACTTGGACCAATGATCACATATAAATTTGGTTTACATTCATTATTTTGGATTACCAGTATTTTAGCTATCATTGGAATTATCATTACTCTTTTATTTATTCCAGATTCTCATGAATCTATATTAAATCGTGAAACACATATAGTAAAAAGTAGTATTCGAGCTGTATTAACTAATTCAAAATTATTAAAACTTAATATAAGTATTTTTTATCTTCATATTTTGTTAATTTCAATTTTTATAGTACTACCAGGTCAATTTGAAACATTGGGATTAGCAATGTCTGAACAATGGAAAATATATTTATTTACGATGTTAGTATCGTTTATTTTTGTAATACCCTGTATTATTTATGCAGAAATAATGCATAGAATGAAAATAGTTTTCATAAGTTGTATTTTATTAATATCTCTTACAGAAATAATATTATGGAGAATGTCAAATCGTTTTCATATACTCATATTATGTGTACAATTATTTTTTTTCGCTTTTAATTTATTGGAAGCTATTTTACCATCTTTAATTAGTAAAGAATCGCCTGTAGGTTACAAAGGTACCGCCATGGGTGTTTATTCAACTAGTCAATTTCTTGGTTCTGCAATTGGTGGTAGTATGGGAGGATGGGTGTATGAACATTTTAATGCACAAATTTTATTTTTAGTTAGTGCTCTTATTTCAATAAGTTGGTTTTTTATTAGTTTATCCATTAAAGAACCTATTTATACTAATAGTTTACGTTTTATTTTAAGCAATAAATTACTATCCATTACTAATTTAGAAGTTCTGTTAAAAGAAATACCAGGTGTATCTTCAGTACTGATAGTACAAGAGGAAAAAAGTCTATATATTAAAGTTAATAGTAAGATTATAAGTCGCAATGAATTAGAAAAATTTTTAAATAATCAAATCCAAAATTCTTAATAAATTAATATTTAATTAATTAATTTTAATATTAATCAATATATTAACTTATACTTGTTAATATATTGACTATTCTAACTAAATTATTATTTAATAATACCACGTTTAAAAAATATATATTATTAATTTTTGATAACTGATATCCTAAAATAATATACTTTATATTTAAAGTACAAAAAGCATCAAAATTATGCAATTACTATTTATTAAAATAAAATTAATTATTATTAATAATAATTAATTTATAAAGAGCTTTTTTACTTAAATATTTTTATACAATATATAATATTGTGTTTATATTCATGTGTATAACGAAACATATTCACTAAATATTACTTAGTAATGATAGAGTTTATAAAGTAATTTTATCTAGAGTAATTATTAATGGATTTTAAGAAATTGATAAATCAATATTATGAACGAGTGAATTCAACATTAACAGCTTTAATGGATCCTCTTCCTCAAGACTCACCTTTGGTGAAAGCTATGCAATATGGAACATTATTAGGTGGTAAACGTCTTCGGCCTTTACTTGTCTACGCAACTGGTGAAATGTTTAAAGTTAATATGTCTAGTTTAGATGCACCAGCAGCTGCCTTAGAATGCATACATGCTTATTCTTTAATTCATGATGATTTACCAGCTATGGATAACGATATATTGAGAAGAGGACATTTAACTTGTCATATGAAGTATGGTGAAGATATAGCGATACTTGCCGGAGATGCTTTACAAACGTTAGCATTTTCAATCCTTACTGATTATCCTATGGATAATGTAAATGTTAAAACACGTTTAGCAATGATTTCTGAGTTAGCACAAGCTAGTGGCGTAACAGGTATGTGTATCGGACAAGCATTAGATCTAAAAACAAAATATCAATGTACTACTGTATCACAATTGGAATATATCTACCATTATAAAACAGGTGCATTAATTCGTACAGCTGTCAGACTTGGCGCATTAGCAGCAGGTAATCAAAGTAACGATGTATTACTTGCATTAGATAATTATGCTAATGCTATTGGATTAGCATTTCAAGTACAAGACGATATTATTGATGTTGTTGAAAATATTAAATATTCGGATAAAAAAGACATGCATGAATTATCAAGCAATAATTATCTAACTTTAATAGGATTAAATAATGCTCACGATAGAGTTTATGAACTCTATCAGGAAGCGCTAAGTTCACTCAGATTTTTATCTGATAAATCTTGTAATACTAATGTATTAAAATTATTAGCAAGCTTTATAATTAATGATAATAAATAATTTTCATGATATGAATTTTGATACTATCAAATATCCGATTTTAGCATTAGCAGGTACAGTTCAGGAATTACGTTTGCTACCTAAAGAAAAACTTCCTTTACTTTGTAAAGAGTTACGTCAGTATTTACTAGATAGTGTAAGTCGTTCTTCTGGACATTTAGCTTCAGGTCTTGGTGTTGTTGAAGTAACAGTAGCACTACATTATGTATATAACACACCATTTGACCATTTGATATGGGATGTAGGACATCAAGCATATCCACATAAAATTTTAACTGGACGTCGTGATCGTATTAATACAATCCGTCAAAAAAATGGATTACATCCATTTCCATGGCGTGAAGAAAGTGAATACGATGTATTAAGTGTGGGTCATTCATCTACTTCTATTAGTGCTGGCTTAGGGATGGCGGTAGTTGCTGCTCGAGAAGGAAAAGGACGCCGCACTGTTTGTATTATTGGTGATGGTGCAATTACTGCTGGTATGGCTTTTGAAGCTATGAATCATGCTGGTGATATCAAACCGGATATTTTAGTTATTCTTAATGACAATGAAATGTCTATTTCTGAGAATGTTGGTGCTCTTAATAATCGACTAACTCAAATTCTTTCTGGAAATACTTATTTACGTATACGTGAAAGAGGTAAATATGTACTCAATAACATTCCTACGCTTAAAAAAATAATCAAGCGAACTGAATCTCATTTAAAAAGTATGGTAGTACCATGTACTTTATTTGAAGAGTTAGGTTTTAATTATATTGGTCCAGCAGATGGGCATGACGTACTTACGTTAATAAGAATTTTAGAAAACGTGCGTAACTTAAAAAAAACACAATTTCTGCATATTATCACTAAAAAAGGCAAAGGATATGCACCTGCAGAAAAGGATCCCATTAGTTGGCATTCAGTTCCTAAATTTGATCCATCAAGTGGATCACTTCCATTAAATATGCCTGTATTACCTAGCTATTCAGAAATTTTTGGTAATTGGCTTAATGAAACAGCTGCTATTGATTCTCGACTTATAGCAATTACACCTGCCATGTGTGAAGGTTCAGGTATGAGCAATTTTGCACGTAATTATCCATCACAATATTTTGATGTAGCAATTGCTGAGCAACATGCTGTTACTTTTGCTGCTGGTATAGCTATTAGTGGTTATAATCCAATTGTAGCAATTTATTCTACGTTTTTACAACGAGCATACGATCAAGTAATTCATGATGTAGCAATTCAAAAACTCCCAATACTGTTTGCTATTGATCGAGGAGGTATTGTTGGTGCAGATGGACAGACTCATCAAGGAGCATTTGATTTGGTATATTTACGTTGTATACCAGGTATGGTGATTATGACACCTAGCGATGAAAATGAATGCCGTCAGATGCTTTATACCGGTTATCACTATCAGAAAGGACCAACTGCCGTACGTTATCCTCGAGGTAACGGTACTGGTGCTATACTTCAACCATTAACAAAATTAAAAATAGGTAAAGGTATTATAAAGAGATATGGTAAGGAATTAGCTATACTTAACTTTGGTACATTATTATTAGAAGCATTAAGCGTAGCTGATCAACTTGATGCTACATTAGTAGATATGCGATTTGTTAAGCCATTAGATGAAATTTTAATTACTGAGTTATGTATCAATCATAAAGCATTAGTGACTTTAGAAGAAGGATCTATAAAAGGAGGTGCTGGTAGCAGCGTCAATGAGTTAATTATGTCAAAACGTTTATGTTTACCGGTACTTAACCTCGGTTTACCAGATGAATTTATACCACAAGGTACTCAAGAAGAAATAAGGCATGATTATCAATTAGATACTATTGGAATCAAACAACAAATTCAAGCCTGGCTAATGTTATAAACATTTTGTTATTTGAATTATAAATTCAAGTTAATTTTTTAATAATATCGCTTAAAAAATAAAAAATTATTTCCCTAAATTATAAATAATTATTGCTGCAATCATTCCAGCAATAATGTCATCAATCATAATTCCTATTCCACCACTTACATTTTTGTCAAGCCAGCAAATTGGCCAAGGTTTTAAGCAATCAATGATACGAAAAATAATAAAACCAAGTAATATCCATTGCCAGGTTATACATGGAATCATCATTAATGTAATCCATATTCCAATAAATTCGTCCCAAACAATACTGGAATGATCATGGATACCAATATCACATGAAGTACGGTGACATAAATAAATGCCTATAATTACACTGATTAATAATATTAACAAATAAATCTTCAAGGATAAAAAAGTCATTAACCACCATAATGGAATAGCAGATAATGAACCTATTGTCCCAGGTATAAATGAGATAAGACCTGTACCAAAACCGGTTGCTAAAAAATGCAAAGGATTTCTCAACGATAAACGTTCTTTGTAGATATTCTTATTATAATAAACCAAAATGATTAAATCCTTTATGATGAAAATCTACTAATTTACTTTTTTTAAATAATTTTAACCCTTGTTCTTTTTTAACAATTTGTCCAATGCATGTATAAGGTATATTAAGGTATTCTAAAGCTGAATGTACTGCAGTTAAATTAACTTTTGATGCTGTAAAACATAGCTCATAATCTTCACCACCAGTCAATGCCCAAATTAGTGCTTGTTGAGGTTCAAAATAACGGTGTAATGCTTCTGAAATAGGTATTAATTCTAAATTAAGTTCAACACCAACTTGGCTAGCATTCATTATATGAATAATATCGGAAAGTAAACCATCAGAAATATCAATAGCGGAAGTTGCTAAATTGCGCAGAGCTTTACCTTGTTTAATACGAGGTATCGGTCTTAAATGACAGTTAATCAACATTTCTTGCACTAATTGATCTTGTAATTCATAACGATTTTGTAATAAATACAAACCAGCTGCACTGTTTCCTAATGTACCCGTAACAAAAATGCAATCACCTAGTTTAGCACCTGAACGTTTAATTGCGCAACCAATTGGTACTAAACCATAAACACTAAGAGTAATGCTTAATGGCCCACGTGTAGTATCTCCTCCAATTAGCTGCATACTATGACAATTCATTTGTTCAAATAAGCTATTACTAAATTTTGTTAACCATTTTTCATTAATTTGTGGGATAGTAAGTGCTAATGTTAACCATGCTGGCTGAGCACCCATAGCAGCTAAATCACTTAGATTTACTGCTAGTGATTTATAACCTAAATCAGCAGGATCAATGTCAAATAAAAAATGTACGTGTTCCACTAGCGTATCAGTTGTAATAGTAATCGTCTGTTTTTCTGGAATATTAAGCAATGCACAGTCATCACCAATTCCTTCCTCTACATCATAGTAAGATAAATTTTCTATGCGATTAAAATAATTTTTAATTAACGCAAATTCATCAAGTAACATGAAGTTAGTTTCCAACTTAATATTAATTAACTTTTTTATTAACTCTAATTTGTGGAGCGACTTTATCTAGTACACCATTAATAAATTTATGACTATCAGTTGCACCAAAAATTTTAGCTAATTCTATACTCTCATTAATAACTACTTTATAAGGGACATCATTCCGTTTACTTAATTCATATAATCCAATACGCAATATAGCTTTCTCTACTTGTCCAATTTTTTCTATATGACGAGATATATAAGGATTCATCAAACTATCTAAATATTTACTACTGTTAGTAACACCAATAATTAAATCATGAAAATAACTAATATCAATTTCTTTAACATTCAATTCTATTATTAATTGATTTTCTACATTTAGAATATCGTTATTAGATAATTGCCAAGAGTATAGTGCTTGGACAGCACATTCACGAGCACGACGACGCGCAGCGGGTTTCACAAAATCTCCTCTAAAAAATTACTCTTTAATAGCCTGCAATATATTGATCATCTCTAGTGCCGTTAGAGCAGCTTCAATACCTTTATTACCCGCTTTACTTCCAGCACGCTCCATTGCTTGCTCGATATTTTTAGTAGTAAGCACACCAAAAGATATTGGTATTTCGTTATACATTGATGTATTTGAGATGCTCATACTTACACTATTAGCAATATATTTAAAATGTGCAGTATCTCCACGAATAATAACTCCTAACGCAATTATAGCATGATATTTACTAGAGCGGGCTAAAACACGCGTTATTAACGGTAATTCATAAGCTCCAGGTACCCAAATAGTAGTAATATTTTGTTCTTTAACTTGTCCTAATCGCTTTAAAGTATCAATAGCACCATTTAATAAATTTTTACCAATAAAATTATTAAAGCGTGAAGTAACAATAGCAATATTACTATCAGGTGCAACAATATTAGCTTCTATAACTTTCATATAAATCCTTAAATTTAATATTTAAACAAATTATATTATAACTTTAAAATTGTAAAATTTTATTATGGTGTTAAAATTAAGCGTATATCTGATCCTATCATACGTATATCTTTAAAAGATAATTGAACTGCATCTTTTAGGTACTTTAATTCTGGTAAAATGCATAAACTACGTGCTTTGTCACCGAATAATTTAGGTGATAAATAGATAATTAATTCATCTATTAAACGTGCTTGAATTAAAGAACCAGCTAAATGGGCGCCTGCTTCTACCAAAATATTATTAATTTGCCGTTTTCCTATTAACATCATCATTGCTATAAGATCTAATTTCTCACCACACAATGGAACTACTATTTGTTTAACATTATGAGGCCATTTTTTTTTATCAATTTTTTGACGCATTAACCAAGTTTCACCAGGTTGATTAATTAAGCGATGTTTTGTCGTTATTTGTTGTTGACTATCAATTACTATACGCACTGGCTGTCGAATATTGCGTTCATCTAATTGATCACGTATTTTTTCATCTAACTCATTCCAACGTACTGTTAATGAAGGATTATCATTTATTACTGTAACACTACTAGTAAGAATAGCAGAACTTTGAGCTCTTAAATATTGCACATCTCGACGGGAAGCAATAGATGTAATCCAATAGCTATCTCCATTGTTCATTGCAGTTTTTCCATCAAGAGAACAAGCAAGTTTTAATTGTATCCAGGGTAATCCCGTACGCATCCGTTTTAAAAATCCATAGTTTAATGCTTCCGCAGATTTCCTCATTATACCACAATTAACTTCAATACCAGCTTCTTGTAAAAAGGTTAAACCTTTGCCAGATACTTGTGGATTAGGGTCCTGCATAGCTACTACTACACGACTTACATCTGAAGCTACTAACGCATGACAACATGGAGGCATATATCCATAATGACTACAAGGCTCAAGTGTGATATATACAGTTGAACCTTTCGCTTTTTGACCCGCCATTTGTAATGCATATATTTCTGCATGAGGTTCTCCTGTTCGATGATGCCAACCTTCACCAATAATTTTATTATCACTTACAATTACACAGCCTACATTAGGATTAGGTGTAGTAGTAAACCGACCACGTTGAGCTAATTTTAATGCACGTAACATATAATAATAGTCATTATTCATTTTTTATCTTTTTATCATCAGCACACCATAAATATGATTTAATTTTGTATCATTTTTACAAATAGAAAAATTAAATGACAATATGTCATCATATTTATATATATTTTATTATATTACACAATTATCCATTACTTGTTATAAATCTAAACTTAACAAAGTTGTGTTATGAACAAATTCATATCTTTAAATATTACATATGGATTTATTTATACTATAATTAAATATTAAAATTCATTGGTTTCATCTTTTTCTATTGTTTGCAACAATAAATGTTCACGTTTCATGCCTAATCTTAATGCGATAGCACAGGAAATATAAATAGATGAAATTGTACCTATAGTTACACCGATCAACATAGTCAATGAAAAGTTTTTTAATAAAATACCACCAAAAACAAATAATATTAAAATTATCAAAAAAGTAATAATAGAAGTGATTAAAGTACGATTTAATGTCTGGGTTAACGAAATATTTGTAATATTGTAGGAACTAATGTTATTAGTTTTGCGAAAATTCTCACGAATACGATCAAAAACAACTATTTTATCATTTAAAGAGTAACTCATAACTGACATTAATGATGCAATGATTGTTAAATCAATTTCTACATGTAAAAATGATAATATACCACAATTGATAATTACATCATGTATAAGTGCTAATACAATACCTAACGCAACACACCATTCAAAGCGAAGAGTAATATAAATAAGAATAGCAATTAGAGCTGATAATAATGCTATTATACTAGATTGAGCTAGATCACTGCTTACACTGGATCCAATTGATTCTATACGTTTTACTATAACATTTTGGTGCAATATTTTGTTAATAGTAGATACTACTTTATTTCCTGTTTCTTGATCTATTTCTCTATGAAATGATGCAATACGCACAATTATATCATGTTTATCATCAAGATTTTGAACAACAGGATCATGAAAATTTGCTTTTAGCAAATTTTGACGCAATATATCTACTCCTATCGGTTTTTCTAAAGTAATTTCAATTAATACACCTCCAGTGAAATCAAGTCCCCAGTTAAATCCACGTATCGCTATAATGATAATAGAAAACAATATCAAAAATATAGATATAATAAAAGCCAATTTATCACATCGCATAAAGTCAATAATTTTACATCCATATTTTAATTGTTTTATATCATTATATTGCTTCATACCATGCTCCTTAAATAGATATTTTATTGATATATTTACCTCCGTAGATAAAATTAACCACAGCTCGTGTACCAATTATAGATGTGAACATTGAAGTAGCAATACCGATAGCTGTAGTAATCGCAAATCCTTTAATTGAACTAGTACCAACTGTATAAAGAATAATAACTTTAATTAAAGTAGTAATATTAGCATCTAAGATGCTTGAATAAGCACCTTTATAACCTGCATAAATGGCCTGCTGTACTGAACGACCATTTTGTAATTCTTCTTTAATACGTTCATTAATTAATACATTAGCATCTACTGCTACTGCTATAGTTAGCAAAATTCCAGCAATTCCAGGCATAGTTAGTGTAGTTCCTGGAACTATAGACATAATACTTATAATTAGAACTAAATTACACAATAGAGCACTGGTAGCTATAAGACCGAAATATTTATAAAAACATATCATAAATATAACAGATGCAATGAAACCATATAAGCAAGCTTCCATTCCTTGTTTAATGTTTTGCTGTCCCAGAGTTGGCCCAATAATGCGTTCTTCAATAATTTGTATTGGAGCTATTAATGCACCTGTACGCAAAAGAAAAGATAACTGATGGGCTTCATTTTTGTCTTTAATACCAACGATACGAAAATTCTTATTCAGATAAGATTGAATATTTGCTATATTAATTACTTTTTCTTGTTTTACCAAAATTAAACGCCCATTTACATCTTTTTTACCATTACTTTCATATTCAACGAATAGGGTAGCCATTGGTTTACCAATATTTTCTCTAGTAAAATTCGACATTATATTGCCGCCGATATCATCTAACTCAATATTTACTTGTGGTTGATTATATTCGTCTATGCTAGAGCTGGCATTTATAATATGATTACCGGTCAAAATAACATTTTTATATAAGATGGTCATATGACCTTCACTAGTAATTTTGACTTCTGAATCACTTGGTATATGACCATTAAATACATCAATTGAATTTAAATTAGTATTAACTAAATGAAACTCTAATGTAGCAGTTGCGCCAAGAATTGCTTTAGCACGTGCAGTATCCTGAATCCCAGGTAATTCTACAATAATATAGTTTAATCCTTGGCGCTGTACAATTGATTCAGATACACCAAGCTGATTAACTCGATTTCGTATAATATTTATATTTTGCTGTATTACATTTTCTTTAGTTTTATTTATAACTGTATCAAATATTACAGCACGTAATCTAGAATCACTAGCAATAGAAAAATATAAATCATGATTTAATGATTGTAAATATTCGAGAGCTTTATTCCTAGTAGAATCATTAGAAAATTTAATTTCCAAACCATAATGATTAATTTTATTGATCTTCACATAATGGATAGTTTTTTTATTTAATTCATTACAAATAGAATCAATTTTTTCCGTCTGTAACTTATTTAAAATAGAATTTACATCTACCTCCAATAAAAAATGAACTCCACCACGTAAATCCAGTCCAAGTTTCATGGGTTCTGCACCTAAATATCTTAACCAATAGGGAGTGGCTGGTTCTAGAGCAAGAGCTACTATATAATCTGAACCCAACATATGACTAAGTATTTCACGAACATTCAACTGTGTATCTGTATTAGATAAACGTACTAAAATTGTTCCATTTTTTAAAAAATTTACTTTATTTTGAATATTATTATTTTTTAAAATATTCTGAATTTTGGATATAATTTTATTATTGATAATAGCAGTACCATGTACTTTTGTTATTTGAAGAGCTGGATCGTCACCATAAAGATTGGGTAGTGCATAAATTATGCTCCCAATGATTACAATCATCAACATAATATTTTTCCATAATGGATAACGATTTAGCACAGAAGTTCCATTGTTCAAAAATTATAGAGCCTTTATTGTACCTTTCGGTAAAATTGTGTTCACAAAATCACTTTTAATCATGACCTCAGTAGTTTCATTTAAGGAAATAATAAGATAACCTGTTTCAATTACTTTGATCACACGTCCAATTAAACCACCATTAGTTAAAATCTCATCTCCTTTAGAAATAGAATCCATTAATTTTTTTCTTTCTTTAGTTCGAATTTGCTGTGGCCGCAAAATTATAAAATAAAAAAGTAAACTAAAAATTACTAACATTATTGCTAAAGAATATGAATTTCCTTGTGATGATGTACCTGATGTAGCTGCTAAAGAATTAGAAACGAAAAAATTCATTAATATCTTCCCTATTATTTAGTGTTAATTGTTTTACAATGGCACGGATCTGTTTATTTGACGATAAAATTGATTTACAAAATGTTCTAAATTTCCTTCTTCAATATTTTTACGAATATTTTGCATCAAACGTTGATAATAACGTAAATTATGAATAGTATTTAAACGTGCCCCCAATATCTCATTGCAACGATCTAGATGATGTAAATAAGCGCGACTATAACGAAGGCAAGTGTAGCAATCACAATCAATATCTAATGATGACATATCATCTTTATATCTATTGTTTCGAATTTTTATTATACCATTTGTGACAAAAAGATAACCATTACGTGCATTACGTGTAGGCATGACACAATCAAACATATCAATGCCACGTAGCACACTTTCAATCAAATCTTCTGGTTTACCTACTCCCATTAGATAACGCGGCTTATTATGTGGAAGTTGTGGACACACATGTTCCAAAATACGATGCATATCTTGTTTTGTTTCACCCACTGCTAAACCACCCACAGCGTACCCATCAAACTCTATTTCCATTAATCTGTTAATTGAAGTGTCACGTAAGTCTTCATAAATACTACCTTGAATAATAGCAAATAAAGCGTTTTTATTATTTAGATAATGAAAATGATCATAGCTATATTTTGCCCATTCTAATGATAGTTGCATTGATTTTTTTGAATCATCCCAATTAATTGGATATGATGTACAATGATCAAAAATCATAACGATTTCAGAACCTAGATAATATTGTATATCCATAGATCTTTTGGCATCAAAAAAAATTAAATTACCATTATTAGGATTTCGAAAATACACGCCATCTTTAGTAATTTTACAAATTTTACTAAGACTAAATACTTGAAATCCTCCTGAATCTGTAAGAATTGGGCCTTTCCATTGTATAAAATTATGCAAACTGCCATGTTTTCTTATAATTTCTTCACCAGGCCGTAACCATAAATGAAAAGCATTACTAAGAATAATTTGTGTACCGGTATCTTTGATTTCTTCTGTCGTCATACTTTTGACCGTACCATAAGTACCTACTGGAATAAATGCAGGAGTTTCAACAGTGCCATTTTCAAAATATAAAGAACCACGACGCGCTAATCCATCAACACTATGTAGTTTGAATTTCACATTCACCTCTTTCAAATTCTAAAACATTATTACTATATTTAAAATATTTCATTAGCTGCTTTTGGATTACGAGTAATATACATTGCATCTCCATAACTAAAGAAACGATACTGTTTTGCTACTGCTTTGTGATAAGCATACATTGTATTATGATAACCAGCAAAAGCTGCTACTAACATAATTAACGTTGATTTTGGTAAATGAAAATTAGTAATTAATGCATCAGTTACTTGATATTGATATCCAGGATAAATGAAAAGTTGAGTATTATCAAAGTATGATGAAAGTAGTTTATCTCTATCTTTACAAGCTATTGCTGCAGTTTCTAGTGAACGTACTGATGTAGTGCCTACAGCTACTACTTTATTATTGCGTGATTTACAGGCTAATACTGCATCAACCACTGATTGGGGCACTTCAGTATATTCATTGTGCATAACATGATCTTCAATCATTTCAACATGTACTGGTTGAAAAGTAGCAGCACCAACATGCAATGTGATAAATGCCATTTCTATACCTTTTGCTTTTAATGCATTTAGCAATATATTATCAAAGTGTAGACCAGCAGTAGGTGCAGCTATAGCTCCAATTCGAGTACTATAAACTGTTTGATAAAGTTCACGATCCATTACTTCATCTAATCGTTTAATATAAGGTGGCAATGGAATATGTCCGATGTCATTTAGAATATCTATTACTTTACGAGTATCTTCAAAAACAATTTCAAAAAGTGTATTATGCCACTGCATTACCATTGTAGCTTTTACACTTTCATCATCTCCTATTAATAAGGAAATTCCTGGTTTTAAACCTTTAGAAACACGAATATGTGCAAGTACACTTTTATCACTAAGAATACGTTCAACTAATATCTCAATTTTTCCTCCAGTTAGTTTACGACCATAGATACGAGCAGGAATTACACGGGTATTATTAAATACCATTAAATCACCAGACTCTAATTTGTTTAATATATCAGTAAATACACCATGTTTTATTATTCCAGTATTGCCATCCATTGATAACAAACGACAACTACTTCGTTCATTCTTTGGATAATTAGCAATTAGATTTTTTGGTATATCATAGATAAAATCAGTTAAACGCATATTTCATGTTCTTTGAAATTTAAAATAAATAGTATCCATAATATATAAATAATCAATACTTAATTTTAAGTAATTTAAGTTAAAAGGAGCTTAATTTACTTATTTATTATCAAAACCATTTAACATACCGTTAATTAATATTAATTAATTTAAGAAAAATATAATAATTATTTTTAACAATATATTTACTATAACTCAATACTTTTCAAATATTAATATTATGCTTTTAAAAACATGATAAAAATCAACGTCTTATATTATCTACAATTGCAGCAATTATAAATACTATGAATGATGGAATCAACCAAGAAAGCCCTTGATTTACCAATGGAATATATTTGCTTAGTAAATATAATGTTTTTTTAAATCCCATGACTTTCATAACATCTATCATACCGAATACTAAACTAACTATCATAGTTGGTATTATAATACATGCACTTCTTCTCCACCAATTTAATGTAAAACTCAACATTACTAGTACAATACAAGGAGGATAAATAGCTGTTAGTACTGGAACCGATATTTGAATTAAGTGATTTAGACCAAGATTTGAAACTATCATAGAAAAGAAACTAAGAATTAATACTAAAGCTCTATAAGATATTCCTAAATACTGAGCAAAAAATTCAGCACAAGCACAAGTTAATCCTACTGCAGTAACCATGCAAGCAACAAATAACAAAGCTGCTAAAAAAAAACTTCCAATATTGCCGAATATATGTTGTACATAAGCATGTAGAATCAATGCACCATTTGCTTTTTGATTAATAAAAGTACTACTACTAAAACCAAGTTTAAATAAACTTAAATATACTAAAGTTAAACCTATTCCTGCAATTATACCAGCTATTTTAGTGTAACGAGTTAAAAGTACGATATCTTGTACTCCTCGAGAACGTGCTGCATTTACAATAATAATTCCGAATACTAAGGCACCTAATGTATCCATGGTAAGATAACCATTAACAAAGCCACTAGAAAAAGCTGCATGCTTGTATTCACCTATTGCCAAAAAAAAATTAGTAGTAGGGCGCAATAATGTAGAAATACCAAGGATGCTAAGTGCAATAACTTTGATTGGAGCTAAAAAATATCCTATGCTGCTTAATAATTTTTTTGGATAAATAGACACTAACATAACTAGAAAAAAATAAATTAAGCTATAGATAAAGAGTGGTAATGAAGAATTGCCTGTTAATGGTGATATACCAGCTTCAAATGATACAGTAGCAGTACGTGGTGTAGCAAACAATGGTCCTACAGCTAGATAACAAATAGCTGCTAATAGAAGTCCACCAAATTCACCAATAGGTGAACTTAATGTGCCAATTTTACCCCCTACACGTGCTAAAGCTATAATGGTCATAATTGGTAAACCAACTGCACTAATCATAAAACCACAGGCAGCTATCCAAACATGTTCACCAGATTGAATACCTACCATTGGTGGAAAAATAATATTTCCAGCTCCTACAAATAGGGCAAACGTCATAAATCCTAAGGCAAGTATATCTTTTGTATTTAAACTATGTTTCATAAATTTTTTAATGCCTATGGCTAAATTATATTAATAAAACACAAACTCAAGAAAACACAACATTTTCTTAATAATATTTAATATTATTATGATTATTAAGTTTTTAAAAATTGATTTTTTGTATAATTTTAAAACAATTATTTCTTATAATACATTCAAAATATTGAAAACGATAATAAGTTATTAATGATTTAAATTTATTATTTTCATGCAAATTCTTATATTAACTTGATCTATGATTTTAATCATATCCTTTTTAAAAGGCATACAAATTATGAATGAAATTACTAGACTATACGTTAAGATTATAATCTTAACGTAGTATTTAAATAATAAATTAGTTTTAATTTATAATATTAATTAACAATCAAGATTTTATAATTAATATTATTTGCAAATGACAAACTATTAATATTTACTATTAATTTTAATTATTATAGACATAATAAATATTATATCAGAACTACTTAGTAAATAAATAACATATAAAATACCTAATATATTTTGTAATATCAATCAAATGTTTTTTATATTTTTTAATAAATAAATTCATTAAAAATATTTATTATAATTATGTCATAAAATTATCAATGAGATTATTTTTTTTTAAAATCTTTTTTACTATTATGAATATATCTATTTTAGACATCAAATATTACATAAATATATAGTTTTAATTTATTCTAAATTGATGTTATCAAAATTAATTTTCTGTATTTTTTACATTCGTTCATAACGTTGTTTTGCATCTTGTGCTTCATCTTGGGTTTTATGTTCACTTATCAAGCTATCAACATGTGGATAATCAGTACGTAATTCATACGATATAATACCTCCTCCATCTTTAGAATTTCCTTTTTTAACCACAATAATACGAGCTTTTCTTGGATAATATGGTCTATCTGGCATAACATTATCCTCAATTATTTTAACTTACAAAGTTAATATATATAAGAATGTTTATAAATATCTATGAAAATACTTAGGATTTTAAATTATAAATTACATCAAATATTTAACTAAATAGATAATATTTCACCTACTTATATGCATATAAAATTCTTAAAATCTTTAACTATAAAAATTGAATTTTATAATTATTTTATATAATTAATACTTACATGTATAAGTATTTTCCATTGTCTATAAAAATTCATATCATATTGAGTAATCACATATATAATTATATTATAATTCTAAATATTTTAATAAAATATATAGTATTTATATTTAATATTGACATGGTGAAAAATTTAAATGCAATAACTTATTTAAAATTAATATGTAAATTATTGATTTTAATAAAGTTAATACGTAAATTTTACCTTATCATGTTTAAAACTGATTAATATTTATATATTTTAGAAATAAAATAATATATTATATAGTTAAATTAACTATACAATATTTTTAATATAATATTGTTTACTTGTCTATGCTTGATTAAGCAAATCAATAATGAACTAATATGTAATTTCATATTATAGAATGACGTAAACCAAAGGATTTAGTTATGTATGTTAATTGATTTTATATTATTATTATTATGCACTTTTAATTATAACATTTATAATGTTATTAAGTTTACTGAAAATATTTATACTACAAAATTATTTGACAACACATATAAATATATATCTATAAAAATCAAATATAATATTTATTTATAGCACAATTTATCATTAATATTAAATATTATTTATAATATAATAAACTACATAAACAATATATTTATATATATATCTAATTAATTACTTAATTCTTCAATTTTATATTTATTTATTTCATAAATGAATAAAAAATTGAAGAATTGCTAATAATCCTATTATGATTATAAATAAGTTACTTAACTTACCTTGATATTTGTACATTTCTGGAACTTTTTGTATTGCATACATTGGCAATAAAAATAATATTATTGCAATAATAGGTCCACCAAGGGTTTCAATCATACCTAAAATACTAGGATTAATGGTAGATACTATCCAAGTTGTTATTAATATAAATAACGTAGTTATACGGTTAAGTTTGTTTGATGGAATGATTTTTCCTTGGCTACTTAAAAATTTAATTAATAAACTGTTGAAACCTTCATGTGCACCAAGATAATGTCCAAGGAATGATTTAGTAATTGCTATGATCGCAATAATGGGTCCAAACCATGTAATTATAGGTATATTGAAATGATTTGCTAAATAAGAAAGTATTGTAATATTTTGCACTTTAGCTAATTTTAAATCAACTGTAGAAAGACTAAATACGCAACTGAAAACAAAAAACATTACGGTAATAACCATCATTAAATGAGCCATAATTAAAATATGAGAACATTTTTTATCTGCATAAAAACCATATTCTTTTCGTTTAGCAACTGCAAAAGAAGATATAATGGGTGAATGATTAAATGAAAATATGGTTACTGGAATTATTAACCATAGTGTCATTAAAATACTATTATTATCTTCTATATTATTAGGATGTAATGAAAGCATTTTAAAACTTATATTATGCCAGTATGGCATAATATAAGAAGCAATAAGCAATAATATTATAACAAAAGGTAATACTAATATACTCATGATTGTAATGATTATTTTTTCACCTAAACGTACTAGTATGGTCATAAGAATAACTAATACCAATGATAATAATATACGTGGTGGTGATACTAATCCTAATTGATGTACAATGAAGCTATCAACGGTATTAGTAATAGCAACGCCATACATCAGTAAAATTGGATATATAGCAAAAAAATATAGAAATGTGAATATTTTTCCAGCTAATATGCCAAAATGTTCTTCTATTACCTCGGTAATATTTCCTACGCTATTTTTACTGGAGAGAACAAAACGTGTCAGAGCTTGATGTGCATAAAATGTCATTGGAAATGCAAGAATAGCCATAATAATTAATGGTATGATCCCACCCATTCCAGCATTAATCGGTAAAAATAATACCCCAGCTCCAATTGCTGTTCCATATAGACTTAACATCCAAAGAATATCGCTTATATATAAATTTTTCATGTTATTTTTAATGGTTTCGATAGAGTTAATTTGTGAATTATTCATCTGTCTTCCCAATTTTTAACACTAATTTTAATGGTATTATCATACATATAATGCTATGGATTAAATGGACAGCATATTTTGTATTTCTAGCTTGAATTATTTTAAAATAGAATGAAATTCTATTAATATAGAAATGTATATTACATATTTAAATCTTTAAATATAAAATTATTAATATAATCAATAGAATATATTATACTTTAGATCTATATAAGTGATAAAATACTACTAATATATAAATATATATATAATAAAATAAAGCAAAATGATTAGTTTTATTAAATTATATCATTTAATAAAATATTTTTAATTTTATTGAGAAAAGCTCAACAAAACCATGTAATGGTGTTTCTAGAATATGATTCTACTTAAATTTCGTAAATATTTTCCGTTTATGCTAAAAATATCATTTTATGTATCTTATAAAGAAGATTTAGTTAAATATCAATATGATTTAACAAATATAATTATATCAATAATGAATATTATATAATTGGTATAATTAAATTATAAGACTTTTAATTACTATTAAGTGAAGTTATATATATTTATCTATAAAGCCAGAAGCTGGTTTAAGATCTATTTTTAATTCTTGCAATGTATTTTTTAATTTTTCGTAAAATTTACGTAATGTGTATCCTATCTTTTCATTATTATCTTTGTCATTAATCAAAGCAATACTCCAGTCACCATTTTTATCAAATAAACCAAAGTAATATTCATAACTAAAATGATCTTGTTGTGCCTCCAATTGCATCCACCATCCCCAAAATTCACGATTTTCTGGAGCAGGTTTTACATTAACACATATTGCTAAGCAATCGAAAAAAAAAATATTACCATTACATTTACCTTCACGAATATACGGTCCTAGTTCTGTAAAATGTTTAAGTAAACGACTACGTGAATAGTTACTAGGCAATGACATGCTAATCTTTCTCCTTAATTACGTATTAAATACTTATTTTGTTTTTATTAAAATTTTGTTTAGACTTTAAATGAATTAAAAGCTAACTTTAGCAAAAAAAAATATTTTTAGCTAGTTAGGTATATTTGATAATTAAATTTAATGAGTATTAATTTAGAATACATTAGGTTATTATATATTAATAATTTTTGTACTAAATGGACTCCAATAATATATGCTTACTGTATCAACAAATCATTTGGATTTTTTATATTTACACAATTAATAGTAATACATTGAAAATTAGTATATATTAAAATAGTTTTCATAAGTCTAATTATAATAAGATATAATTTATTCATATTATATTTATGATTCTAACTAATACATATATTTGTTTTAAACAATATAGATTAATTTTTAGCAATTGGAGGGATATATACTAATCCCATATCCCAAGGATGTTCTATCCATGTATGTTGTAAAACATCAACAATATACTCATCTACTAATTCACGACCTGCAGGTTTAGCAAAAATAGTGCAAAAATAAGCTTTAGGATATAATCTTCGAATTACACGTGCAGTATTACCAGTATCAACCAAATCATCAATGATCAAAAACCCAGAGCCATCGCCATTTGGATGTTTTAATATTTTTAATTCATACTGACGATCATGTTCATAACTAGAAATACATACAGTATCAACATATCGAATATTCAGTTCACGTGCCAATAATGATGCTGGAATTAATCCACCTCTACTTACTGCTATTATTCCTTGCCATTGTTCTATAGGAAGTAAGCGTTGAGCAAGTTTACGGGTATAAATTTGCAACATACCCCATGTAACAATATAATTTTCGCTCATAACTAAAAATCTCAGTTGATATCTAATACTTTAAGAATAGAAAATACATGGAATGTTGAGCAAATAAGAAATTAAATGTAGTACCTTCATCATTAGTAATTTAATAAAATTAAAGGTAATATTGAATATTTAGGTAAATCAACATAAGATAAATATGGATATAATAATTGGATGTTTTCAACTAAAGTATATAAACATTATGATAAATCATACATTAATTAATATTAAACTATAAAAATAATTTTAGTTAAATATTAAATCTTTTCATAAAAGTTTAATTAGTAATTAAATATAATTTATATATATAGAACTTATCAAGTATTAGATTTAAAAATAAATTTCTTAAGATTTTTAATCTGTTATGTGTATCAATATATAAATTTTGATAATAAATAAAATTTATGTAGACATTTCTTTTTCTATTAATAAAATTAAAATATGAATAATTTTAATATGAATTTCTTGAATACGATCAGAATAACCAAAATGCGATACACGAATTTCTATATCTGTATCTTTAGATATTCTACCTCCATCTCTTCCAGTTAAACTAATTATTTTCATACCTTTTATACGTGCTGCTTTAATAGCTTGAATGATATTAATAGAACTTCCTGAAGTTGATAGATTAAATAAAATATCATTTTTATTTCCCATTGCTTCAATATAACGAGAAAAAATATAATCATAACCAAAGTCATTACCAACACAGGAAATATGACTAACATCGGATATGGCAATAGCAGGATAAGCAGGTCTATTCTCTCGATATCTACCCGTTAATTCTTCAGCAAAGTGCATAGCATCACAATGTGATCCACCATTTCCGCAAGAAAATACTTTTCCACCTGCTTTAAAAGCATTTGCTAGCATTATTGCTGCAGACTCTATTATATTAATATTTTTTTTATTACCTAAAAACGTATTAAGTAAATTTACTGCCTCTTTAAATTCATAACGAATAATATTTCTATACATTAGAGATGTTCTTTATTAAAAGAATTAATAACTAACAAAATTAAGATTATTATAGAGTAATATATCAACTAATAAATGTATTGTTAGTTTAACTATTAAGAAATTCTAATTCAAAAAGTTTATTTAAATATAAAATTTATTTTTAATATTTATTAAATAATATATATTATGTACATCTTGATAAAATAATAAATTATTTTATTTTAAATCTATAAAATAGAAGATTTTATCTTATATATAGTTTGTAAATAAGCTTGGATAGCAATGACTACATTCTTAATTTGTACTAACTCTGGAGCAAAACTATGACTACTTCATTTATAGTTAAGTACAAATAACATTCTAACCGGTCAACAATGATTAATAGCTATAGCATCATAATCTTCTCCACCATTTCTTGATAAATATATAGTATTTCCTATATAATTTTAATTATTTGATGTAAAGCATTTTGCAAATGTACATCACATTTAGTAGTAGCAATGAGATTATATTCATTAGCATGAAATTTTAATTCACGATGCCAAATAATATTTTATGTTTAAATTAAAAGTTTTGAAATTAATTGATCTAATCCTTTATCCGGAGATCCACCTACATCAACTGTTAAATATACCTATTTCGGCATTATATTTGATGATCTAGGTGACCGATTAATTTTAACTACTGTTGCTACTATTTGGGAATTTGCTTCATTTATAATTTGTTCGATTAATACTACGCATTCTAATGCTACTACGAATGCATCATAGAGATAAGTCATTGCTACTATATCACCATGATCTAACATACCAATAATAAAACTACATTGAAAGATACCTAGTGCAAAATTAATTGTCGATATAACCTTAAGAGTTAAATATTTTTGCTCTGAACATGGTTCTTGCTTACTGGGTAAGTCTAAATATGTAATAATTTTATTAACATTTCGTATTTCTTGATTAATTATCGTAACGTCTAAATCGACTAACTTAATTGCTTGGACTATACTGATAACGTTGATATCAACATATATAATTTAATTTTCTAAACAAGTTCCTATAATATTATAATTATCAAGTAACGTAATACCAAAACGTGTTTTCTTTTAATCAGCAATATCAATAATTTCAATTGCTATAGTATAAATGATGATTAATGTCATATAATCATTGAACAATTTTAATAGCACGTGAAACACCTAGTATACCATCACAGCATCTAACGTTACGTACACTATTTAAATGTGAACAAGTAGTAATGGTGGTAAGTTAGGAACTGTAGATTAGTAATATCCACAAATATTTCCAATAGCATGCTGCTAAACAATTATATTTAATATTTTCATCCATTTAATAATATATGCGTTAGTGTATAATTGTTTTTGTCATAAATAAAAAATATAAAATTATCTACATTTTCGCTAATTTTAGATAATATATTACAATGATCTATAACATAACACAATTAGCTGTTATATATTCTTCACTATTACTTATCAAGCAATTATTATATATTTATTATTATTATAATAATCATTCCAAGATGCTTGTAGAGTAGCTCCATGTTATAATCTTCATCATTAAGTATTACTTCTAATATTGTTAAAGTGTTTGTAAAATAAAATATTTACAAGCATTATACCAACCATAGTTCAATACGACATATTTTGCTCTATAGTAGCCCAAAATAAGTACTAATTTCAATACTAAAATCTTCTACTAACATTAGTTTAGATAATTTTTCTCTATAAATCTTTTTAGGGATTATTACACCAAGAATATTATTCGTTTTATATTGTAAATTACCAAGAATATTAAAATCTATCTGTTTAATACCTTTCATAAGTGCTTCACCACCATGTAATTTAGCATATGCTATATTTTTCTAAAGCTTCTTCCTTTATTAGAATACGTGCAAATTCATGTATTCAGAATAAAGCAGCAGTAGTTTCAGATGATCATCAAAAAGCTCTATACCCTATTAGTTCATGAACATATAAAGATTGAAATAATTAGAATAAATTTTTTCTTTTACATCATTTTGACGTATGACACTGCGCGTTCTTTTTTTCACACATTTCCTTTCACAGATGAATAATTCTATTTGTGAAATAAAGGTGATGTTACTGAAGGACCTCCAAGAAGTTGTTGTGTATATCACGGTTGAAAATGCATCTAATCCCTAATCATCGGTTTTAAACGTATTACCACTAATGATTGCTATAGTATCAGCATGAAATAATATTTCATATTTTTTATAAATTACATCTAATTCCATTAAAGGCTGTAACATAGTAATTAAGGTATTACCATATACTGTAAGTAAAATATGAGATTCAATTTGTTTAATAACATTTTCAATTTACTCTGGAATAAAATATCTTCCTATTGTACTTCAATTGAATGCATATTTGTACGACAAAGTCGAGCCATTTGGCATAATAAATAATCAAGATAAGCAAATACTAACACTAATATATTATAATCTACAAATAATAGATAATGTAAAATAGCTTCAATTCTTACGTGCGATGTACCATTAATTAATTGTTTCAATTGATTTTTATAATTACAAGATATTCATCCTGATAATTTATTAATACATTTAAATTATATCGTTAATGTAACTAGTTCTTTAATAAATGAAATAATTAAATTATTAGGAGTATTTCATACAATGAATTTTGCTAGTTTATCTATACAAAAAATAAATCATTTATTTTTAATACATTAAATATGTGTAAATCAACTTGCCTAGGATAATTTATTATTTATCAAACACTATAATTCAATAATTAATGCTTTGACTGAAATAACTATTCATCGAATTTTGTCTGGCGTAAACAAAATAGATCCAAAGATACAATAAGGTATTATATTACTATCATTAGCAGGTATTTCTTATGCAGCAAAAAGTTTTTTAATTTTGTTGATGAGTTGCTTTATCTGGTGCACACTTATTTATTGATTATTGAAAACAATATCGAAATGCTTAATTAATAAATAGATTTTTGTAAATCGGGCTGATTGCTGACGAGCATGTTAAATATGGATATATATGCTTATAGGTTTAATACTAAAATACACGTTATTGGATAATCCACAATTCACGTGATCTTTCTTATATAAATTGCTGGAAGTTCGTATAAGGAATTAGTAGTAACGATAGTTACTAAAATAATATATCTTCTGTAGGTACAGATAATCATCGCTGCTCTATCGTTAAAGCACTCGCTTCATTTTGTGGAATTTTTGCCTTAAAACCAACATGTGGTCTCATATCACATAATAATGCTCATTCATTTGTAATAAGTATTGATCATATTTGGTATATTTGTTAGCTCAATAGAGGAGCTTATACAAATATAAGATACTATTTAAGAAATGGATATAGAAAATGCTTTTCAGACTAAGGATCGTTGTGCTAACTAAAAATAAATTATTTGTACAAATCAAAAGATACGTAATACTTTGTTAGATATTTTTTTCTAATCAGTGAACAGATGATGTACGTCTGTCAGCAAAAATAGTTACAGAAGCTCTAAATGCTAATGAAGAAATAACGTCACTTAATTGTTCAATTAGCACGTTCATCATCTTTTATTATAGCTACAATAGAAAGTAGGAATCCAATCATTACTCAACAGTACTAAATATGATACTAGAGCGATATGATCCTCATACAAGAGAATGTTTGATAGCAAGTGTAATGTTGTTACCTGTGTAGGTTAGTATATAAAAGCTCAACGATTTCGTCGTTTTTTAGCAAAATTTACCAATATTTAACATGTGTGACAGGCCTATAGCCTTAGGCAGCTATACATTGTTATTCTAATGATATATATCAATAAATGATTCAGATTAATGTAGAAAATTTACATATTGATTCCAATATGGGCACATTAATTCAATCTATTTTTTTCCGTATCGCTAGTATACGTAATATTATTAACTACATCAAGTGCTTTACTAATTATAATGCAATGGATTTCTGCAATATTTAAAGATTATATAATATTACAACCTTCTTAGACTTTAGAAGGAGCCATTATAATATGGCTACATGCTAATTTAACAGTTATTAAATAAATATCTCAATAAATTAATTATATGTGATTGAAATAGTTTTTATGAGCGATTATTTAATAATATTAATATAATTATATATAAAAATTTAATCTTATTTAAACAATTATCACGTTTGATTATTTTTTGCTAAAAATTGGGAAATGTATTTCCTAATGATTAGCTATTTACTGATATGTGTATTTCTACACCCTATCATGACTCTGAAGATAATCTAGAAAATATTGTAGAATATGAAATCTTTCAAGTAACTAATAGTTTACAATGCATACCAAATCAGATCATTTTTAGTTTTGTTCCCTATTTCATTTATATAGAATATTCAATTTATTACATAAATAAGTAAAAAATTGCTCTGTAGTATTAAATTCTTATAGTATTAGAAATCGCTTATTATTACATTTAAGAGAGCATGAAATAATTAAAAGATTTTAAGCAATTATCTTGATAATGTGCTTGCATCCAAAATGTTAAATTATCACCATAGTAATTAGCGTAATAAATCAATTCATACCTTGTCCTACAATTAAATGGCGCATATTTGAACTATTACATCCAGTACCATTAGTGGGTGCTTTAATAAATAAACCAATTAAAATATCTACAGCTTGATTAATAACCTAAAATTCAGTTGTTATTCAAAGTCATTTATGGTTTGCTAAATCATAATTAGCTAATTTTATAGTTTCAACAACTATTAGATTACGTACTAAATTCATAACTACTCCAAATATAGTTAAGGGTATACTGCATTTTAACCTTTCTATAAATATACCAAAAACCTGCACATGAAGCATATTTATACAGAGAATCCATTGGCATATGACGTTCATAATAGTTAATTGCACCAATACTATCAGATAAAAATAATTCAGATCCGGTATTGCAATGTAATAGTATATGCTTTTCAGCACCTTTCTCATCATTAAGAATTAAATTGTACTGCTATTTGGAGCATTATTTGGCCAATGGGGATACGAAGGTTCTTTTGTATAAGTAATTAGATTAAAAGGATAATATTTATATAGATTAAAATGTATTTGTATATGTATTGAATACAGAACTTAAAATTATCTCTTTAATGATATTCTGACTATTTTAAGATAAAATACTGTAATTATTTAGATTTTTAACATATACATAATAATTATAAATAATTCAGTTTAAAAGAGTAGTGATTAAAATGATTGGATAGATAAGTTTTATTATATGTATTAGTAGTAATTTATATTAAAATTATTAAATCACATCAATCTTAGTTAATTTTAACTTAGCATAATTTGAGTTAAATATTATAAAATTTTTAAAAAAATTTTTTTAGATTGCTATAATATATGATTATATAATAATTATATATTATAGAGAAATATTAATATAACAAATTAATCCTAAATATCTAAATATTAATTTAAAAAAAATAAAAATTAGAAAAACTATAAATAATTATTTTGATAAAATTATTATATATTAAATTTATTAGTTATATTTATGATTATAATCAATAATTAAATCTTAATTATTTAGAGCACAAATTTTTATCGAAACATAATTATAGCAATTATAATTTTTATGTTTTATACATAACTCTTTATTTTATAAGCTAATTCATTCTATGAAATTACTACTTATTTACTGATATAAATAATAAAGATTATTTATTCGAAAAGAAAATATACATGAATTTAAATTTATTAGAATTAATTATTAATACATGTATAGTTTCATAGTACTACAAAATTAAAAATAAAATTTATAATTAATTTAATAGTTTAATGCATATTAGTACAGTATTTACAATTTAATGAGCTTAATTATAATATCTTTTATTTGAATTGATCTATATCTTGTTATTTTGATAATTATTATTATATTTCTTTTAAAAAATATTTTTGTTATAATTAGTTTATTAATTTAAATAAATTTTTACATCTTGCATTAGTATTTTACTATATGAATTTTCTTATATTAATTAATATAAGAACAGGTTTTTATGGATAATCATAATAAAATTTCTATTACAAATAATTGTAATAATCTTAAATCTTATAGTCCTCTTTTATATAATAAAAATCTTGCGCCAATATATAACCAAAATTGGTCATGGTACAACATTGTTTCTTTTTGGATATCTAACGTACATAGTATAAGCTGGTATATAGTAACATCTAGTTTTTTTAACCTTGGCCTTAAAAATTGGCAAATATTATTATGTTTGATAATTGGTATTATTATCGTTCAGTTATCTGTTAACTTAATTGCTAAACCTAGTCAAATATCTGGCTTATCGTATGCCGTAATTTCACGTCAAGCTTTTGGTGTCTTCGGTGCAAATATTCCAGTAATAATTCATGGAATAATTGCTTTTATTTGGTATGGTATTCAAACTTATCTAGCAGCAAATGCATTAATGATTATTTTATTAAGATTATTCCCTCACTTAGATTCCATATCACAAATTAATTGGTTAGGTTTATCTTGTCTTGGTTGGTGTTGTTTTAGTATTATGTGGTTTTTACAAATAATAATATTTTGGCAAGGTGTGGATATTGTTAAGCGTTTTTTGGATATATCAGGACCAGCAGTCTATATTATTATGATCCTAACAGCAACTTGGATGATCTATAAAATTGGTTTTAATAAAATTCAATATAATTCTATTAGTACAAATCTAAGTCCTAGAGCACAAATATGGCAAATGATCACCGTAATAGCATTAGTTGTATCATATTTTTCTGGTCAAATTCTTAATTTTGGTAATTTTTCATGTTATGTAAAAAATATGAAGGAAGTTCGTTACGGTAATTTTTTGGGGTTACCTATTAATTTATTATTATTTTCTATAGTGATAAGTACTATGATTTATAGTACAAAATTATTATTTGGAAGAATGATTATTAATCCAATTGAGATATTTAGTATGGTAGGTAATGATTTTGTGGTAGCAATTGGAATGTTTATTGTCATTACAGCAACGATAACTGTCAATATAGCAGGTAATTTGATTACCTCAGCATTTGATTTTTCTACTTGTGCACCTCGAAAAATTAGTTTTCGAACTGGTGCTATGATTACAGCCATAGGTTCAGTGTTGTTAACACCATGGAATTTATTTCAATCACCTACATTAATTCATTTTACGCTTAATTTGCTAACTTCTTTTATTGGTCCACTTTTTGGTATATTAATTGCTGATTTTTATTTAATTAAACATAATAAGGTATTCATTAAAGATTTATTTAATGCAAAACCAAAAGGGATTTATTGGTATAAAAACGGTTTTAATCCAAAAGCAATTATTGCATTAATAGTGTCATCAGGAATTTGTCTAATCATAGTCTGCATTCCAAGATTAAATCTAATAATGAATTTCAATTGGTTTATTGGTGTAATTTTTAGTATAGGAACTTACTATTATTTAGTAAAGAAAAATTAAGCAACGGAACGGACGGGACTTGAACCCGCGACCCCCTGCGTGACAGGCAGGTATTCTAACCAACTGAACTACCGCTCCATTATCAATTTAATGCTAACAATGGCCAACATGCTAACGATAATTTTATTAAACGTCAAGATCTTTTATAAAAAAGGTATGTATTATAATATAAGTAATTTACTTTTTATTTTTTAGGGTATGCGCCATAAACATTTACCTTCTTTTTTCTCTATTAAATTAAGATAATTTTCATGTGCTATTATTTCTTCATAATTAGCACTGATAACACGTAATCTAGATATAGACTTTGTAATAGAATAATGTATGTGTTTATCAGTATCACTTTTAATTTTATCATTTTCTGTTGTCAATGCTAGCATAGTTTGACCGCCGGTCATAGCTAAATATACTTTAGCAAGAAGCTCTGCATCTAACAATGCTCCATGTAGTATACGTTTATTATCAATTTTAAAACGTTTGCATAAGGCATCAAGACTATTACGTTTACCAATAAACATTTTACGTGCTAATGCTAAACTATCAGTGATTTGACAACAATTTTCAACTTTAATAATAGGATGGTTAATCATTTTAAATTCTTGATTAATAAAACTTATATCAAATGATGCATTGTGAATCACTAATTCTGCGCCTTGAATATATTGAAAAAAATCATCTGCAATATCAGCAAAGTGTGGTTTATCAGCAAGAAATTTATCGGAAATACCATGTACTTTAAAAGCATTTGTATCTACTAAACGGTCAGGATTAAGATAAACATGAAAATTTTTACCAGTAAAATACCGATTAATTATTTCAACTGCACCAATTTCAATAATGCGATGTCCTTCATAAGAGACACCGCTCATATTCATACCAGTCGTTTCAGTATCAAGAATAATTTGACGATCATTATTGTGCATAGTACTAATACAATTTATTTAATATAAAAGTTATATTGATAATTATAAAGTGAGTGTTAAAAATGTATAAACAAGTAAAAATATTTACTGATGGATCATGCATAGGCAATCCCGGACCCGGAGGATATAGTGCCATTTTACATTCTCAAAAACATGAAGAAATACTTACTGCTGGTTACTTCTTCACTACAAATAATCGTATGGAATTAATGGCAATCATTGTAGCACTAGAATACTTAATAAGTCCATCTAAAGTAGTCGTATATAGTGATAGCCGATATGTACGTCAGGGTATTACAAATTGGATTCATAATTGGAAAAACTATGGATGGAAAACAACTAATAATAAATCAGTAAAAAATATAGATCTTTGGCAGCGGCTTGATTCATTAGTTTTTATTCATCAAATTACTTGGGAATGGGTCAAAGGCCATAATGGCCATTTAGAAAATGAACGTTGTGATCATTTAGCATATAATGCTGCAAGCTATCCGTTGCTAGATGATATTGGGTATACACTTATATCTTAGATCTTTTAACATGGTAAGTAAATTATATAATTTTACGATCGAACATATATTTTGTTAACTACAAAACTTTTCATCTTACTTGAATGTAATGGTAAAGTACGTTTTCTTGCTATAACAACATTGATACATCCAAGCATTGAAAAATTTATAATTTTTATTTCTTGACGATACCAAGGTATAATTCGACAACATGTACGATATATTACTTCATAATTTAGCAAATTAAGCCAATCTAATAACCGAATTTGACTAAACATATGTCCACTCCAGGGAGCACGACGATGTAATCCTATAATAACTTTGCTGATTCCTAGCAAGCTAAATGGATTAAAACCACTTATAATAATCCAACCATCATCAATTAACACGCGATCTACTTCACGTAAGACACTATGCGGATCTTCACTCCATACTAATGTATGTGCTAATAAACATACATCAATTGATTTAGACTCGAAAGGTAGCTGATCTTCATTAGCAATGACTTGTAGTTTATCTCCTTTATTACCCACACTTACCTGATGTGATATAGAACAATGACGAGTATTAATTTCTGCACTAAGATTACCAATCTTAAGCATATGAAAACCGTACAACTTTCCCAAATAAGGTTGTAACTGCTTTGTAAGTTCATCACAAAAATAGTTGCCCCATAACATATCTTGCCAAGATTGCGGCATAACAGAGGCGTGATGTATTTTGTTTAATTTCTTAATCGGCCATTTCACTTTTCATTATTATTGAAATTAAGTATAATCCATATAATATGGGTATTTTTTATATTTTTGATATGCTATTATGTATAGCACACTTCTATGAAATCTTCATCTTTTAAAGATATAACTTTTATAACATATTAATATTATAAAAGTTAAATTATATAGAACAACAATTCTATACTAAAAATTTATTTTCAATATCGTCTTTTATAGTAATTTAGTAGCTATTTACTAATAATATTTAATTTTTAGGATATTATATTGTTTTTATACATTGACTATAATTATTACTTTTTTACACAATCTAGTAAATTGTTATATTAATAACAAAACTTTAATAAATGAAAACATTTAACACATTATTACAATATGCATAAAAATCTTTTGCTTACTTTAAAAGTATTTAAATGTTACTGATATTATAATGATACTATAAAAATATTTTTAATATATATTAGTATTTTGAATTTTATTTTTGATAAATTAAGATTTTACTTATAGATGATTAATTTACTTACAGATAAAATTAATTATGTAGTATATTACATAATATATATGCTAAATTATCAAATATAAAAAATAAAAATTTAATAGAATTGAGATTATTCTTATCTATCTTGAATTAATTTAAAACTAATATGAAAACTGTTATATATATTAGATATAATCTAGTATCTTAGAAAATATTAAGAACAATATTTATTCTTAATCTTAACCTATATATAATTAGATTAGTTGATAAAAACAAAATATAAATAAAAACAATGATTATAAATCATAATCACTCAATTAACGTAGATATTAATCGTTCTAAAAAATTTAGTATTCGATTATTTGGTTTGAATTGCTATTATTTAATTTTATAATCTTCTAAAAATTAAATATTTGCTCTAAGCAAAGTAATGTACATAACACATTATAAATATACAGTATATGTATATAAATATATAAAACATAGAATGATTAATTAATGCCTGGCAGTTCCCTACTCTCACATGGGGAAACCCCACACTACCATCGGCGCTACAGCATTTCACTTCTGAGTTCGGAATGGTTTCAGGTGGTTCTACTGCGCTAATGCTACCAGGC